>DVGB01000040.1 GCA_018712955.1 Candidatus Aveggerthella stercoripullorum
ACGGAAAAGCAGTGGGGTCGTGACTGCAAGGATCTGCCGGCTTCCATTATCAAGCGCCTGCCGGTACGTTTTATCTACGACAACAATTACTTCAACGACCGTTGGCAGGGCATTCCGATGGGCGGCTACACTCAGATGGTCGAGCGGATGTTCGGCAATACGGAGATTCGCCTGGGCGTGGAGTACAAAGACCTTATCGCGGCCGAGCCCGACATCGCGGAACGCACCATTTACTGCGGACCGATCGACGAGTTCTTCGATTTCAAACTGGGCAACCTGGAGTACCGTTCCCTTCGCTTCGAGACCGAGGTGGTCGACTGCGAGAACTGGCAAGGGAACGCGGTCGTGAACTACACGGAGCGCGAGGTGCCCTACACCCGCATTATCGAGCACAAGCATTTCGAGTTCGGCCATCAGCCAAAGTCTGTTATCACGCGCGAGTATCCGGCCACGTGGGAACCGGGCGACGAGCCGTACTATCCCATCAACGACGAGCGCAACACCGCGCTTTACGCCGAGTACGCCAAGCTTGCCGAGCAGGAAGGCGACATCGTGTTCGCAGGTCGTTTGGGCGGCTATAAATACTACGACATGGACAAGGCTATCGACGCGGCGTTCGATCTGGTCAAGGCGGAATTGGGCGTCGACCTGCGCGCGTAGGTTTAGCGGCGAAGAATCCGAAAGGACGGCGCTGCAGGGCGCTGCCCTATGAGCAAACATGGCGCTCCGGGGTTGCCCGGGGCGCCATGCGCTATGCGGCGTCGAGAAAAGGGAGGGGCTCGACGCTCCGTCGCGCGCGGCGGAGCTGCTAGCGCCCAGACCGCACGTTCTTGTACTTGAAGTACGAGCCGACCGAGCCGAAGGTATTCTTCAGTCCGGTGTTCTTCATGCTGTACAGGCCTTCGTGCACCAGGCTCGCCAGGTAGGGAAGGGGAGAAACGCGACAGGGGGGTAGGTCGCGCAGCTCCCTGAACAGCGCTTTGTTCGCGGGCGAAATCTGCGGGTCTGACATGACCAGTCGCTCGTCCATGCGGCGGAACATCGCGGTGGCCGCCTCTTTGACCCCGGGCGCTTCCATGCCTGCGTACTGCAGGATGCCTCCCAGGTAGGTGAAGCCGCGGCTGTAATGGGCGCGCAGAATGCGTTCGTCTCTCACGTTCAGGCGGTCGAGCACGTCCATCATGTCCGACCAGCGCTCAAGGGGCAAAAGCGGCGTCTTCTGGTGGAACGAGCGCGACTTCTCTTCCGTCTCCTCGCGGTAGCAGTAGAACGGCTCGTCCAGGTACACGATCGTCTTTGCTTGGCACAGCGTCTCGACAAGAAACGGGTTGTCCGCCCAGCCAGCGCCCGGAATCCTTTTGAACCGGATGCCGTGCTCCTGCAGGAATTCGCGACGGTAGAGCGCCGACCATATGGACGGATGGTGCTCCAGCAGATGCGCCGCGTCGGCGATGACGAAAGGCTGTTTCGGCGGGTTGACGCGCCCGCGGTAGCTGCAGTTGAGCTTGCGTTCGCGCGGGGTGTCGGGACGGTTGATACGCCAGTAGGGCGTTTTGATGATGTCGATCGGCCCGGCGAAGCCCTGGGCGTACTTGAGCATACGCGCGAACATTTCCGGCTCAATCCAGTCGTCAGGCTCCACGATGGCGATGTACTCGCCGCGGGCTTCGTCCAGGCCACGATTGCAGGAGGTGCCGTACCCTTCGTTCTGCTTGTCGATAATGCGGATGCGCGGATCGCGCGCGGCATGTTCCTGCATGATGGCAAGCGAACCGTCCGTGCTTCCATCGTTCAAGCAGATGACCTCGAAATCAGGC
Source organism: Candidatus Aveggerthella stercoripullorum (assembly GCA_018712955.1). GTDB lineage: Bacteria > Actinomycetota > Coriobacteriia > Coriobacteriales > Eggerthellaceae > Aveggerthella > Aveggerthella stercoripullorum. The sequence continues at coordinate 1,818 of DVGB01000040.1, forward strand.
AACGTCTGCGCTTCGATGCTGCCGAGCGCCTGGTCGAGGAACTTCTCGGTGTTGTACGTCGGCACGATGACCGACACCAGGGGGGCTGCCGGGGGGACGGTGGGGTACGGTACGGTAGCGGCGGGGTTGTTCATACGGTTGGACTCCTTGCAAGTAAAAGGAAGCGTCATCGCGAGGGGAGCAGGTCGCGCTGGATGATGGCGAACAGTTTCGCGGCTTCGGCGCGCGTCGCGGGCTCGCCCGGCGCAAGCAGGGGGGTGAGGTCTGCCTCGTGCTTTTTCGAGGGGCTTCCCGTTTCTTCGAAACGATCTTCGCTGCGCCGTTTCTTCCCGTTGTCGTTCGAGGGGGCTTTCGCATCCAGGCAGCCACGGCCGACGCACCAAGCAAGCGCGATTCTGCAGGCAGGATCGACCGTGCTGGCGTCTGGATAGGCAGAGGTCTCCGCCTCTACGGTCAGAGCGTCGCCTTCGAGCGCTCTTTCGGCGTACCGATAGGCGAGCAAGGCCAATTCTTGGCGCGTAATGGCGTCGTCTCCGCGAAAGACGCCGTCTGACGGCTGTAGGAACAGCCCGTTCCCGTAAGCCCAGCGCAGAGGGTCGGCGTAGAATGCTCCTTCCGGGATGTCCTCGTAAGGAAGCGCGCCGACCGTGCTCTGCGGCTTGCCCGCGCACCTCCAGACGATCGTCGCCGCCTGGCCGCGGGTGACCGGGTCCTGCGGGCCGAAATGCCCGTCGTCGTAACCGTTGATGATGCCGTTTTCGACCACGTAATCGTAGTATCCCGGAAGCACGTACCAGTCGGTCGGCGAGACGTCATCAGGGTACGCGAACGCAAGCTTGTACAGCCGGGTGATCATTTTCGCCAAGGCAACGCGCGACGCCGGCTCGTCCAGCGCAAGCGAGACAGCGCCGTCGGCGCTTTTCATGCCGCCGAGCAGCTTATGGTGGACGCACCATTCGACCGCATTGCGCTCTTCTATGCTCTCGGGAAGGCGGTCGCTGAACTTGTCGGCGTCGATGTGCTCGAAAGCGCTCTTCGAGGGTTTTCGCCACAAGGCGAAGTCGTAGATCAGGTCAGCGAGGTCTTGGCGGCTTGCGGTCGCGAAGAACCGGGCGTCATCGTTCAGGGCGGCAGGGAGTATGCCCATGGCGCGAGCCCAGGCGCGCGCCTGCTCCGCCGCGCTGGCTCCTTCGGCCTCCGGGGCGCCCGCGCATCTCCAGAGCGCCTCGCAGACGGTCGCGATGCTCACGGGCGCTTTCAGGGTCTCGGCGTCATCGTAACGGGTGTCCAGAATGCCGTTGTTCGAAACGAAGTCCGTGAAGTCCATGTTGCGGTAGGCGAAGCACACGTCCTTGACGGAGCCTTTCATGCGCATGTGGCCCTTCTCGATCCACAGCGCTTGCTTGCACACGCGCTCGACCTGGTCGATGGAGTGGGAGACGAACAGCAGCGTCGTGCCGTGGTTCTCCACCAGGTCGTTGATGCGTCTTTCGCACTTCTCCTGGAACATGAAGTCTCCGACAGAGAGGGCCTCGTCGACGACAAGGATGTCGGGGGTCGTCGCCGTCGCGATGGCGAAGGCGATGCGTGCCGTCATGCCCGAGGAGTAGTTCTTGAGCGGCATGTCGATGAAGTCGCGCACCTCGGCGAAATCCACGATGGAGTCGAAGTTCTCGTCGATGAACTTTTTGCTGTAGCCCAGCAGCGCGCCGTTGAGGTAGACGTTCTCGCGGGCGGTGAGCTCCGGGTCGAAGCCGGCGCCCAGCTCGATGAGCGGGGCGATCGTGCCGTTGATGTCGCACCTGCCGTGCGTGGGCTCGAGCACGCCGGCGATGACCTTGAGCATGGTCGATTTGCCCGACCCGTTCGTGCCGACGATGCCGTAGACCTCGCCGCGGTTCACGGTGAAGCTGATGTCTTCCAGCGCTTTGAACTGGCGGAAGAACAGTTTGCCGCGCACGAGCGCGATGAAGTATTCCTTCAAGCTGTTCAGCTGCTCGTTGGCGATGTTGAAGATCATGTCGACATGGTCGACGACGACCATGGGCTCGGGCTGTGCCTGCTTGCCGGTCTGCGCGGCGCGCGTCGAAGTCATGCTCATAGAAAGCGTCTCCTAGACGTACAGGATGAATTTGGACTCGGATTTGCGGAAAACCAGGTAACCGACTAAGAACGTGATGGCTGCCATGGCGAAGCAGATCAGGTTCTCCTTGATGCCCGGGTTGGTGTTCCACATGACGATGTCGCGGAAGTAGAACACGTAATGGTACATGGGGTTGAGCTGCATGATCTGCTGCATGAACGGATCGAGCAGCGTCACGGGATAGAAGATGGGCGTACCGTACGTCCAAGCGGTTATCACGACGCCCCACAGATGGCAGATATCCCGGAAGAACACCGCCAGGGCAGACAAAAGCAGCCCGATGCCTGCCGAGAACGCCACGACATAGAACAGCAGCAGCGGAAGGAAGACAAGGTTCACGGTCGGCATGACGCGGAAGTACAGCATGACCAGCACGACCGCAACGAGGGATATGGCGAAGTTCACCAGCTCGAACACCGCCTTCTCCACGGGGAATATCATCTTCTCCACGCGGACTTTCTTGATGAGCGGCGCCGCATCGAGGATGGAGTACATCGCCGCGGTGGTGGAGTTCTGCATCAGGCTGAACAGGATGGTTCCCAGGATGAGGTACAGAGGAAAGTGGTCGATGTTGTCCCATTTGAGGAACATGCTGAAGACCGCTGACAGGACGACCATCATGAGCAACGGGTTGAGCACCGACCAGAGGATGCCGAGCACGCTGCGGCGGTATTTCAGCTTGAAATCCTTCGTGACGAGCGACTGGAGGATGAACCAGCTTTTCTGCCACACGCTCGCCTTTGCGGCTTTCGTAGTCATAGGGCTCCTTGCGGTAATTAGACTTTCAAGGCTGACCAATTACTCTATCCTAGTGTATGGTGGCAGGACGAAATCGTCTGAAATCACCGTTAAAAGCGCATTAATGTCCTGCAGAAAGGATGCAGGCTTGCGAGGGCCGACCTGAAAGGTAGAAGTCTCATGGGACAGCGCGTGCATCGCCGTGGAGCTCACTCGCGAACGCCGCTCGCAGGGGCGAGCTCGATTCGCGGGGTTTTCGGGGGGAAAGACGTGGCGTTTGCCCTGGTTTTCGGGCTGGTGGCGTCGTTGTCTCTTTTCGGAAAGGGGATACTGGAACAGGTCCAGGAGGAAACGGGCGCTTTCGACGTCATTCCTCTCCTTGCTGCGATGGTGGGCCTTGCCGCCCTCTGCCTCCTGTTGTTCAAGCTGTTCGACTCCGATCGTTTCGGTCGGGCGGCATCTCGACTGGGAGACCGAGTGTTCGTCGCAAGGCCGGCGAATGTTGCAGCGCTGACGGTCGTCATCCTTCTCGCATGGCTTCCAGTGGTCGCTCTCATGTATCCGTTCCATATAGGGCCCGACACGATTGCCCAGCTGCTCTGGTGGGAGGGGTATCCCGTGTTCGACCCCTCGTCTCGCGAGTTCATTCCTGGGGCGACCATGAGCGACCACCATCCCGTATTCGACACGGTGATCTACGGTGCGTTCTACGACGCAGGGAAGGCCTTGGGCAATCCTGCGTGGGGGATGACCGCGCTTTGCTGGCTGCAGACGATCGCGATGGCGGCCGTGTTCGCCTACGGCTGTTGCTGGATGCGAAAAAGGGGCGTTCCTGCCGCCTTGTGCTTCCTCGCGCTCGCGTTCTGGTCGCTCAATCCTACGTTCCCCATGCTTCTTGAAGAAGTGGTGAAAGACATCACGTCCATGCCTTTTTTCGTCCTCTGGTTCTTCGGGTTCGTCGACCTTGTGCTCATCGTTCGGGATAGGGCCCCCGTCTCTCTTCCGCGAGCGCTTCTCATGGGCGCGCTCACGCTCTTGTGCTCCCTTACGCGCAAGACGCTCCTGTACATAACCGTGCCGTCATTGGCCATCGTGTTCGTGTATGCTCTGGTGAAAGCGAAGAAGAAGCCAAAGGAAGGCGGCAAGATGGCGCCCGCTGCGCGGTCGGTGCTCGTGCGCATCGCGGCGATGGGAGGGGTCTCCGTGCTCGTCATGATGGTTGTTCTTCCTAAAATCGTTTTTCCTGCGCTCGGAATCATTTCGGGCGGCGTGCAAGAGACGATAGCCGTTCCTATCCAGCAGATATCCCGCGTTGTGACCGTGGCTGGCGATGATCTGTCGAGCGACGACAGGGAGGCCATCTCTGCGGTCCTTCCGTACGAGGAGCTTCCGTCCTTGTACGATCCTGCCATTGCCGACCCGGTCAAGGATTCGTGGAACAGGGACGCAACGACCGGTGACGCGGTGCGCTTTCTGGCGACATGGGCGGAGTTGGGATTCAAGTATCCCGGGGAGTATCTGAAAGCAGCGCAGTATCTGTACGATTATCTTTTTGTCGGCTCTTACGGAAACGACATTCCGGTCGTCTGGTGGGGCTGGGAGGACAGGGGCGGTGCCGACCTGTTCCCCGGTTATGCGGGCAGCGTTCGAACGGACGGTCAGGAGGTGCTCGACCATGCGGTGCGTGAGGTGGCATGGCAGGGCTCGTTGTTCGGGAAGTATTTTTTCGACATCGCGGTGTACGCGCTCTGGGCGCCGCTGTTCTCGCTGCTGTACTGCCTTCGGAGGAATCCCCTTGGCGCGGCGATGCTCCTTCCGGTGGCGCTTTCGTTCGCTATTCTGTTCCTTGTTCCCGCATCCCAGCCTCGCTACGCGTTCAACTTCGTTTTCCTGTGCCCTGCGATCTTGGGAATCGGGTTTGCCGTGAAGTGTGGCGTGGAGAGCAGGGTCGGCTTCCGGGAGGCTGGGCTGGATCCATTGCCTGAAAGCGCTTCCCGCAAAGCAAACTAGCGTTCCCTTGTCCGGGGGCGATCGTTTTACTGCAGGTCACGAGAGCGCTTTCCTCGGTTTTAACCGCATCAGCCTCGATTCCGCCACGCCTTCCATGCTACTGTATGCTTGCATTGGTTTAAGGAGTGTGTGCAGTAAGGAGGGTATGCTCATGAGCGAGAAGACGAGTCGTGCGCTGCGCATGCTGTCGTTTCTGGCGCTTTGCTTGGCGTTGGCTCTCACGCTTTCTTGGCAAGAGCGCGCGTATGCAGCGGAAACTTCAGGGGACGAACTGCCGGATGTCATGCTTGCGGTCGTCACCAACAGCGAGAACGACGGCACGGACACGTTCTACATGTCGGCAGACGGGGTGCACTTCGAGTGGATTTCCGAAGCTTTTGTCAACTTGAATCCCAATGACCCGAACGATCTGCGGGCGGTCGGGTCGGGCACTCCGAGCAGTCCGGTCATGACGCCGAACGGGTGGGAAAGGACATGGCCGCTGTATTCCTTCAAATGTCCGAGCTTGATCTATCATAACGGCTATTTCTGGATGCTGTCGAACGAGGCGCAGAGCGTGAACGGCCAACTTGCCCTCGTCATATCGAACTCAAAGGACCTGGTGCACTGGTGCGACCAGCGCAGGGTGACGGTCGACGTCGCCCCTGGTTGGACCGGCAACGGGAACCCTGGCCAGTTTGATGCCGCCGCTGCAGACTGGACGGTAGGCGCCGATGGGAACGTGTACGCTGTTGTGAGCATCGGCAGATACGGCGGCTATCACGGAGATCCGCAGAATGACTCCATGTTCCCCTACCTTGTCAAGATCACGGAGCTTTCCGGTCGAAACGACCCCGCTTACAATCCTATAGGAAACGATTCGAGCTACATCACGGTTAGGACGGAGACGGCCGTTCCTATCGTCCTGCCGCAGGACAGCCATGACAGGATCGACGGTTCTTTGTACGTCGAGGGGGGCACGACGTATCTCTCCATCAAGGAAAATGGCGTGACGAACGAGATTTGGAGCATCAACGACCTGTCTCGCGTAAGCGACAGATCGGCATGGACGCTGGTGAACGGCAATGTGCTCACCGGCTTCGAAGCGCCGTCTTTGACCAAGCTCAACGGAACCTACTACATGTTCACAGACGAGCTTGCGGACTGGACCCCGAACGACTACGAGCGCCCTCCTTATTACAGCACAGGGACTCACGTGCAGACTTCGCTTTCCCTTTCGAGCGGGTGGACGAACCCGCAGCGCGTGGATGCGTACAAGTCTGACGGGACGCGCATGTCCCTCGGCCTTGCCAACAATCCGAACGGAGACGGTCCGCGCCATGGCACGGTTATCACCGTGACCGACCCTGCGGCGAAGAAGGTCATATGGGAGGCGCGCGAAGCGGCAGGCTGGACGAGCGAGCTTCCCGGCCTCCCGAATTCGAGCGAGCTTCCCGGCCTCCCGAATTCGAGCGGGTACACTGACGTGCCCGATGACGCCTGGTTCTACGATGCCGTTATGTTCGCGAAAGAGAACGGAATCATGAGAGGCATCGGCGAGACGGTCTTCGGAGCGGGCACGAACCTCGATCGTTCTGCGCTCGCCACCATGCTGTGGCGCTATGCCGAGCCAGGGGAAGCGGGCGTTTACAATGATCGTGCGGAGAACGAGACCGGCATGCCGGACGTTGCCGCGAATTCCTGGTACACCGGCGCTGCTAACTGGGCCGTCGGGAATGGCGTGATCAACGGCGTGGCGCTTCCGGACGGGAGCAGGGTCTTTGACCCGCAGGGGGTCGTGAGTCGCGAAATGATGGTCGTGATGATCGTGAACTATATCAACCCGGATCTTTCGAAAGTGGACTACGCGCCTTTTGACGCCCTTTCGGACAGCGGCTTGACGTCTTCCTGGGCACGCGAGCAGGTAGCGTGGGCTGTGGAGCACGGCATCATCAACGGGACTCCCGACGGCAGGCTCGAGCCCGGCCGTAACGTTCTGCGCGAGGAAGCCGCCACCATCATGATGAACGCTATCCAGGCGGGCATTTTGTAAGCGCTCGCTTCCGGGGCGCGACAATGCGCGAGTGGCCGTTGCGGCGCAGTCCGTGACGGCCGCTTTGTTATACTAGACCCCGTTTGATCAACTGGCCGATGTCCGCTTCCTGAAAAGGTGCCCTTATGCAACAATTCAAAATTGCGAACGTGCTTTTGGAGACCAATCCGCGATCCGTCAGCTATCCTTCGCTGTACTGCCGCGCTACCGCTCCGGTCGTCGAGGACAGAGAGAGCGGCCTTTGGGAACTCTGTGGTCCGGGCACGTTCGATTTCACCACGTACTTCAACGCTGTCTCTATCGAAAAATGGAGGCGCTATACGGTCATGGGCGACCTGTTTCTCCACTTGGAGCTAAAAGGAGCTGCATGTCGCGTGCAGATGACGCGTGCCGACGCCATGTCCCGCGCATCCGAGCCGAGCACGTCCGAAGTGCTGTCGGTTGCGGAAGGGGCGGAGTGGACGAAGCTCGAAGTGAAGGTGCCTGTCTCGTCCTATGACATCCTGGTAGGCTTCTCGGTGGAGTCCGATGGCCCCGTCTTCATCAAGGACAGCTATTACTACACCGAGGTCGACCCATGCCTTGTCAGGCCCATCGAGCTGGCCCTCTCTACGACCACGTTCAAGAAAGAGGACTTCATCACGGCGAACATCGCCTTGCTAAAAAGGGAGATTCTGGCATGCGACGAGCCGATCGCCCGCCATTTCCACCTGCATGTGATCGACAATGGCTCGACGCTCGATGCGGAGTCTCTTTCGGGCGACGGCGTCACGGTTCATCCGAACAGCAACGTGGGCGGATCGGGCGGTTTCGCTTACGGCATGATTGCCGCGCTCGAGCAGGAAAGGCCCGCGACGAACGTCCTGCTCATGGACGACGACGTTGCCGTTTCGCCTGAAAGCATCAAACGGACGTTCAACCTGCTCTCTTTGCTCAAAGACGACTACAAGGACAGCTTCATAAGCGGCGCCATGCTCAACTACGAAATCGGCGAAGACCAGTGGGAGGATATCGGCTTCATGAGCGACGAAGGCCGCTTCAATCCGGTCAAGCCTTCCATGCGCATGACGCTGCTCCAGGATCTCGTCTTCAACGAGACGTTCGAAGAGCCTGAGGAATGGGTGAGCCGAACGTACGCCGCATGGTGGTACTGCTGTATTCCCGCGGACACGATTCGACGCGAAGGACTCCCGCTCCCAGTGTTCGTACGCTGCGATGACGCCGAATACGGCATTCGCTGCCATCCGAACTTCATTACTATGAACGGTATCTGCATCTGGCACCTTTCGTTCCATGCGCGCTACAACGCCGCCGTCGAGCGATACCAGACGACGCGAAACACGCTCATTGCGCAGGCGACGACGGGCATGGCGCCGGAATCCGACTTCCTTCTGGAACTGCGCAACAACATGCAGATCGAGCTCAAAAAGTTCAACTACGCGAACGCCGAATTGCTGCTCGATGGTTTTGAGGACTTCATGGAGGGGCCGGAGTTCATCGGCACGCCTGGGAAGTCGGAGGAATGCTTCCTGAGGTCGAACAAGAAGGCGGAAAAGCTCCTTTCGTTTGACGAGCTTCAGGCGCAGATCGACGAGATTCCTGAGATCGATCTTGACTTGAAGAGCTTGACCGTCGGCGAGGTCGACAGGGATCGTCCGCGCACGCGGGGGCAGGCGCTGGTGGACTACATCACTTTCAATGGCCAACGGACGCCATTCGCCGGCGATGCGAAGGGGGTTTCGATCATTCCGGCTGCTGGGTGGGTGTATCCTGCCGGCAAGATTCGAAAAAAGGATGTACTTATCGCCATCGACCAGTTCAATAGAAAAGGCGTCATTCGCCGACGCGACAAGGGGCGCTTTGACGAAGTGGTGAAGCGCTACAAGGAAGATTTGAAGCGCTACAAGCGCGAGAAAGAGGATCTTGAGGCGCGGTACGCCGCAGCGCGGGAGTGGCTGACTTCCTTCGAATTCTGGAAAGGGTACTTGGGATTGAAGTAGGTGGGAGAAAGGCGGCAAGGACAAGCCGCCTTTCTGTCGCAAGGGGGATGCATGGGTGAGCGTGGTGTCAAAGCATCGATCGTCGTGCCGGTGTACAACTCCTCGGCTACGTTACGGGAGTGCTTTGACAGTTTGATCTCCCAGACGTTCGAAGATTTCGAGGTTCTGGTGGTCGATGACGGATCCTCCGATGGGTCGTGGGAGATCGTGCGCGAATACTGCGCTGCCGACGGGCGTTTTAAGGGCGTGAGGCAACAGAATGCCGGCCCGGGCACTGCGCGCAATCGCGCCCTCGACCGAGCTAAGGGAGATTATGTTCTGTGCGTCGACGGGGACGACTGGATTGACGCCCGCCTGCTCGAGAAGGCGGTCTGCAAGGCGGAATCGTCGGGGGCTGACGTGGTGGTGTGGGATGCTTGGTTCCACAACGAAAGAACGGGCGCACGCTGCCTATCGAGCCGTGTTCGCGTCGACGTGTGCGAGCCGGACGGCTACGCATGGCGCGACAACCCTGACCTCCTGTTCCTTTCGTTCCAAAACTGGCCATGGAACAAGCTGATTCGACGTGCGCTCCTTGAAGAGCACGGCATACGATTCCAAGAGGACGTTATGAGGACGGAGGATTGCCTCTATACCGCACGCGCGCTCGTGAAGGCGAACTTCATTGTCGGCATACCCGAAGCCCTCAGTCACTATCGCATGGCTCAGCCTGATTCGGCTATGGCGAAAACCGACGAAACGCCTTTCGACTGCTTTCGCGCTTTCGAGGCGCTGAAGTCTTGGCTTGAGGCGGAGGGCGTGTACGAGTCGCTTTCAAGGAGTCATGCTCGCTGGGCGTTCAGCGGAATTGTCCACAACCTGAAAACCGTCCGTGCCCTGGACACGTTTAAGCGGGTGCACCAGTTCATGAAGGACGAGGGTTTCGAGCGGCTGGGCTTAGGCCGGAAGGAAGCGCCCATGCTCTTGAGCGAGGAAAGTCTCCGGGAGTATGAGAGCTTCGTCGCGTCCTCCCCGGAAGAGTATCTCCTCTCGTCGTTTTCCCGTGAATGGCGCGTGCGCGAGGACGAAGGCGTTCTTGCGGGGCAGCGATGGTACGAGATCGAGCAGTTGAAGCGCGAGGCGGGGCTTCGTGTCCGGGAGCTTGAGATTTCGCTGGCAGACGAACAGCGCGCTCTCCAGGATGCCTGCAGCGAGCTGGATGAACTGCATGCGCGATTCGGGGAGCTCGAGGCGGCCTACCATGCGCTCGAGAATTGCATGGAGCAGAAGATTGGCAAGGCTCTATGCCGCATCCCGCGAGCAGTGCAAAGGTCTTGCCTGCGGCGTCGACAGCGCAACGGGCGTGCGGGCTAGCGTGGCGAGTGGATGACGGCGCGCGGACTGGCTGGCAGAGCGCGCGATTGGCACACGACGGTAAGGTGAACTATGTGGTTGAGCTTTGTGGCGGCGATTTTGGTCGGAGCCTTGTTCCTGTATGCACCGGGGTATGTTGCGCTGCGCGCACTCCGCGTTTCGCGCATTGCGAGCGTCGCGTGCGCTCCGGTTGTCGGCACGGCGATGTACGCAGCCTGGTGTATCGTTTGCGGCAAGATGGGCATCGCATGCTCATGGCGGTCGGTGTTTGTTCCGGTGCTGGGGGCGGCGTTGCTTTTTGCGCTGGCGTTCGTTGTCTTTGAGCGGCGATCGACCGGGCTCATCCGCTTGGCTCAAGGAGAGCGCATCCTGATCGGCGGCGTCGACACGCGGCACGACGCCCTTCTCCTGCTTCTGTATTTCACTGTCGGCGTTATGGCTGTGACGTGGGTTTTCTTGCGCGGCCTCGACGGGTCCGGCTCGTTCGTCCAAGAACTCGACAACGCTCACCATCTGAACGCCATCCGCTCGTTTCTTGACTCGGGCGTGTGGTCGAGCCTGAGCTCGTCGCTTTACCTAGCGGAACCCGCTGGAGTCGATCCTACGCCGGGCGTGAGCTTCTATCCTTCCGCATGGCATGACGTGGTGGCCATGATCGTGGACGCGACGGGCGTTACGATCACGCAAGGGGTGAACGCGGCGAACGCGCTGTTTGCCGGCCTGGTGTTCCCGGGCTGCTCGTACCTGCTGATGCGAAAGGTGTTTCCTGGCAAGCCGGTCGCTCTTGCATGCGGTGCCGTCGCGACGATGGCGTTCGCTGCTTTCCCATGGATGGTCTTGTACTGGGGCCCGCTTTACCCGAACTGCGCGTCCCTGTGCATTTTTCCCGCGGTGGCTTGGTCGTTCATGGAGGCGACCGAGGTTCGAAGAAGCCTGTCGTCGCGCATCGTTTCCATGGTGATTTTTGCGGCGGGGGGCGTTGCCTTGGCTCTTTTACAGCCGAATGCCGTTTTCACGACAGCGGTGTTCCTGGTGCCGTGGTGCGTGCACCGCGTCGTTCAAGCAAGTGGCGCGTCGCCTCGGTGCGCAAAGCGCAAGCGGGCTTGGCAAGTTGCGTTCGCTTGCGGCTTCCTGGCGTTCGCGATCGCGGTTTGGGCGATTCTGTACAACCTGCCTTTTTTCGAGAGCGTGGTCAGCCACGTATGGCCGCAGTTCGCCGACGGGCCGCAGGGCGTCATCAACATTCTCGCGCTGTCTTTCCGCTGGAGCATGGCACAGCTGCTTTTGGGCATTGTGGTGGCGGTCGGGTTCGTCCTGGCGCTTTGCGACAAGCGCTGTCGTTGGCTTGCCGCGTCGTATGCGCTGGCGTGCGTCATCTACTTCGTAGCGGCGACGACCGACACGCAGCTTAAGCATTGGCTCGCCGGATTCTGGTACACCGACCCTGTGCGCTTGGCGGCGAACGCGGTCCTGTTCGCCATGCCCTTGGCGGCGGGAGGCCTTGCGTTCTTCGTCGAGAAAGTCCGCGCCTTGCTTTCCAAACGGCCGTCCTTCTCGTCCTGTCCTGCCAAAGCGGTTCCCACCGCCGCCGTGGTGGTGTTGGTCGTCTTTGCGTTCGCGAACTTCTACCCGAACTTCGAACTGGCAGGGCGAGGAGAGGTCAGAACCGCGTTCGGAGACACGGAAGAAAGGATGGTCGCGTCTTACAACGCGTCGAACGTCGACGTGTACGCTCCGCTCGAGATGCGCTTCGTCCAGAACAGGGTCAAGGATGCCATTCCAGAAGGGGCGGTCGTCATCAACCAGCCGAACGACGGCTCGGTGTTCGCGTACGCGCTTGACGGGCTGGATGTCATGTATCGCCGTATGCGCGATTACGGCGGCCCGGGCGAGACGGAGGGCAGCAAGCTCATTCGCCTGCGCCTGGACGAGATCGCGACGAACGAGGACGTCAGGCGCGCGGTCAAGGAAACGGGAGCGGAGTACGTTCTCCAGCTGGACAACCCGACGTACACCGATTATCCGCTCGGACTGCAGGAGACGGCCATCGATCCCGGCAAGCATGGATACGCGAACAAGCCTGTCGACCCGGCGAAACCGCTCGATCTGGGCGACTACCGCTCAATGCGCGGTCAGGACACCTACTACCTCTTCTCCTACGTTCCTGACGAATGGGCGGGCATCGACGCGGTGAACGACGGCACTCCCGGATTCGAGCTCGTGCTGCGCGAAGGGGACATGCGCCTGTACCGCATCGTGCTTGACTGACGCTTGCTCCGTGCGACCTGGTGCGCCGGGGCCTAGCAGGGGGCGGCGATGCCGCAGCTGTCGTCCGGCCTCGTTCTTCGACGGGGCTCGGACCTTGCGCTTTCGGCTCCGTCAGACCGCGGGGTCCTCGTTCGCGCGCTTGCACGCCGCAAGTACGCGCAGGGCGGTGGCATCCCATGTCCGCTCCTTGCGCACCAGGCGTGCGAGCTTGGTGCCCTGCGTACGAAGCTCGCTCCGGTGCCGCTCCGCCCGCACGAGCGCGCTCGCTACCGTCCGCGGGCTCGCGTCAGGAAGGACGGTCCCGCAGGAAGGGTCGGGCGCAAGCTCGCGTGCGCCGCCGACGTCGGTGGCGATGAAGGGGGTCCCGCATGCCGCGGCCTCGAGTAGCGCGGTGGCGAAGCCCTCCGAGCGGGAGGGCAGACAGAGCACGTCTGCCTGGCGCAAGAGCGCCGCCACGTCGGGGCGCGCAAGGCCTCCGGCGCAGTGCACCCCCTCCTCCCTTTCCCGCAGCGTGCTTTCGAGCGGTCCCGTTCCTGCCATGACGACGGAGACGGGGCTGCCGCCCTCGCGCGCTTTTCGGCACGCTTCTGCCAGGCTTTCGACGCCCTTCTCTTTGACCAGCCTGCCCACGAAGGCGACCAGCAGGTCTCCTTCGTCCACGCCGAGCTCTGCTCGGAAGTTGCGCCCGCTTGCGAGCGCGCAGAACTCGTCCGCGTCGATGGCGTTGGACAGCTCTCCGCGCGAAGGGATGCCGAAGTGCTCCAGCCAGGCGCTGGCCTTTCGGGAAACGGCGTAACAGTCGGCCGGGAAGCGCTTGCAGCGCGCGGTCAGCGCGTGCTCGACCAACCGCACGCCTGCGTCCAGGATGGGGCTTCCCATGGTCAGATGGGCCGACCCGTGCTCGATGAGCACGGGCCTGACGTGGCGTTCGTGCGCAAAGCGCAGTCCGTCGTGCGAAAGAAGGTAAAACCGCGTGTTGACGACCACTCCGCAGATCGCCTGTTCTGCAAGCCATCTCCATCCGGCGCGGTAGGATGCGTCGCGGTGGGGGACGGGATAGCGTCCGCCGAGCAAGGGTCGGCAAGGCAGGCGGAGCACTTCGACGCCTGATTCGTCGGTCAACCCTGGATTTGCGCCGAGCGCCATGGTCACGGCCACGACCCGGCGACCGCGTCGGACGAGCGCGCGGGAAAGGGACTGGACGTACGTTTCCACGCCGCCTGCGTGGGGCGGGTAGAGCGCGGAGAATACGACAAGGGCGGGGTTGGTGCCCATAGGGGTCCTTTCATGCGGCGTGGTCAACCGCCCGGGGCGCCGGCTTCCTATGCTGCGTTTGCCCGAAAAGGGACGACGGCAGGATGCAGCGCTGCGCCGTGCGGTCTCATGGAGTACAATCATACGCTATCGCACGAACGCGCCGAGGCGGCTTTCGCCGAAAGCCCTGCACAGAACGGCTTGTGTACGGAGGATGCATGGAACGACTGACGATAGACGATATGAAGTCCATCGAGCTGGAGATTGCGGACGAGATAGACCGCATGTGCCGCGCGCACGGCGTAGGGTACTTCCTTGCCTACGGCAGCCTGCTGGGGGCGGCGCGGCATGGCGGGTTCATTCCGTGGGACGACGACATGGACATTGCCATGCTGCG
>DVGB01000041.1 GCA_018712955.1 Candidatus Aveggerthella stercoripullorum
GACCGTGACCACTTCCTCGTAGAAAGGACAACTCGGCACGTGAGGACAGTCAGGACAAAAGCCGATGCGGTTTATACGATACGCCCGCTTGCTGCGTTGCCTTTGTTCGAGCCGGTGCTTCTGCAGCGCGCGCTCGACAGAACGTTCGTTTCCGACGCACGATTCGAGGTCTCGTAATGCGCCGAAAAGAAGAAGGCAGCGTTTTGCTGTTGACAGCTTTATCCCTGCCTTTGCTGTTCGCCATTTTGGCGTTCGGTATAGATGCCGTTCTGGCCATTGAGGCGAAAGCATCCCAGGAAAGCGCCCTTCAAACCGTCCAGGAGCTCCGCATGGCGCCTGCCATTACCCTCAAGGCCAAAAACGCCACCGATCCAGGCGCCGTCATAGCGGAATGCGTCATGACCGCTTTGCGCGACGAAGGCTACCGCGGCGAAATAGAGGTCTGGTTTTACGAGGCAGGCAAGGCAGACGGGCTTGATGACGTGCGAAAGCGACTGTACGCGTTTGAAGTGGTGGTCGAAGACCGCATCCCTACCGCATTCGCACGCATGTTCGGCATAGAGAGCATCCCCGTCGCGTCCTCTTTTGCGTCGGCATCGCAGCCGTATGCCGAGCATGCCGTATGGAAACCTACAGCGCCCCGATGCGGCGTCTTTCGCGCAGAGGCAGGGAAGCCCGCTTCGAGCCGATCGTTTTCCGCCGCATCGCTCGAGGCCATGCCCGTTGGCATCCGAGAACAAATCGAGGGGCATTTGGAACAAGCGGGCAAAGATATCAGGTAGTTCGCCTCGGGCGGCATGAGCAGAGAAGGAGACGTGGGCATGCCCTCGCTTTTCAAGAAAAATCGTGCATACGAAGGCCAGCCCGCACGACAGGCGCCTTCAAGCCCTGCAAGCGCGCGGTCCGAGCGCGCGGTCAAGACGCTTTCTCGCCTATCTTCCTGCCTGTGCGCCATCGCCGTCGGAGCCGTCGTCTTCGCCGTCGTAACGGCGTCATCCGCCCAAACGCGCCTCGCCGCCTTCGAAGGAAGCACCAAGACGGTTTGCATGGCGAATGTCGCCATACCGTCTGGGACGCTTCTTGAAGCAGAGATGCTTCGTACCGAAGAGATTCCTTCCGCATACGTTGCGGAAGGGGCGCTTCCGTCGCCCGAAAGTGCCACGGGGCAGATAACGGTCGCGCCTATCGCATCAAATGGCCAAGTGACGGCGGAATCGCTTGCTGCCGAAGGAAATGCTTCCTCCCTCGCAAACGCGCTTGAGCCCGGTCTTCAGGCAATTTCGGTCGCCGTGGACGCCGAAAGCGGACTCGCAGGCCTCATCCGGCAAGGAGACCGCGTTGACGCGCTTGCCGAAGGCAACCTTGTGGTCGAAAACGCTGCCGTACTGGCAGTCGATTCCAGCCTGGATGAGGCTTTGCACGAATACGCAACCGTAACTCTGCAGGTAGCGCCCGAAGACGCTCTCGCCTTGCAAGCAGTGCAAGAGCAAGCATCCGTCCGGCTTGTCATGAGGGCGGCAGCGGACAACGCTCAGGAAGACGCCGAAATGGCGGAAGGCCAAGCGGAAGGCCAAACCGAAGGCAGCCAGATGTTGGAAGGAGGCACGACATGACGCACGCAGGAACACTGCCTTTCTCTTTTGCGGCAACCGCACCTTCGCCGACCTCTCAGGATAACCGTCGTAAGCTTGCGAACTTCAAGTCGCGCGTGCAAGACGAACTCGCGGCGCGCGTCGCAGATTTAGAGCACGCTCCCGACGAAGCCGCCGTGACGCGCATTATCGTCGACGTCATCACTGCCTACCGCTCGGTCTTTCCCGACATGGAATCGGTAGACACCGCTTCGTTAGCGCGAGATATTGCCGACGACTTCCTTCGATTCGGTCCCCTGCAAAGCCTGCTTGCTGATGACTCTGTAACAGAGATCGTCGCAAACGGACCTTGGCGCATATTCGTAGAACGCAACGGAAAAATGCAGCCGGAACCCCGCGTTCAGTTCGATGACGAAGCGCACCTCAGGCGCATCATCGACCGCATTGGCAGTCGCGTAAACCGCCGATGCGACGATGCAAGCCCCCTTATGGACGCCCGTCTGCCTGACGGCAGTCGCGTGAATGCCGTCATACCACCGCTCGCCGTCAACGGCACAGCCCTCACCATCAGGAAATTTGCCAAAGACCGCATGAACGCGCTCGACCTCCTTGAAGCGAAGACCCTCTCTCCCGCCATGCTGGCCTTCCTGGCCGCCGCGGTCTCGGGAAGATGCAGCATCGTGGTCGCGGGCGGAACCGGGTCGGGCAAGACCACCCTTCTCAACGTGCTGTCCGCATTTATTCCGTCCCACGAGCGCATTGTGACGGTCGAAGATGCCGCAGAGCTGCAGCTCAAGCAAGAGGATTTGGTCTCGCTCGAAAGCAGGCCGCCCAACATCGAAGGAAAGGGAGAAGTGACCATTCACGACCTCGTAAAGAACGCACTCCGCATGCGCCCAGACCGTATCGTGGTCGGAGAATGCCGTGACATAGAAGCGCTCGAAATCATCAACGCCATGACCACCGGCCACGACGGCTCGCTCACCACCATCCATGCGAACGACGTGCCGACAGCGCTTTCGCGCTTAGAGACCATGCTGCTCCGCTCCTCTGCGGGCTACGACGCAGCGACCGTTCGCAAGATGATTTCCCAGGCGGTCGATCTCGTCGTCGTGGTCGGAAGAATGCTCGACGGATCGCGCAAAATCGTTTCCATCAGCGCTCTGGCAGGAATGGAAGGCTCCGTTATTGCAACCGAAGAGCTCTTTTCGTTCGAGCAAGGCCCCTTTTTGCCCGGAGGGCAGGTGAGCGGCGCGTTCGTCGGTGCGGGATTTCAGCCGACGCGCGTGCGCAACCGTATAGAAGCCTGGGGCGTCGCCTATAACCCCAACTGGTTTTTCGACCGCCACGAGATAGGGCAAGAGCCATGACAGCGCTCGTTGCCGCCATCATTGCGGGGGCTGCACTGGCCTGCTTCGTGCTTGCCTGCCTTTGCCGCAGAAAGCTTGCCGTGGAAGATGAAAACGCTTATCGCCTTGCGCACGACAGCAAAGACCCGATTGCTGACCGGAGCCGCCTCCTGCTTCTAAGACGGACGCGGAAGAGCCGCGCTGACGCACGCTCTCGCCAAATTGCAGACGTCCTGCCCCTCGCCGCAGAGATGTTGCGTGGCGGGTCTTCTCCCGAGAACGCTTTTGCCACCGTAGCAGCAAGCGCCAATTGGCCCCTAGGAGAAGAGCTCCTGCAAGTTGCTCGCGAAGTTTCGTCAGCAAACCGGACGCTTGCACAAGCGCTCGGTTCGCTGGCGCAAAGAACTCAAGACCCAGACCTAGACCTGCTTGCAAGCGCCGTGGCAGTCCAAAAGGAGGGCGGGGGAAACCTCGCAGGCATCCTGGACTCCCTGGCAGAAAACGCGCAAAAGCGCTCGGAAATGAAAGGGCATTTGGACGCTATCACCTCATCAGCCCGCATGTCTGCGGCGCTCGTCGGGTCGATGCCCCCTGCGATGCTCGCGCTGCTTTCGATTGCAAGCCCCGCCTATCTGGAGGACTTCTGGGCAAGCGGGCTTTGGGCGCCCATCCTTCTCGTGGTCGCCGCGCTGGACATAAGCGGGCTTGCCTTGATCAAACGTCTGTATCGTCTTGACTTCTCATAACCTGGCAGAAAGGAACATGCATGGCACTCTTCGCGGCGATAGCGAGCGCATCGCTCGTCGGGTTCGGCGCGCGCATGCTGCTGGCAGCACGCTTCCCTACCCTCTCTCGCCCCGCCCCTCCAAGCAGGCGGTCGGCAGAAGTCCCAAGAAGGACTCCTTCTGGCCTGCTTCCCAAAGTAGCCTCGCTTGCGCGAAGCATCGTCCCTGCCTCTCGGCAATCGACCGATCGGCTGCGCTTGAAGCTTGCGCAAGCCGGGCTCAAGGTGCCTGCGCCTGTCTACCACGGTTTTTCGGTCGCTATGACTGCATGCGGCATTGCGATGGCAGCTTTCGCAACCCCGCTGCTCCCTGAAGACAAGCCAGCTTTCAGGCTTATCGCATGCCTCGGCATTGCAGGGATTGCTGCCTGCACGCCTCGCGCGCTCCTTGATGCGCGTGCGCGCGCCCGTAAGAAAGAAGTAGACGCCGCCCTGCCCGCAACGCTTGAAATGCTCGCCGTCGCCGTCGAAGCGGGACTGACGCTTGAACGAGCAATACGTTCAGTCTCAAAACGCCGTTCTGACGCGCTCGCCCAAGAGCTCGCCGTCGTCGACGAAGACATCAGCCTGCTCGGATACACGCGGGACCAAGCGCTCGGTCGCCTGGCGCAGCGTTGCGGCTCGGAAGACCTTGCTTTGTTTGCCTCGGCGGTTTCCGTGTCTTCGAAAGCAGGCGCGCCGATAGCAGCGATTCTCAAACGACAGGCAGCGGCCGCACGAACACGGCGCTTTCAGCATCTCGAAGCCGAAGCGAACAAAATTCCTACCAAGATGATCTTTCCGCTGGCATTCCTGGTCATGCCCGGCGTATTCATCATCGCTGTCTCCCCTGCCGTCATTTCTATCGTCAGCAATGCATCGGAGGTGTTCTGATGGCTTACGCGACCCTTATCTCGCACGCCGATGGTTTGCCCGCCTTCACTCATGGAACCGTGCTCACGGGATTTTTTGAAAGAACGCGCGGACTTATAGGGGCAAAAGCCGTCCGGCCTGATGAAGCATGGGTGTTTCCCGACTGTCGCTCTGTGCACACGTGGTTCATGGGTCTACCGATAGACATCATCTGTTTGGACGCGAAAGGCGTTGTCCTTTCCGCAGAAACCGTCAGGCCTTGGAAGCTGCCACGATGCAGTCCAGGGACAGCGTGCGTTATTGAAACAGCATCTAACGGAGCGCGCCGCAATGGCATTACCGCCGGATCGCGACTCTGCTGGAAAGACCCTGGAAGATAGGAGCTCTGCATGTACAAACGTTATCCCGTCAGCAAACCAGCCCACGCTGCTGCACGAAAACGCTCGACAGCTCCTGCGCACAAGCGAAGCAAGCCGCTGCGCAAACGCGTCATTGCCCTTGCGGGCGCAGTCAGCATGTGCGCATGCGTGTTCGCGGCCGTCGTATTCGGCACAGGCATGCTCTCGCCCGCCCAAGCAGATGATGGTTGGTACGACAGCGCCGCAAAGGCAGGTGCTTACGAAGGCAAAAGCGAGGACGACGTCCGTGCTGAACTTGAAAAGCAAGTTGCCGAAGGAATGATGAATATCTCTATCGCATCGAACATTCGCGCTTCTTCCCAGACAGGGGAAGCAGAAGTCCGCATCGAAAACATCGCTGCAAACCCCATGGACCAGAAAGTGACGCTCTCGCTGGCGGACAGCGGAGAAGTTCTCTACCAGTCGGATGCGATTGCGCCAGGAAGCCACGTCCAAACCGCCTCCCTTCCTGCAGGCATGGAGCCTGGCGTTTACCGCGTTCTTGCAACGTTCGTCGGCTATGACCGTGAAACGCATGAACAGGTCGGAACGTCGGCAGCGGAAATCACGCTGACCGTCGAAGCATAGCGAAAGAAAGGAACCGCCATGAAAGAATCCACCCCGTCCTTCGACCCGCGCCCCACTGTGCCGACTGCGGGGACGACGCCTTGCCCGCACCTTCGCGACGGCAAGCGCCTCCATGCTCCCGTGGCTCATTCGCCCTGGAGGGAAGCAGCAGCCTCTCGCACGAACCCTAAGAAACGCATAGTCTGGAAATCTTCCGCGAGTCGACAGCCCGGAGCCGCTACGCCCCTTGCCAAAATCGCGGGCTGCGCCCTGTCGGTGGCACTTGCGGCATCCGCACTTTGCGCTCCTTGCGCGGCGTACGCAGCAGAAGGAACGACCGACGTCCTGCTCGTCGCCAACGATGAGCAGATTTCCGTCACCGTTCCTGCAAGCTTGCCCGTAGCAGTCAAGACAGATGGCACGTTCGTTGTTCCCACTCTGTCCATAGAGAACAACTCCGTTTTCGACGTTCACGTAGACAGCATCAAGACTCTGACCGCCCCT
Organism: Candidatus Aveggerthella stercoripullorum; assembly: GCA_018712955.1. GTDB lineage: Bacteria > Actinomycetota > Coriobacteriia > Coriobacteriales > Eggerthellaceae > Aveggerthella > Aveggerthella stercoripullorum. Next base: position 6,047 of record DVGB01000041.1, read on the forward strand.
GATTTTTCCCTGGTAGCAGAGGAGGCCTTTGCAGAATCGGACGGCGACAACACGCTTTGGATGAGCCTTGAGTCCGAAGACGGCGAAAACGTCGACCTCGCATCGTGCATCGACCTGCCTGGG
>DVGB01000003.1 GCA_018712955.1 Candidatus Aveggerthella stercoripullorum
TCCCGGACGGCGATGGAGAACCGCCCTGGGTTGCCGTAGACCGTGACGTCGGCCAGGATGGCCCCGTCGGGCCCGTCCCGGGTGAAGTCCAGGCAGCCTTCCTGCTCCAGCACGTCGCACACGGCAAGCCCTACCAGCCGTCGGTCGTAGGGAAGCAGGCGGCGCGCGCTCCGCTCGCCCATGGGCCCTCCTTTCTTTCACACTTCCTCAGTTTGCTGCTGCCATCGTGTACCGTTGGGGCCAGCCTGTGCAGGCCGTGATGCCGCCAAAATGGAAAACCGGGGGGTTCGTCTTTACGAACCCCCCGGTTTATCGGCGGAAACGTCTTCTGTTTCGGTGCTTAGCGGTTGTCTAGCATGTACCGGGTGTAGCGCTGGTGCAGCCCTGTGCGGGACTTCGCACCCGTCTTCTCGTAGATGGAGGTCACGTAGCGCTGCACCATTCGCACGGAGATGGACAGGTCGGTGGCGATGGCCTGCAGGCTGTCGTCGCTCTCCAGCAGCTTCTGGAGCACTTCGGACTCCCGGGGCGTCAGGCGGCAGCTCTGGCAGAAGTGCTCTAACGCCTGCTCAGGCGAAAGCCGCTGCTCGAGTTTCCCGCTCCGGATGATCCAGGGCACGAGCACCAGCAGCACGGCCACGGACAGAAGGCAGCTGGCCACCGTCAGCGCGGTGCTGCCCCAAACGTCGTAGAGCCAGGGCATGGACGGCACCACTGCCGCCACCGTGAAGCAGCGCGCCACCCGGCCCAGCCCCGCCCACAGCTCCGGGCGGGAGGTCCTGGGGGCGAAGTCGCAGAACAGAACCGTGAGGAAGATCACGTAAAAGCCGTTGTACGCGTACATCAGGGCCACGCCGGCGAAGTACCCCGCAGGCGAGGACAGAAGCGCTGTGGAGATGGAGGACAAGAGGATGAAGCAGGCTGCGGCCAGGGGCAGCAGCCGCCGCTCCCTCAGATCCGCCGCCCAGCCCGCCGCGACGAGGCCCAGGGCGTAGAACAGCCGCACCCCGTGGTAGATGTCGTAGGTTCCCGCGCTGTCGAAGGCGGTGATCACCCCGTCGATGAGGCCGGACACCAGGCTCATGAGCACCACGGCGGAAAGCAGGACGAGGGCGGTGCGCCGCGGCGTCTCGTTGCCTGCGGAATAGGGCAGCGGGTCGTCGAGCATCCAGTCCCAAGGCGCCCTGGACACCAGGAACACCACCAAAAGAATGCTCGCGATCATACTGGTGAGGAAAACGGCATCGAGGGGAAAGACGCTTTGGATCAGGAACTGGAGCACCACGGCCAGGGCCATCCCCACGCCCGTAGCCCTTCCCGTGCAGCGGCTTCCCTGGAAGGTCATGGCGTGGTTGTAGTAGACGCAGCCCCCGATGTGGCCGCAGGAGAGCAGGCACAGCGCGGCGCACAGAGAGAAGAGCGCGGCCTGCTCGGCGGTCAGGAGCAGGATGGCGGAGATCATGCAGAGCACTCCCGCAAAAAGGACGGCGCCTCTTCGCCCCCGCTCTCCCCGGATCAGTTTGCGCAGCAGCGGAAACGACAGAAAGCCCAGGCCGGTGCAGACCAGGCCCAGCGCGTAGGCGGCGTTGACAAGCTCGGGGCCGAAGAGAAGCGCCGCGCGAGCGTTGACCGCCGCCTCCGCCAGCATGAAGGCCAGAAAGCACAGGGCGAAGCAGGCGGCCTGAAACCACTGCTCCCGGGTAAGCTCCCGCCATATGCCGCCGGGCTGTTCTTCCATGGCTTTCCTTCCTGTGCAAAGGGGACGGGTCAGGTTCTCTTATGTATTATAGGGTCGGTCGCGCTCATTCTGTTTGCGCGTCCCGAAAACAGAAAGCGGGGGCTTGGCGGGCAAAGGCGGAAAGCCGAAGAAGCCGTTTGCGGTGGAGCGCCAGAGTGCGATAAACTCCTGAGGCAGTCTGCCAAGCTACGTCCGGGAACGGGGCGAATGCCTTGCCTCCGAACGTTTCCGCCTTCGCAAGGGGCATGGCGGCACCTGCCGTACGGGAGTGCGGGGGAATGCCCGCACAGTGCCGTGCCTTGCCTTTCGGACATCGCGTGGCTACCAGCCGTTCGAACAAAGGAGCATGCGTGCGCGAACTGCCGAGCCAGCAGCTCAACCCGAAGATCAAAAACGTCTGGCGCATCAATGACGCCATCTGGATAACCATCGTGTTCCTGTGCTGTTTCGTCCCGTGCGCCATCGCGCAGGCAATCGCTCCGTCCTCCTGGCTTCTGGTGGCGTTGGCGGTCATCGCAGCTCTGTACTTGCTGGCGCTCGCGCTGTTTTTGGCTATTTTGCCGCCTATCCGCTATGCGCGCTGGCGTTACGAGCTTTCGGCCGACTACCTGGACATCGCACGCGGCATCGTCTGGCGCAAGCGCTTTATCGTCCCGTTCATTCGCGTGCAGAACACCGACACGCGGCAAGGGCCTATCATGCGCGCGTTCGGGCTTTCGAGCGTGACGGTCGCCACGGCGGCGGGCGAGCATGAAATCCCTGGCTTGGAAACTTCCGTTGCCGAAGAGCTCCGCGACCGTGCGGCCGAATTCGCGCGCATCGCCCAAGAGGACGTGTAGGCCATGGGAGAAACGAACGATCAGCGCATGGCGGGGCCGACGGTCGGAGCTCCTGGCGCTTCCGGCGCGGTTCCCACTGCGGAAGCCGTCAGTGCGCCGACGGGGTCGGTGCAGGTTGCCGACGCCCAGGTTGCCGACGCCCCTTCAGCGCATCACGACGCGGGCGTCCAGGGTGGCCTGCCCGAGCGCCATTTCGTGCACCATAGTTACATCTGGCTGGGGTCTCTGCGCGCGTTCGGCACGGTGCTCGTCGCGCTTATCGTAGGATGTCTTGGCAGTCTTGCAGGCACGGTGGCAGAAATGGGGTCGGCAGATCCTGGAGAGCGCTTCGGCATACTGGTCGGTATCGGGGCAGCTGCGGCTGGCATCTTGGTTTTGGGCGTCGTCATCGTGGTGGTGCAGGTTTGGAGCTACCGGCATCTGTTCTACGAGGTCGGCGAAGAGGAGTTCAGCCTCTATTCCGGCATCTTCACCAAGAAGCGCATGCACATTCCCTACCAGCGCGTGCAGTCGGTCAACCACACCGCATCGATACTGCAGCGTTTGGCGGGCGTGTGCACGGTCAAGATCGAGACGGCCGGCGGTGCGTCGAACGAAGGTGCCACGGTGCCCTACATCACGAATGCAGACGCCGAGACCTTGCGGCTTGAGCTGTTCGCGCGCAAGCAGGCTGTCTTGGAGGGCCGTCCGATTCCGGTCGGCATGTCGGCGGCAGCTGCAATCGCACAGCAGGCGACAGCTCCTTGTGCGGCAGGGGAGGCGCCCGTGCGCGTCTCGGGCCGGCCGTTCGCTGGGGGCGCGCTCGAGGCGGACGGAGCGCGCAACGTGCTCGACGGTGCCGACGAGCTGTTGCAGGACGTGCGCGGTATCTGGGGCGGCCTGGCGGTCGACACCGGTCACGTCACCTACGAGCACGGTCTTTCGAACCGAGAGCTCGTGCTGACCGGACTGACGAACAGCACGGGCTTTGCGCTGGTGGCCATCGGCGTCATCGGAACGGTCGCACAAATTGCGAGCGGTATCTTCGAGCTGTTCGGAGACAGCACCGAAGAGGTGGCGAATGCTGCCGTTTCGGTCGGCAGGGGCATGCCGCTTGAAATGGTGGTTTCAGGAATCGTCCTCTTCCTGCTGCTGGTGGCGTTCCTGTGGGCGTTGTCCGCGGTGGGCTCGTGCGTGCGGTTCGGCGGATTTCGCGCGCGTCGCCGCGACACGCGCATCGAAGTGGAGCACGGGCTGCTGTCGCGCAAATTCCACGGCGTCGACGTCGATCGCGTACAGTCGGTCATCATCCGCCAAGGCTTCATACGTCGGCTGATGGGCTACTGCGAAGTGTCGCTGGCAAAAGTCGACTCGGCGGCCCAGAGCAGCGAGGACGCAGAGGCATCCTCGCTGAGAACGGGTCTTGTTGTCCATCCGTTCGTGAAAATGGACCGCGTACCGAAGATTCTGGCAGGCCTTGTGCCGGAATTCGCCGATGCACCGGTCGAATCCCGGCCGGTCGCGCCGGTTGCGCTGCGCCGTGTGCTCGTGCGCCATTGCACGTGGGCGGGCTCGGGTTTCTGGATTGTCCTGCTGGCTGCTGCGGGGCAGGTGAGCGTGCATGCGGCACTCTCGCTGCCCGGCGTGCAAGCTGAGGTCGGACCGTTCATGGGCATTATCGACCCGGTGTTCGTGCTGTTCTACGTAGTGGGCGTGCTCGTGATCGCCTTGGAGGCGGTTGGCGCGGTGCTCTGGTTCCGCGAATCGAGCTTTGCGTTCAACCGGCGTTTCATGCAAGTCACGAATGGTGGGTTTTCGCGCGAAAGCGTGCTTCTGCCCCGCAAGAAGATACAGTTCGGCACCGTGAAGACGAACCCGTTCCAGCGTGCGGCCGGTGTCGCCACGCTGAGCGTGACCACGGCGGCGGGTTTGGGCACGACGCTCAAGCTCGTGGACGTGCGCAAAGAGGACGCCGAAGCCTGGCTTGGCTGGCTACGCCCTGGCGGAAACCGCACGGTGTCGGAATAAAGCCGCCGAACGCTCCGGAGGGACCATTTCGCGCGCATGCCGCTCTGCTTGGCGCAGACAAGCGGGCGGGCCCGGAGCGCAATGCAAGGGCGGTTGCTCCTTCTCTCCGGCAGGACGGTGCCTTTGTATCTGCAGCCGCCTTCGCACAGAGGCATATGTGCTAAAGTATCCGCCATGAGCACGTCGCGCACATCAGAACCACCTGTCGGCCGAAGTCGCCGTCGTCCGGCGCCGGCGCAGCCTCCCGCATGGACTCCTTCACAGTTCAAGCCACGAGACGCGCAGGCGGTTCGGGCGGTCGCGGGCAAGACGGCGGGCACGCGCGCGAACGCGGTGCAGCGCCAGCGGAACGTGCGCGAATACACGCTGGGCGAAGAGGTGGCGAACTCCATCACGCACGGCATCGGCGTCCTGCTCTCCATCGCAGCACTTCCTATCCTTATCGTGACGGCTGTTTCCCATGGCGGGGGCGTGCTGTTGCTTGCTGCGCTGGTCTACGGCATCACCATGCTGCTGGAATACCTCATGTCCACGCTCTATCACGCCATAGCCGCCGACAAGGCGAAACGCGTCTTCAAAGTGTTGGACCACAGTTTCATCTATTTGTTCATTGCCGGTTCGTACACGCCATTTTGCCTGGTCACGCTCGCTCATTCGGGAGGCTATGTACTCGGCATCATCGTATGGGCGCTGGCGGTGGCAGGCGTGGCGTGCGAAGCGTTCTGGGTGTTCCGCCCGCGTTGGATATCCGCGGTGCTTTACCTGGCGCTCGGCTGGTGTGTGGTATGGTTCCTGCCGCCGTTGGTGGCGGCGCTTCCGACGCCCGGTCTTATCCTGCTTGCGGCAGGCGGCCTGTGCTATTCGATCGGGTGCATTTTCTACGTTCTCAAGAAGGTGCGTTATATGCACTCTCTCTTCCATGTGTGGGTCTTGGCGGGCAGCGTGTGCCAGTTTTTGGCAATCGTGCTGTACGTCGTGTGAGAGCCCAACAGGGAAGCAGGTCGGTAAAGGGCGTAGGCCGCGTGCCGGAATAAGCAGCGTGCGGCCTGCGAGAGCAAGCGCGGGCCGCACACCCGTGCAAAGGCGCTGTCGGGGCGCCTGGGAGGTTGGACGAAGGAAGGGGACGAGAGACCATGAGCCCTCTCGAGGTCAATTTGCTCGCAGCGACGATAGTCCTGGCGGTCATCGTGGTGGTGCTGGTTATTGCCATTGCGGCGACGCAGGCGGGAAAGCGCTTCGTGCGCGAGTTGACGGCGAATATGCTGCATCGGGAATCGGCGGTGTCCGAAGACGAAATCAAAGACATGGTCACTGAGAACGAAGAGCTGGCAGACGACGAAAAGCGCATGATCCACGAGATTATCGACATGGGCGACACGGTCGCGCACGAAATCATGACCCCGCGCGCCGACATGATGACGGTCGAAGACACGGAAACCGTGCTCCAGGCTATCGAGCGCATGCGCGGCACGGGGTATTCGCGCCTGCCCGTCTACCACGAAGACCATGACTATATCTGCGGTGTCGTGAAGTACAAAGACCTGCTGACGCCACTGCTCGAAGGCCGCGAGAACGACCCGGTCGGGCCTTACGCGCAAGAGGCGTTCTTCGTTCCTGAGAGCAAAGACATCCTTCCGCTGCTTTCCGAGATGCAAACGAATAGGAAACAGATGGCCATCGTTGTGGACGAGTACGGTGGCACTGATGGTTTAATTACCATCGAAGATATCGTGGAAGAGATTGTCGGCGAAATCGTGGACGAAACCGACCTGGAAGCGGCGGACGTTCAGCAGCTTTCCGAACGCGAATGGCGTGCCGAGGGCAGTCTTTCATGCGATGACGCGGCTGATTTGGGCTGGCCGGTGGAAGAGTCGGACGACTACGACACCTTGGCAGGCTGGCTGCTCGCTTCGCTTGACCGTGTGCCTCAGCCGGGCGACTCGTATGAAAAGGACGGGTATCGCTTTACGGTGAGGCGCATGCGCCGACGCCGTATCTCCACGGTGGGCGTCGTCCGCCTGGAGGATGCGCCCGTGCGCGAAGGGCAATAGGAGAACGAGCCGTTCGGCCGTTCCTCGGACGAAGAAAGGACGGTCGCGTGGCACCCGACAAGACGCTCAGCCGTTCGCGCGATGCGGTCCTGGGCGGCGTGTGCGCAGGGCTGGCAGACCGCTTCGCCGTTGACGCGGTCATCGTCCGTACGCTCGCAGTCGTGTTGGCGATCGCTTCGTCCGGACTGATCGTCCTGGTCTATCTTGCGCTCTGGGCCATCCTTCCCAAAGCGTCTCTCGAAGAATCCGTTGTCGACGTTTCTCCCGAATACGTGCACTCGGAAGCCCATGGCGGCCAGGTCGACGCTGGTGTCGCGTGCGGTCAGTCAGCCCCGTTTGCGGCAAGCTCCGTGCGGCAGCCAGGGGCTGGCCATGTGCCGCCTGTTCCTCCGACAGCGCAGGCGGCGTCTTCGTCATCAGGGACTCCTCCCGCATCCGCCCGCACCGCAGCGCGTCCTGTTCACGACGCGTCTGTTCGCTTCATGCTGGCGATAGGCGTCGTGCTGCTCTTTTGTGGCGCTGCAGCTGCGTTCAGCGGTTTTGTGCGCGAGGTGGGCTGGCGGCAGTTCTGGCCGCTGCTCCTTGTGATCGCAGGCATTGTGACGATGGTCATTCCGGTGCGCGAGGATGGGCATCGTTGCTGGAACATCAGCGGTGGCGTGATGCTCTTTGCTGCAGGAATGTTCTTGCTCCCGTTCGCTTTGGGGTTGGTGGCATGGGGGAGCATCCCGTCCATTGTCGGCAATCTGTGGCCGCTCCTTTTCGTCGTAGCGGGATTTTTCCTGATGGCGTACTCTATCGGCGCGTCAGGGCTTTCGCTGGGCGGGGCTGCCGCTTTTGCGGTACTGTGTCTGCTGGGGCTGGCCTGGTTTTCCTTTCCGGGAGAACTTCCGCAGATGACGCTCCAGTTTTTCGGGAGCTCCCATGTGGTCGCGAACCCGTGGATGTGATGCGGATGAAGTCGTTCTCCCAATACCCGCGCTCTTCGCAGGCTGGCTTTATCGTCGGCATCGCGTTCGTCATATTCGGACTGTTCCGGCTGGCGACCATGGGCCATGGACCGGAATGGTGGGTGACGCTCGTCGCGTTCGTAGGCCGCGCGATGGACTTTCTGTGGCCAATCGCGCTTATGGTGGTGGGCGGCGTCATCCTGTGGGCGGGCTTGACCGGACGTTTGGAAGGGGCGCTTGCTGGGAAATTCAACGGTCCGTTGCAGCGGTCGACCGTCGACAGGCGGCTGCTGGGCGTGTGTGGAGGACTTGCGCATTTCCTGGGCGTGAACAGCGTTATCGTCAGGGTGGTCGCGGTGCTGCTCCTGTTCGTGTCCCCCTGGTTTTGCCTGGTCGTGTACCTTGCGATGGGCCTTCTTATGGCGCGCGCATAAACGGCAGCAAGCCTTCGGCGAGCGGCATTGACACGATGAAAATTAGCGTTTTTGGGGTGCTACCGCTATAATTCTAGGGACGCAGTTGCAAAAAAGGCATGCGTTTGTGCAGTTAATTTCTCTCTAATCACACCACAACTGCAGAGTACGGTACGGTATTCCGCTTCGGCGGTGGAGGTTAGTGTTGTCTTTGACGGGAACGAAGAAAAGAACGATGCAGGGTAAGGTGCCCATGGTGCTCGCCATCGTGGTGGCACTCTGCATTGCCAGCTTCGTGACGTTGAACACAGCGCAGGGTTCGGACCCCGTGTCTACGGACACCATCGGCCTGGGGGCCGAGCAGAGCACGAAGGCAGCCGAATCCCAAGAGCTGCCCAGTTCCAAAATGGAGACGGGCGCACAGGCTGTGTCCGACGTTTCTTCGACGGCTGAGACGCTGCAGCAGACGTCGCAGCGTACTATCACGGTGAAAGACCCCGACCCGGTGGTCGAAGTCGCGGGCGTTGACACGTCAAACCCCGAGGCTGTTGCCGCGGCGGAAAAAATTGGCGAAACGAATCCGCTGCCGACGGCACCGCGCATTGCGCCGGACACGTCGGGGCCGGGCTGGCAAACGGGCATGGCGTCTGCCTACGACCTGGAGACGAACCAGGGTTGGGACGCCACGGCCATCGGCATTACGCTCACGCGCGACAGCATGACCGTTGCGGTCCCGGAGTCCCAGGATCATCTGCTGGGCCGTCTGGTCGAAATTGTCTACGACGACAAAGTGGTCGTCGCCACCATCACGGATACGGGCGGTTTCGAAAAGTACGGTCGCGCTCTTGACCTGGCAGGCGGCGTCTGGAAAGCCTTCGGCGTTTCGTCCTGGGAAGACTGGGGTGTGCGCGAAGTAAAGTACAAATTCCTGTAGCGTTTTGTGCGCGGAAGTCAGGCGGCCTTTTGGCCGCCTTTTTTGTACACGCCGAAAGGGCGTGTTCGCCAATCGGAGGGCGGCAGGCGCTCGGAAACGGTATCATGGGCGCTGCGGCGCACGGTTGTGCCGCGTGCAGGCATGCAGGGCGGCATTCGCGGGCAAGGAGCGAACATGAGCAACGTCATCGTGGTAGGCTGCGGACGCGTCGGATCCGAACTGGCGCGCATGCTGTCCGAGAACGGCAGCAACGTCTGCGTCATCGACCGCAAACCCGAAGCGTTCACGAACTTGGGCCTGGATTTCAACGGCTCCACGCTTGAAGGCGTGGGCTTCGACGAGGACGTGCTGATAAAGGCCGGCATTGAGGAATGCGACGTGGTCGCTGCCGTCACGCAGCTGGACAACACGAACCTCATGGTTGCCGAAGTCGCCAGCCGCTTGTTCGACGTCCCGCATGTCATCACGCGCTTGTACAATCCCGGGCATGAGCGCGCGTACACTCAGCTGGGCATCGACTACGTATGCGGTACGTCGCTCGTGGCCGAAGAGGTGTTCTCGAAGATCATGGCAGGCCACGGCAGCCACCTGGACACGTTCGGCGAATTCGAAATCCTGCGCTTTTCGCTTAACCTGGAGCACATGGGGAGAAAGACCATTCGCGTGTCCGAAATCGAGCGTCCGCACGACATTCGCATCTGTGCGTTCGAGCGCGGCGACGGCTCCGCCAGCTCTATCCCGACGGGCGACTCCATCCTGTACCATGGCGACACGGTCATGGCGTGCGTGCGCCATGAGCTCATCAGCGCGTTCGCGCGGTATATGCAGTAGAGGGAGGCGGCATGTACATCGTTATCGCAGGCGGCGGTAAAATCGGCGCGTATCTGGCAACGACGCTGTTGTCCAGCGGCAACTACGTTGCGGTCATCGAAGAGGACGTGGTGACGGCGGATCGCTTGTCGGCGGCGCTGGAAGGGCGTTATCTGGTGGTCTGCGGCGACGGATGCGACTCGCGTTCTCAGGAAGATGCGGGCATTCGAAAGGCCGATGCCTTTGTGGCCACGACCGGCCAGGATGACGACAACCTGGTCTCCTGCGAGATCGCGCAGCGCGTGTTCAACGTGCCGCGCGTTATTGCGCGCGTGAACAGCCCGAAGAACCTGCGTATTTTCCGCGAAGTAGGCATTGAATGCGTGTCCTCCACGACGCTCATCGCCAAGCTCATCGAAGAGGAGACCATGCTGGGTTCCATCAGCGTCGCCTCTTCGCTCACCTCGGGCAATGTGGCGCTGTTGGAGGTGAAGGTTCCTCGCGTCCACCTGCACGAAGGGGAGACCGCCCGCTATGCGCAGGGTATCGAGCTTCCCGACGGCGCAGTCCTCGTGGCCATTTCCACGAACGACGACGTTTCGGTGGTGAGCTCGGATACCACGATAAAACCGGGAGACACCGCCATCGTCGCCTGCGACTCCGACCTGACCGACGAAGTGCGCAGTATCCTCCGCAACCTGTAAGCACAAGAAGGGACCGACCGCTTCTGCTTGCTCGCCTGCTCGCGAGCATGAGCAAAAGGGACAGTCACCTCTGCTCATTTGGCCGCTCGTTGGCGCTCCCGTGCGAGCGGATGAGAAAAGGTGACCGGCTCCTTTACGCCACCCCTTTGCGCTCCCTTGTACTTCTTTGCCCCTTTCCCCGTCCATGGGCATTTGGGCGTGCTGCAGCGTGCCGTTATGGTTCGCAGTCGAGCACCGCATAGTCGTCAATGTCCTGCGCAGTGTGCAGAACGCGCCACACAACGAGCTTTTCTTCGTGCTGCGAATAGAACAGGCGGTAGGACCCGACGAGGTACGTGCGGCGGGTCACGGTATCCAGGCGGTCGTCCTCAAAGACGCGCCCGAGCTCGGGGAAGGCGCACAGGCGCTCGATTGCCTGCTTGAAATCGGCATACCACGATTCTGCTGCACGGGGCGATTCGAGGACGTAGCCAAGGTAGAAGACGATGGATTCGATGTCGTACGCAGCGCGCGGGCGATACTCCGGCTTAAGCACGGGAGTGCTCTTTCAGCGTGGCAAGGACGTCGGCAATGTGCTCATCGAGAGAAGCTTGCGAGACGCTTTCGGGATGGTAACGTGCTTCGATTTCCGCTTCGCGAAGTTTGAGGACGTACCGTTCGTGCTGACGTTGCCGCTCGTAGGCGTCGCAGTCCATGACAACGAGCGTTGCGGTGCCGTTTTTAGTGAGGAAGATGGGGGAGCGGGATTCGCGGGCTTCTTTGCAAATCCCGTTCAGGTCGGTTCGCAGGTCGCTGATGGGGCGTAGATGGGGAAGAGGCATGGTCGCGGGCATGGGCGCTCCTATCTTCTAGTCGTTCCTTGTATTGTACGATATTTTGCACAAATTTTGCTCGATTCTGAACGACCGTGCGAAGTTGACGGATTTTCGGCCATGAGCAAAGGGCCGGTCGCCTTGCTCGTTCGACCGCTCGTTGGCGCTCCCGCGCGAGCGGATGGGAAAAAGCGGCTGACTCCTTTGCTCGTTCGGTCTGCGCTTTCGGGGGAGAGCGCTGACTTCGCGGTGCCCATGTGCGATACTTTGGCGTGTTCAACGCGCGGTTTGGCATGCGCGATTTCCCACAGAAAGGCCGCTTCATGATCAATCGTTATACCCGTCCGGAGATGGGCGCCATCTGGTCGCTCGAGAACAAGTTTGCTATCTGGAAAGAGATCGAGGTGCTGGCCTGCGAAGCCCAGGCAGAGTTGGGCCAGTGCGGCATCACGAAGGAAGAGGCGGCCTGGATCCGCGCGCACGCCGACTTTACCGTCGAGCGCATCGACGAGATCGAAAAGGTCACGAACCACGATGTCATCGCCTTCACCACGAACATGGCCGAATACATCGACGCTGACATCCCGGAAGGCACTGAGCCGCCAAGCCGCTGGGTGCACTACGGCATGACGTCTTCCGATTTGGGCGACACTGCGCTGTCCTACCAGGTCACGCAGGCAATCGACATCATCCTCAAAGACGTCAAGCAACTGGGCGAAACCTGCAAGCGCCGTGCGTTCGAATTCCAGAACACGCTGTGCGTCGGACGCACGCATGGCATCCACGCCGAGCCTATGACCTTCGGCATGAAGTTCGGCAGCTGGGCGTGGGCGCTCAAGCGTGCGCAGACCCGCCTGGAGGAGGCGCGCAAGGTGGCTGCCACCGGTGCTATCTCCGGTGCCGTGGGCACGTACAGCTCCATCGACCCCTACGTCGAGCAGTACGTCTGCGAAAAGCTCGGCCTCACGCCCGACCCGCTGTCAACCCAGGTGCTTGCGCGCGACCGCCACGCGCAGACCATGGCGGCGCTGGCCGTCACGGCTTCCACGCTGGAGTCCATCGCCATGCAGGTGCGCCTGCTGCAGCAGTCCGACGTCATTGAGGCGGAAGAGCCGTTCACGAAGGGCCAGAAGGGCTCTTCGGCCATGCCGCACAAGCGCAACCCCATCACGGCCGAGCGCGTCTGCGGCCTGGCGCGCGTGGTAAAGTCCAACGCGCAGGTGGCCTTTGACAACGTCGCCCTGTGGTTCGAGCGCGACATCAGCCACTCCGGCGCCGAGCGCGTTGTGCTGGCCGACAGCTTCACGGCACTCGACTACATGTTCTCGAAGATGCAGTGGATGCTCGACGGCCTGCAGACCTATCCGGCGAAAATGGAGCACAACCTGTGGCGCACGAAGGGCCTCATCTTCAGCTCGAAAGTGCTGCTGGCCCTGGTGAATACGGGCATTTCGCGCGAAGACGCCTACGTTATCGTGCAGCGCAATGCCATGAAAGTCTGGGAGGACATTCAGAACGCCGTCGACGGCCCCACGTACCGTGAGAATCTCGAGGCCGACCCGGAGGCGAACCTTTCGAAGGAAACGCTCGACGAGATTTTCGATCCGTGGGATTTCCTCACGCGCAAGGACGTGGTGTTCGAGCGCCTGGAGCAGCTTGAGTTCTAAGAGCAGGCAAAAAGGGCAGGCAAACCCTCACATTCCCCTCGTTTTGCGAGCGAAAAGCGGGGAAGATGTGAGGGTTTGTGCATGGATGGTCGCCATAGGCCGCCATATGCTGTTGAAGCTCGAAGAAGAAGGCCGCCATCCTCATGTCGACCGTTTTGCGCAGCGCCCGTGGTGGGGCGCCCGTTTCGAAAGGAAGACGCCCCATGGGCAAAGAGAGCGAATTCGAGCTGACGTTGACGCGTTTTTCTGGCAGGAAAGCGCACGTTGAGGTGCCTGAGGAAGCGGACGCCATCGGGGAGCGCGCGTTCGCGTTCAACAGCGTACTGCAGACGATCAGCATCCCCGAAGGCATCAAGCGCGTGGGCGCGGAGGCGTTCGTGGGCTGCTCGAACCTGCGCGAAGTCGAGTTGCCGGAAAGCGTCGAGGAGCTGGGGAAGGGCGCCTTCCGTGGGTGCTTGCGCCTTGAGCGCGTGCGCATCCGCGGTGCGGTCAAGGCCGTTCCCGCCGAGGCGTTCCTCCGGTGCAAATCCTTGCGTGAAGTCGAGCTGCCGGATGGGGTGGAGGAGATTGGCGAGGCCGCGTTCATGCGGTGCCGTGCGCTTGCGGACCTCACCTTGCCGCCAAGCGTGCGCACGCTCGGCGAGCGTGCGTTTTGCGAGTGCGAAAGTTTGTCGGCCTTGGCGCTCCCAAAAGGGCTCGAGGCGATAGAGGACGAAGCGTTTCAAGGCTGCGCCTCTTTGCGTGCGGTGCGCATTCCCGAGCAGGTCGGCTGGCTGGGGCGTCGCTGTTTCGCCGACTGCACCGCCTTGGAGGAGGCGTCGGTTCCTGAGGGCGTGGAATCGCTCGAGGAGGAGGCGTTTGCAGGCTGCGAGTCGCTGCGCCGAGTTGACCTGCCGGTCTCTTTGACGCTCATTGAAGACCGCGCGTTTTTCGACTGCCCGCATCTCGAAGACGTGCAGGCGTCTGACGCCGTGAAGCTCGGCCAGGACGTATTCGCGCTCTCATAGTGCTTGAACGCTCCACGCACGGTGAAAGCACGCAGCCTTCGCTGTGCGCGGAGCCGTATTTTCGGGGTCGTCTATCTGCGGAGGGAATTGCGGCGTGCGGCGGCGCACTTGCCAGGCATGCCGCTTCGCGTGTCAGGCCACGCCGCAAAGTAATGACGGCGCACGTGCCTAGTTCGTGCGCGTGTGGCGCTCTTCGCTCGTGGACGCCTCCTCGGCTGACGCGTCTTCGGCGGTCTCGTCCAAGGTCTCTTCCGCATCGCCTGAAGCATCGTCAGCGCTGGTCGAAGTATCGTCCGCAGACGTTTCTGCGTTTTGGGGCGCAGCGGCGGCAGACCCGGCGGCAGCTGCGTGCCACACGCGCACGCGGCAGCAGTACGAGGCGCTGGCGGCAGGGACCGAACTCGATTCTCCGTCGGCGGTCGACTCGCCTTCGTCGACGCTGGTTCCTCCCGAGCTGCCGGCGTCGATGTGCTGGTAGGTCACAAGCGTACTGCCGGTGCCTGTCGTAGCAAGCTGTTCTCCCCAGTCGTCCGCATCGTCCTCGGCCAACAACGACGTGTAAAGGTTCG
>DVGB01000042.1 GCA_018712955.1 Candidatus Aveggerthella stercoripullorum
ACGCCCTGCTTCGCGAGCGCGCGGTACAGCACGCCCAGGCCTTTCGTATGATCCGTATGCTCGTGCGTGACCAAGACGGCGGAAAGCGAAAACGGGTCGAACCCCACCTCTTCGCACCGTTCGAAGAATGCCTTCTTCGAAATGCCGCAGTCGATGAGGACGGCCGCCTCGCCCAAGCGCACGATAGCAGCGTTGCCTTTGCTGCCGCTTGCCAGCACGTGAAGCACGAAACCATCTGCATCTGCAGAGGAGCGAGGTGGCTTTTCGCCCGCAATCTGCGGAATGTTTGCTGATTGCATATCCCCTCGCGTTTCCCCCAGCGTGCCATCGGGCGCGCTTCCCCGATACGCAGGCGGATATGAAGCGCCTTGCAGCCTGGCCTTCTTTTCGGCACTGCGCAGGCGCGCGACCACAGAGGCCCGGCCATTCTCCGCATCTTTTCGACGCATACGTTCTATGTACTCGCGCGTGAAGGCTTCGTCCGCGTCCCAAACATCCTGCCGTCGGTATCCCGACATGTGCGCACCCTCCCTGGGCTCCATCGCCAAGTCCCTTGCTTCCTTCTGCTCCCTTTCGCCTTGACACGGTACCACAAAGCTTTTGCCGCACTCTGATGGCAAAAGCGGACAAGCGGACAGGCGAGAAGAAAGAAAGGGAGAGAGAAAGGGAGAGAGGGGAAAAGAGAGACGGACAGGCAGGAGCGGCACGCAAGGACGCCTGCTGGCGAAAGCGTCAACCCAATTTTCCTTCCAGGACGAAAAATCTTCGAATGGTAACACCAGGCGAGTTCCCTTTTTCACCCCGCCATGCCTTTGGCCCTTTGAAATGGGCTGTTCGCTCGCCATAGCGTGCAAAATCGCTCCTTTTCGGCGGGATTGGCCCCGTTTGGAAAAGCTCAACCGACAGCACTGTCACCATTCGAGTGTTTTTCGTCCTGAGAGACCTTCAAAGGGTGCATCCAAACCTTGGCGCAAGGGCGCGCGAAGACGCGACCCAGAGTCTTCGAATCGTCCGATTCAAATCGTCCGGCAGCCAATGAAAGTCGTGGCATAAAAGCGCGCTTCGCCTCACGTAAATTTCATAGCGAGCCAACGCACGCGTGCGCTACCCTGTTCCTGGAAAGAGCGCGACGAGAGGAGTACCCATGGACCGCGATCCCGGACTGCAGGCAATGCAGGAAATCATCGAGCGCATGATGCAGGAAGGCGCATCGCAGGAGGACATCGACGCCGCGCTCATGGAGTTCGCCTATCGCCATCAGCAGGAACGGAAAAACGCGGCAGACGACCTGACGGGTCTGCCCGAAGACGCCTCCGCCGAAACATGCTACCTGCACGCATGCAAACTGTTCGAAGCGTTCCGCGACGACGAAGCGGCCGCTTGCTTGCGCCGTACGCTCGAACTGCAACCCGACCACTACGATGCAAAGCGCATGCTTTTGCAAATGGAAGAGAACGACGAAGTCCTCTACCGCAAATTGACCGAGCTTGAGACGGAAGTCGAAGCGCGATGGAAGGCCGAGCGGCAAACGCTGGCAGCCCCGAAAGCCGCCTCCTCGGACCCTGCCGCTACTGCCGAGCAAGCAGAAGCGGTTTCGGAGCCTTCGGGACTTGGCGCCACGGCAAGCGCCACGCCAGCTCCTTCCGCGCCCGGCTCTGCCTGGGAGATTCCCCTGGGGCGCACGCTGTTGCAAATCAAAGGCGACCGCGCCTTCCTTAGCTACGATCTGGGAAGATACCGTGCCGCGCGCGAAGCGTGCGAACAGGCCCTCGCCTTGGATGCGGCTGACCGCCAGAACCTGCGCGGCCTGCTCATCATGCTGTATGCCTACTTCGAAGATGATGCGGCAGCACGCGAACTCGTCGCACGCTACGACAACGAGGAAACGAGCTGGTTCTTGCTGGGCATGGCCGTTCTCGCCTACAAGCAAGGCAACCTGGTCGAAGCGCGCTCGAGCTTCGACCGCTTCCTGGCCCTCTACCCCAATCTCCTCGTAGAGTTCTCGCTGTTCTTGGCAGGAAGCCCCGAGCCGCCCGCTCGCCAGCCCTCCGCGCGCGACAAAGACCGCAACGACGTCTACAGCGCCCTCGAAGATGCCGTGGCGGTGGTTGACTCCACGCCAGGATTCCTTTCGTGGGTTACCGTCGAGTACGCTGATCGGCTTTTTGCGGATTAGGCACAGCAAGCCGCCCCTGTAGCAGCCTCCGCATTGGGCGCGGTCAGGCTGCCTCTATGCAAACCCCGTCACAGCAAGCCCAAGACCCTTTCGGGGCATCGTGCACACAAGCAATCTGTCGGCAGAAGGCACCATGCTTTCGATAAATGGGCAAGCATCGCGCCGTTTACACGAGTGCGCATAAGAAGCACAAAAGATGCGCGCCCTTCCCGGAGAATAGCTGTGCGTATCCCGAATTCATGCACGAAGGGCATCGCGTTTGCTACAATATCGCCGGTTGTACGAACTGAAAGGAACGATACGCATGAACATCGTTTTGCTGGGTGCGCCCGGTGCCGGCAAGGGCACTCAGGCCGCACTGCTCGTTGAAAAGTACGGCACGCCGCACATCTCCACCGGCGACATGCTCCGCGCCGCCGTCAAGGAAGGCACCGAGCTGGGCCGTAAGGCGAAGACCTACATGGACGCCGGCGAGCTGGTGCCCGACGACGTCATCATCGGCCTGGTGACCGAGCGCCTGCAGAATCCGGACACGGAGAAAGGCTTCATCCTGGACGGCTTCCCGCGCACGTCCGCGCAGGCTGTCGCCCTGGACGCCGAGCTTTCCAAGCTGGAGCGCCCGCTTGACGCTGCACTGCTGATCGACGTCGATGCCGAAGTCATCGTCAAGCGCCTGACCAGCCGTCGCATGTGCAAGGAATGCGGCTACATTGGCTCGGTGGCAGACGCGTCCTGCCCGAAGTGCGGTGGCGAAATGTACCAGCGCGACGACGACAACGAGGCCACGGTCCGCAACCGTCTCGATGTCTACCAGAAGTCCACGTCTCCGCTGATCGACTACTATCGCGGCTGCGAACTTCTGGTTGCCATCGACGGCGACCGCGACCCGCAGGTTGTCTTCGCCGACGTCGAAAAGGCACTGAATCTCTAGTCTTCTTTGGTAGTTCTAGCCTTCAAGGCCCCTTGACGCTGCGAAGGGCAGAGCAAAGAAGCCTGGTTTTCACGCGAACGCCCTGTGGCGGACTTTGGTCCAGCCACAGGGCGTTTTCATGTCTGCCTTCAGTTTTTGCCTCAGGTCCGCCTTCAATCCACCGAGTCTTTGCACCGACGAAAGCGCCAGGGAAAAATCGCGGGATGCTTGAGGAAATGCACGGCACCACCGAACAAACACCCGTTGTTTCGGCAGCGCACAAGCGAGCCTGCTGAATCGGCGCCATCATCACCAAAACTGACAAGCGTCACGCGGTTTCGACAATCCTCCCCTATTCGCCAAAATACGCGGCAATCTCCTGCATGCGAGCGCTCTGCTCCACGCCAAAAGGACAGCGGTCATCGCAGTGCCCGCATTGCACACAGGCAGAGGCATGTACTTCCAGGTCGCGATAATGCTGCGCGGCCATGTCGTCGCCCAACCGCGCCAGGTCGTAGAACTTGTTGACCATGCCAATACTGATGCCCTCCGGACACGGCTGGCAATGATTGCAGTAAACGCATGCACCGACCGTGGACTGAGGCGCCATAGACCCAAGCACGGAATAGTCGCGTTCTTCCTCCGTTGCATCCAGGAAAGCAAGCACCTCCCGCAAATCTTCCTCGCCGCGGATGCCCGGCAGCACGGTGAGCACGCCAGGACGGTCGAGCGCGTACTGCATGCATTGGAATCGCGTGAGCGCCTGGCCGAAGGGAGACTGGCGAGCATCCAGCAGCTGTCCGCCCGCAAAAGCCTTCATGACGGATATGCCCACGCCCGCGCGCTCGAATTCGCGATACAGTTCGGCGCGATCGTCAGCTTCGCCTTT
>DVGB01000043.1 GCA_018712955.1 Candidatus Aveggerthella stercoripullorum
GCGCTGAACGACTATCTGAGCGGTCGTCCGGTGAACCTGGGCGGCTTCACGTCCGCGGTCACTACGGTCATGGGCGGCGGCGTGCCGAACGTGCCCCCTATCCAGGGAGACGGCACGCAGGTCATGCCCGCCATGGGCGGTGCAGCCCATATTGCCCAGGGCGTCAATCACGGCTCCTTGAACTACCGCGACACCGAATCGGCGCCCAAGAAAAGCCACACTGCGCTCATCGTCGTCCTCATCGTAGCGCTCGTCGCCGTTGCAGCCGTTGCTTTCGGCCTGACGCAGTGCAGTGGCTCCGGTAACGCGGTCCCGAACGTCGTGAACATGGCACAGGAGCAAGCGGAAGAAGCCATCCGTTCGGCGGGCTTCGAAGTAGGCAACGTGAGCACCGCGAAGAGCGACTCCGTCCAAGAAGGCCACGTCATCAGCCAGGATCCAGGCGCTGGGTCGCACCGCGAAGAGGGCACCCGCGTGAACTTGGTCATCTCGGGCGGCGAAGACACGTTTGCACTGCCTGACGTCGTGGACGAAAAGGAAGAGACCGCACGTCGCACGCTCGAGCAGATGGGACTGACAGTCACCTCGCGCACTGAATACAGCAGCGATGTCGAAGAAGGCCACGTCATCAGCACGAACCCGGCGGCAGGACAGCAGGTGTCCAAAGCCGTCACAGTCGAGCTCGTCGTCTCGCGCGGCGCAGAGACCGTCGACGTCCCGGACGTCTCCGGCATGACCGAAAGCCAGGCGCGCTCTGCGCTCCAGGGCGCAGGCTTCCAGGTGTCCTCCTCTACGGAACAGAGCAGCTCGGTCCAGGAAGGCCACGTCATCCGCTACAACCCCACCGGCAAAGCCGACAAGGGCTCCACGGTGACCATTGTGGTGAGCAGCGGTACGCCCGAAAAGCAAATTCCGAGCGTGACCGGGTCTTCGCTTGAGTCCGCTCAGCAGCAGCTGGCGAGCGCCGGGTTCAGCTATACGATAGGCGGATACGAACACAGTGATTCCATTCCTGCTGGCTGCATTATCAGGTACAACCCCTCCGGATCGGCGAACCCGAACACCACGACCGTCTCGCTTGTGGTGAGCAATGGCCCGAAGCCCGACAACCCGCCTTCGAGCTCGGAATCGGGATCCGGATCCGAATCCAACCAGCCGGACACTTCCGAATCGAACGATAACAGCGGAACCGAAGCAGGCCAAGCCTCTTCCGATGCAGGGCTGTTCTCGTTCCACTAGGCGGTCGTAACGCGTAGCCTTTTGGCAAGCACGAAGCCGAGGAGAACAATGGGCTCCTGACAAGAGGCAAACGTCCCTCCGCAAACGGCCGTCACTCTTCCTTTACAAAACAAAATGCCCTGACTCCGGTCAGGGCATTTTGTTTTGCCTGCATCCAACGGACACCTTGTCTTCCGCTCTTCGTGAAGACCCGCAGAAGCGCTGCTCGTCCGTAAATCCCCGCTAACGTTCCGGGCGGGAACCACCGCTATCCCCAGGAAGCGAGGACGCTTGGCCCGCATCTGTCAGGGCGCTGCTGCCATCGCTCGCTTCAAGCGCGCGGGAAAGAATCTGCATGCGCGCTTCTGCCTCTTCGATGATGCGGCTACAGTCCTTGAGCTCTCCCGCCACGTCAATGCCTTCGATCTGGTGGACTGCCTTGTATTTCAGGTCATGCTCAAGGCTCGCCCAGAAGTCCATGGCAATAGTGCGAATCTGCACCTCGACCGGGACCATCTCTTTCTTCTCAAGGAAGTACACCGGAACGCGCACGATAACATGCAGGCTTCGATACCCGTTCTGCTTCGGGCGGGCAATATAGTCTTTGACCTCGACGATCGCCAGGTCATCTTGCATGCGCAGCAGGTCAAGCAGGCTGTACACGTCCTGGATGTAGGAGCAGATGACGCGCACGCCCGCAATGTCCATCAAGTACCGCTCCATCGCCTCTATCGTCGTGGGCTTGCCGTACCTGATGAGCTTTTCGTAAATGCTCGCAGGCTTTTTCAGACGCGATTCGATATGGTGGATGGGATTGCGGTTGTTTCGCAGGCTGAGCTCCTGGTCGATGATCTCGAACCGAACTTCCATCTGCCGCATGGCAGCCTGGTACTTTTGCATGGCCGCGCGCAGAGCGGTTTCCATTTCGTCCAGCCGGTCCAAGTCTTCTTCTGAAAGCACATGCTGGCGCTGACGTCGTGCGTTCCGCACGGCATCGGAGAGCAGGACACTCTTCAACCCCGTCTCGTTCGCGCCGTCGAAAGCGCTTTTGAGCGAAGACGGCGTCGGCGCAACAACGCACGCATCGACGCTCTGCGCTCCCGTCTCGTCAACAAAGTCGCCCTGAGTAACGGAAGTGCGGGAAAAGTCCTCCATGGAGGAGGTCTGCTGCATGACTGCTCCTTCTACCCTGCGCATGTTCGCGCACGCGGCGCGCAGGAAAACGACCGTTGCCGCACGCTTCTCCTCGAAAACGCACGGCAACGACTGCTTGCATCCATAAACACGAGCGGCTTTATCGGTCCCCCGGCCGTTACTGCCGTCCCTCTGCTGATGATAGCAAAGCTTGGGGCAGTGCAGAGAATTCTATCGACCCCGTTACGCAAGCGTTCTTAAACCTGTCTTGCGCGAAGCAGGTCCGTACGGCAAAGCGCGACACGGTGACAAGCGGGTTCGAAGATGTCCGTTTTTCGCCCTCCCCGCAAACACCTTGCCCTGCCATGAAGAAGCTTTGCTTCTGTACGTTTGTACATTTACATATTTCACTTCTTCTATTAGTGTACATTTGTACATTAAGTAACCAGGAAGGTAGTCTATGCCGGAAGAAAAGAAGCGAGCTCGCCGCGACCCCGAAGGGCGCAAACGCGCTATCGTCCTCGCTGCCGCCGAGCTTATCTCCCGCGAGGGCACACGAAAGCTCACCCACCGACGGGTAGCTGAAATGGCGGGCGTCCCCCTTGGATCGACCACGCAGTACTTTTCGAGCATCGACGAACTACGACGCGCCGGGCTTGCCGAACTCGCCCATCAGGTCGAAGAGGACTACGGCGGCATGTTCCAGCGAATCAAGGAGCGCGGGGGCACCGCAGACGCTTTTGCGGACGAGCTGATCGCCTACCTGGAGGACACCGAACAGGTCAACACCGATGCCGCGTTCGTTGCGGCTGCCGTCCACGACCCTGCCATCAGGGATTTGTACCGAAAAGCGTGCAACAGCGTCATCGAGCAATCCCTGCCGTTCATGACGGAGACGCAGGCGAAAGCCTTCATGGTCTACATCGACGGACTGACTATGGATGCCTGCCTGCTGGAAAAGCCAATCAACCAGGCGCACGTTCGTTTCGCGATACGCGCAATCATGGAAGCGCCGTCTTATCCTGACGACCCCTCCCCCGGCCGCTAGAACGCACACCTGGCATCAAATAATCCCATTCACGCGCTCTGCTCATCCTCATAAAAGGACCGGGCGCTTTTCCTTGAGAAGAGGTGACCTATGCACGAACAGATACTCATGTCCCCCTCCAACCTTTCGAAGACACGCCGATGGGTGTGCCTGTTCGCCGTGCTGTTCGGCGAATTCGTCGTCGCCATCGACATGACGGTGCTCAACATCGCCCTGCCCAGCCTGACGGCGGAGCTCAGGCCGACATCCGACCAGCAACTTTGGATTGTCGATGCCTACTCGCTCGTGCTTGCAGGCTTGCTCGTCGCCTCAAGCTCGCTCTCAGACCGCTGGGGGCGCAAACGCATGCTGCTTTCGGGCTTCGCGGTGTTCGGCATCGCCTCCGCGTTCATCCTTGTCGCCCAGACTCCTGAGGCCATCATCGCCATCCGTGCCATCCTGGGTGTGGGCGGCGCCATGATCATGCCTGCCACCATCTCCATGGTCAGGAACATCTTTACCGATGCGAAAGAACGCGCGTTCGCGCTTGCCGCTTGGTCGTCCATTTCCGGCCTCGGCATGGCGGCAGGCCCTTTGATCGGCGGCTTTCTGCTGGAGCACTTCAGCTGGCATGCAGCGTTCGTGGTGAACATCCCGCTCATGGCGCTCGGCATCGTCATCGGCATCATCGTACTGCCCGAAATCCGCGTGAAGAACCCCGGCTCGTGGGACGTGGCGGCCGCGCTTATCGCCCTTGTGGGCATGGTTTCGCTCATGTGGGGCATCAAGCATCTTGCGGCGGTCATGGCGTTCGACGCACTGGGGCTGGCCGCCGTGTGCGCAGGCTTGGCGCTCATGGCGCTGTTCGTCGTCCGCTGCCTGCATTCTGACCACCCGCTGCTCGACGTGTCGCTGTTCCGCAGCAAGCCGTTCACGGCGGGCATCATCGCCGCACTGGGATCCATGTTCGCCATGGCAGCCCTTTTGTTCCTGCTTGCACAGTGGCTTCAGCTCGTGCACGGCTACACACCGCTCGAAGCAGGCATACGCCTTGTCCCCATGGCGCTTGCAAGCATCTTCGCCGGCATGGTAGCGCCCGCCATCGCCCTGCGCATCGGCGCACGCCGCACCATCGTTGGCGGCCTGGCTATCGTTGCGGTCGGCATGATGGTGCTCGTCGTGTTCCGCAACAATCTCACCTACCCGCCCATCATGGTGTCGGGCTGCCTGACCGGCTTTGGCGTCGGATCGCTCGCTATCGCCTCTTCCGTGCTTCAGTGCGAAACGCCGCCGGAGAAAGCCTCGAGCGCCGCAGCGTTCGAAGAGATTTCCTACGACCTGGGCAACGTGCTCGGCGTGGCCATTCTGGGCAGCCTCGCCTCTATCATCTACCGTATCGGACTGAACCCTGCCGCGCTTTCGCAGGCAGGCCTTGATGAGACGGCTATCGCGACTGCCCAGGAATCCTTCGGCGCTGCCGCCGAAATTGCCGCGCAGACAGGAGTGACCGAGCTCGTTGCGGAAGGGGCAGCGGCGTTTTCGAGCTCGCTTGTTACCACGGCTTTCGTGGGCGGCATCATACTGCTCGCCGTCTCCTTCCTTGTCTGGCGCCTTGTCCCCGCGAACATCGACATTACCGAGGACAAGCACAAAGCGCCTGTCCCGCAAAGCCACGTCAGCACGCCCGAAGCCGTTGGCCTGCGGCCTTAGACGGCAAATTGGCACGACGATAAAAGCCGCCCGTGATAGCGAAGGCCGGGAGCCATTCCCGGCCTTCGCTTTTCGCGATCGGAACGTCCCTGAGCTACACCGGACGCTCCTTACACCCCGCTTTGAACCGCCAGCGCGCTACGCCGAAAACTCGGCTGCCTTCGCCTGCTTCCACAAGTCTTCGAGTTCTGGCTGGGTCATGTCATCAAGCCGACGGCCCTGAGCCCACGCTGCGCCTTCCATGAACGACCAGCGTGAACGGAACTTTCCGCACGTGGCGCGCAGCGCAGATTCAGCGTCCACGCCCATCTTGCGCGCGACGTTCACGAGCGAGAACAGCACGTCGCCCAGCTCGAGCTCCACGTCGGTGTCGTTCTCCACCTTTCCTTTCGCATTCTTCGGCGCACGGGCGAACGCCTCCTTGAGCTCGGCGACCTCTTCGTCCACCTGCGCCCATACATCGTCGAGCGTCTCCCATTCGAACCCGACAGCGACCGCCTTTTTCGATATCTTCTGCGCCTGCAAAAGCGAAGGGAACGCTTTCGGGACCGCATCGAGCAGGCTTTCGCGCTCCGCGCCCGTCTCGTCCGCTTTTGCGTCCGCGGCGCCCTTTTCCGCCAGCTTGACCTGGTCCCACAACTCCAACACCGCAGACGAATCGTCTGCCGCTGCTTCGCCGAACACGTGCGGGTGACGGCGCACCAGCTTTTCGTTGACCTCGCGGCACACGTCGTCGATGGTGAATTCGCCCGCATCTTCCGCAATCTGGGACTGCAGCACCACCTGCATGAGCACGTCGCCCAGCTCTTCGCGCAGGTGGGTCGTATCGCGCGATTCGATGGCGTCGACCGCTTCGTATGCCTCTTCGATCATGTTCCGCGCGATGCTTTCATGCGTCTGTTCGCGGTCCCACGGGCATCCGTCCGGAGCCCGCAAGCATGCAATGGTTTTCACGAACTCGTCGAAAGCAGGATGTTCGGTCGTTTCGATATCGCGCCACGATGCGGTCATATGCTTCCTCCCTGGTTGTGCGGAGATGTTCGAGATACAGGCCTTTTGTCTTCCGCACAGTATATCGTGCTACCCTTGCAAGGAACGAAAAGGAGGACGCATGATCACCCCCGAACGGACAGCTTTCATCATTATCGATATGCAGCGCGGTTTTATCGACGAGGATTCCCCTCTCTGCATTGCGGGAGCTGCCGCAACCGTCCCTGCATGCGCTCGTGCGCTCGATGCCGCACGGTCTGCAGGCATGCACATTTTCCACGTCCAACGTCGGTACCGCTCCGACGGGTCCGACGTCGAACCGTGCCGTTTCCAAGGCTGGCTCGACGGAGAGCGCCCTCTCTCTGACGCATGGCCAGAAAGCCTGGAACCCCCCGAGGAGCTGAAACCGCAGCCGGGCGACCACCTCATCACGAAACCGCGCTTTTCGGCATTCTTCGACACGGGCCTCGATGCGCTATTGCGCACGCTTGGCGTGGACACCGTCGTGCTGACAGGAACCACAACGCCGAATTGCGTTCGGTCCACCTGCTACGATGCCCTTTCGCTCAACTACAACGTCGCCATCGTCGAAGATTGCACGTCTTCCCGTTCGCCAGAAGTCCAAGCCGCCAACATTGCCGACATGGAATACATCGGGGCCTTCGTCCTGACCTGCGATGAATTCTGCGAAGACGGACTGGAGGATATGCCGGACACGCTGGGCGAAATGCGCGAAGAGCTGCGCGAAATAGACCGCGTCACGACGGAAATGGCGCAAAGCGCGCTCAAAGCAGCGAAAGAACGCTCGGCAGCAAAGGACGGCAAGACGGCAGAGCCTGCCGCTAAGAGCGCGCACGAAGCGGGCGATCAGGCATGATCGTCGAACTCGAGTCTATCGACGACCCTCGGCTTGATGCCTACGCACGCCTCACGGAAGCCCAACTCCGCAGTAAGCTCGAGCCGGAAAAAGGCATTTTCGTCGCTGAATCATACAAGGTCATCGAGCGCGCCTTGAACGGTGGCATGAAGCCGCTCTCGTTCCTCATGGACCAAAAATGGGTGGAGCCCATGCGTCCGCTCGTCGAACGCGCCATCGCCGACCGGCAGCGCGAACAAGAAAAATTGAACGGATGTAAAAGCGTGGCGGCGGATCGCGCCGGAGACACCCTGCACGACGACGCCGACATCCCTGTCTTCGTCCTGCCGCACGACGAGCTGAAAAAGCTTACCGGGTTCGAGCTCACCCGCGGAGCGCTCGCGGCGTTTCGACGTCCGCCCCTCCCGCCCGTCGAAGACGTGCTGAGAGGCGCACGGCGCGTGGCAGTGCTCGAGGACATTACGAACTTCACGAACGTAGGTGCCATATTCCGCTCCGCTGCCGCGCTGGGCGTGGACGCCGTCCTTGTTACGCCGACTTGCTGCGACCCGCTCTATCGCCGGTGCGTGCGCGTCTCTATGGGCACGGTCTTTCAGGTGCCCTGGACGCGCATTGGAGAGGCAAAGGAAGATTGGCCACGCAAAGGCATTGACCTTCTGCACGAGCAGGGATTCAAAACGGCAGCGCTCGCGCTGACGCACGACTCCGTCACGCTGGATGACCCTCGCCTGAAAACGGAAGAGAAGCTCGCCGTGGTCTTAGGGACCGAAGGAGACGGGCTGACCGAAGAGACTATTGCGCACTGCGACTACACGGTGCTCATTCCTATGAAGCATGGTGTGGATTCTCTCAACGTTGCAGCCGCCAGCGCCGTCGCCTTCTGGGAACTTCGCGCACGCTGAGCGAAGAGCTCAGGTCCGACTTCGGTCGGGCGAAGCGCCGTCAGGGCACGAAACGAAAGGGTTACACCGCCTTGTCTTAACTCTCGGCGCCAAGCTGCTCATCAATCTCGCTCAGGGCGTCCTCCCACGCACGCTCGCTGTAGAGTTCGAGATGGTCGATAGCGCCTACAAGCATGCACGGCCCAGACAAGGCGCATTGTGCGCGCAGGGTCTCGGGCAGCGCAATACTCCCCTTTTCGACCGTGCATACGAAACCTGCTGCATTGAGCAAACGATCGAACATCCGGCCTGTTTGGCAAGCGTCTTCTTCCGAGCTTTCGGATGCCAAAAATCCTGCAATCTTCTCGCGACATGTCTGATAGTCGGCCTCTCGGTAGAACCGCACATGGGACGCGCCGCTCAGGACGTCGGCGAACGCCACAAGCACGGTTCCTTCCGGAATCCCAGCAATGCCAGGAACAGCAAAGGAACCGTTCTGCTCGACCGTTACCTGAAACGCTCCCGCCAGCATCATGAGTCCCCCTTGCCCGCTTACTGTGCGCGCAACGTACGCGCCGCCACGACGATGGGACGCGCCGCGCGTGCGCCGTCAAGGCGCTCCATGCGCTCGACGACGTCGCACGAAGCGAAGCCGGCTGCGCGCAACTCTGCAAGGAGCTGTTCTTCCGGCAACGCCGCGGCCACCACGTCGCCGTGCTCACAGGCGCGTTGCAAAGCATTTTCGTCCGGACTGCCGTCCGCGACCACGGCTGCATAGTAGAACAAGCCTCCCGGCACAAGCGCCCGCGCGATTTCCGCATACGCACTTTGCCGGTCGAACGCCACGTTCATGACGCTGTTTGCAATAGCAATATCGAACGAACCGTCCGCAACCTCCGCAACGCGCAGGTCCTCAGGCCATCCAAAGCGAAACGCCATGTTCGACGCGGAAAGCCCGCTACGTGCAAGCGCTGCTGCCTCGCCCGCACGCGCACGCTCGAGAAATGGTTCGCTCCAGTCCACACCGAGCACAAAGCCGTTCGCCCCTACGTGCTCGGATATCTGGTATACGCCCTTGCCCCGACGACAGCCTACGTCCAAAACGCGCGCGCCCGCAATGTCCTCCGGCAGCCACATGCGACAAAAGCTCACGAAGCCGCCTTCGCGTTCCATCCGTTCGTAATATGCGCGCATGCGCATCCTGTCCAGCTCGACCATTGCGACCTCCTTTGCGGCAGACGCACCTCGCCACCACAGCGCGAAAACGCAGCGCTTCGTCGCGCGCTACTCCTCGTCCAGGTCCATGCGCTCGATGCGATCGACGATGTCCTTGCCGCGCTCGTAGAAGAGCAGGTTTTCGTTGTGCTTGAAGTAGCGCTCGCACCCATGCTGGTTGATGAAGGTCATGCCGTAGCGGCTGGAGCTCAAATCCGTGATGACCAGCAGCATCTCCTGGCCTTCGCCGAACACGTCTTCCACGAACGCAAGCGCGTTGTCCAGACTGGCGGAAGCGGTCGAAAGCAGACCGTCCAGCTCGTCGACGCCCGCACCGAAACGGTCGCGCGCATCGTCGAAGGAAACCGGGTCGACCTGACCCGCAATACCGTCGAAGAACACCAGCGCACGGGAGCGAACCTCGTACGCTTCGCGGGACAAGGTATTCGCTGCGCGGTCGCCGTCGAGCTGAGCCTGGATAGCACGAGAAATCTCGGCGCAAGCAGCACGCACATCTGCCAAAGCAGCCTCGTCGCCGCCCTCTTTGAGCTGAGCCAGACGCTCGTGCTCCAGCTCTACCGCACGCTCGGCAAGGACCGCAGTGCGCAAACGCTCGCCCAGCGCGTCCATGATCAGGCCGATAAGAGAGATGCGCTCGTCGAAGCCCGCCTCGGAAGCGCGCGCCTGGATAGCCTCGCTCGCACCGCCGTCCAGAATCTCTTCGACCTGGTAGTCGCTCTTATACTTATTGAACAGGTCATAGTACACCGCAAAGCGTTTCGAGATCTCCGCGTTCTGCACGTACTGACCGACCAGAAGGCCGTCGACGGTGATGCCGTTCGCTTCGTAGAGCTTGATCATCTGAGAAAGGTCATCCCAGCCGCGCGCGGTCACAAAGCTCTTGCCGTCCACCGTAGTCTCCACGCGGTAGAAATCGTCCGGGCGAATCTCCAGGTACGTGAGCACGGCAGGATGCACGCCCTGCGCCACCGCATATTCCTTCCAGACGGAAAAGTCCGGGTCCACGTCGATGCGCTTCAAGCGATCCCACGTCGCAATGTCGAAGTCGTGGATAGAGCGGTTGTACTCCGGCGGGTTGCCGGCCGTCACGACAATCCAACCGTCAGGAACCTGATGGCGGCCAAAGACCTTGTACTGCAAGAACTGCAGGATGGCAGGAGTCAGGGTTTCGGAAACGCAGTTGATCTCATCAAGGAACAGAATGCCTTCGCGCTTGCCCGTTTCCTCGATAGCGTCGTAGACCGACGCGATGATCTCGCTCATCGTGTACTCGGAAACTTCGTATTCGCGCCCGCCGTAGTTTTTGCGCGCAATGAACGGCAGGCCCAGCGCGCTCTGGCGCGTATGATGCGTCATGGAGTAGCTCACCAGGCCAACGCCCAGCTCTTGCGCAATCTGCTCCATGATGGCCGTCTTGCCGATGCCCGGCGCACCGAGCAGGAACACCGGTCGCTGACGCTCGATAGGGATGATGTAATGCCCGAACTCGTCCTTCGTAAAGTACGCGCGCATGGCATTTTCGATCTGCTGCTTGGCTTCCTTGATGTTCATGTTCCACCTAACGACACCGTTGGGCGGGCATACTGCCGCTCAGAACCCTCGCGGCAATCTGCCCCGTCGATCGGCGCCTGCTCCTTTCTTCGTTGAAACCGTCCCTATTCGTCCTCGAACTTCCGTATGTCCTCTGACTCCAACAGCACCTTGATGGCCCATGAAGGCACCAAATGCTCAGCGAACGCATCGTCAACGAACACGAACGCCGTATCGTAGTCGGGCTTTTTCTTCGGATAGGTGCCCTGTCCGTCCGTGAAGTAGATCAGGCCGCCCAGGTTCTCCAGCTCGCGCGTTTCCACAAGATGGTCCACGTAGTCGAAAACCGGCCGAAAGTCAGTGCCGCCCATGCCGTGGACTTCCAGTCCGTCAATGTAGCGCTCGAACTCCTTTTTCGACGTGATGTGCGCAACGTCGGCAATCTCCGCGTCCGCCTGGATAATGTAGAGATTGAGCTTCGTCGAAAAGCTTTGGGAGTCCTGAAGGATGTTGTAGGTCTTCGTAACGAACTTGTGCACGAGCTCTCCGCTGGTAGACGCGGAGGTGTCGATCGCGATGACGAAATCGCGGACTTTCTTTTCGTCCACATACTCCAGCGGTTCGATAAGCGGAACGTTCTCGTAGAGTTCCAGACCATAGCAATAGTAGATGTAGTCGAACTCGTCGTCGTTAACCTTGATCTCCTCGTTGCGCGTTGCGAACTTGCGCAGGAATTCGCTGTAGTCCTGCTTTTCGCGCGTAACGGCCTTAAGCGTCGCGACCAGGCCAGCACCTTCCGTGCCCCACATGCGCGCAAAGCTTTCCAGCTCGACGCCCATCTGGTATGCCGCATGCTCCCAGTCCTCGCGCGCACGGTCGAGGCCGATCGTGTTGGCAAAGCGCCCGCCGATGGCTTCGTGCGCTTCCTTCGGCTTGTTCTTTTGCTTGACCGACTCCATCCCCTGGCGTGACTTTTCGCGATGCTCGCGATCGGTCGCCTTCACGTCTGTCGTCGTGCCCGCGCGCTGCTCTTCCTTTTTTTCCGCGCGCTGTTCGCCCTCCGGCGCGGGGGCCTCCGCACGCTGCTTTTGGTGGGCGTCGTCACCTTCGGATTCGACCGGCCGATACCAAATCTCATGGTCGTCAGCCAAAAATGGACGCCGCGCCTCGATCGCCTCTTCTTCGGTCATGCCCGAATCGAGCAGGAAGCGGTAGACCTTTTCGGCTGTGATCAGATCAACGTTGCCCTTGACCTGCATCATAAGAGGATCCTGCAGGAGGGTACGGTCAACGCGCGTAGCAGCCAGGTCAAGCTCGTTGATCACCGTCTCCACTGCTACGTCGCACGCCAAATCCCAGTACGCCGGAATGACCGGCTCTCCCACGAAAAGGTGCTGGAACACACAGTGCAAGGCTGCATGGAGCATGTTGCGCGCCAGGGCGTTCGGTTCGGCAGCGTAGGCTTTCAGCACATGCTGCGGTTTATAGCGCAGCGACGCACCGTCCGTTGCGAACGTCCAGAGCTCGGAACGCTTGCACGGCAGCAGCGCGTACGCTTGCTCCATGAATCGCAGGTTAACGAGCACGGCATTGCGCGAAAGGTCGAGCACGCGCGCTGCAAGCGCCTCCATTTCCCGGCGCTCTTCGCTTTCGCGACGATCGTCCTCCGTCTGTTCCGCCTTCATGTTTTCGGGCTCTCCGATTCTCTCGTTTGCCTTACGGGGCGAGTGTACCATGTGCGTCGTCAGAACGCAGTGAATTCTAACCTCAACGAAGGCGAATGCGCGCGGGGGCGCACAGTGGGTGGTACACTGGCGAAACGACGAACGGCGGCGAATGCGCAAACGCCCGATGCGAAGGAGCCCTGTATGCAGCAGATGTTCTTCATGGACGCAACCACCCCTGTCGATGCGCTCATCCGATGGGCCCAAGAAAACCCCATCGACCTTTCGCTCGACGACGTGCGCATGGCGGGCACGCCCGCCTCTTCCGGCGAAATCTTCTCGCCCCAGCTACTGCCTTACGATGAATGGGTCGCAACCACTCCCGTGGCAGAAGAAGACGAACGAGGCCTGTTCGAAGCCGGCGCCCTCCATATGGTGGACGACGAAACGTTCAAGGAGCTGCTTTCCTCCGCTTCGCAATACTCTGTCGAAGGCGTGCTCGTGGACGCAAACGGGCACCCGATCGACCCGAACGCCCAGCGCGTGGCAGTAAGCTCCCCTGACGAGGTTCCGCAGGACGGCATCATCGGCGTGCGCCTTGATCCGGACGGCTATGCCATCGTCGACGTCAACCTACATGAATACAAGAACCGCTTAGGCGAGAAGGTCGAAAACCTTGTCATCATCCTGCCGCAGTCCATTGACGGCATCCCGGTCGTGCGCCTTGCAGGCAGCGCTTTCAGCGCACGCCTCGTGAACGGCATCGGCGTGCGCCTCGTGGTGACGCCGGACTCCGTTGCGCACATCCGCCGCGATGCCTTCGCGCCACTGGCCGTGAACGACATTTTCATCTCGCGCAGCGTTCAGGTCATCGAGCCTCAGGAGTTCAACGCGAAGACGGCGACCGTGCGCGCAGACCACATCTCCTTCCACGTGGATCCGCGCAACCCGGCCTTCGCCTCCCACGAAGGCAGCCTTTACACGCGCGACGGCAAAGAGCTCATGTTTCAGGCATTCCCCTACCCGCAAGAGCTCGTGCTGCCAGAAGGCCTCGAGCGCGTGGCGGCGGGCGCGTTCGTCCGCAACACGCCTGGTCCGGAAATCGTTCGCTGCCCCTCGTCGCTCTCCCGCGTCGACTCGAAGCCGACGCCTGACCGCCTCTGGAACCCTGAGACCATGTGGGTGTGCGCCGACGGGTCCGATATCGAACGCATGCTGAACAGCCGTCGGCCCATTACCCTCTCGCCTCGTTTCGTGCGCGATGACGAAGGCTTTTTCTACGACATTACGCCGGAAGGCGAAGCGCACCTTGCACGTTCCCCGCGCGCCTGCGGACGCGTCGCGCTGCCGGAGAGCGTGGAAGGCCACCCGCTTGTCCACATTCGCGAAGGCGCGCTCCCGAAACGCCTGACAGGGCTGGTTATTCCGCCTTCGGTACGCTCTATCGGCCCGAACAACCTGTGCACTGGATTGGAGGAGCTCGTATTGCCGGACGGCATACGGGAAATCGACGAATCGAACTTCCGCTCGCGCAAGCTTGCAGGCACCGTGCGCATCCCCACAAGTCTGGTGAACATCGGACGCGGCTGCTTCGAGAACGCGCTGTGCCGTTTCGAGGCGTGCGGTGTGACCGTGCAGGTTTCGCCGAATCTGCAGCTGTCTTGCTTCATTGGCGACGCAGGCGACCCCGTCCCGGGAGACCCCGAGCACGACGGCATTCCCTTCGACTTCGCAGCCTACGACGAATATCTGACGTCGAGCCATCATGTGCCTGACCGCCTGGGTGCCATCTTGCTGCGCGTGCAAAATCCTTATCGCATGAGCGCACAAGCCCAGTCTTCCCTCCTTGCCTGGCTTCGCCAAAACGAGGAGAAGGCCATGGAGCGTATTGGGCGTATCGGCGATCCGCAACTGCTCGACCGCCTGTGCGAAATGGAATTCATCACCGAAGAGACCATCGACCGGCAAGCCGAAGCGTTGCGCCGCCTCCATCGAACCGATGCGGTGCTGTTCCTCATGGATTATCGGCAGAAGCATTTCGGCGCCGCAAAGCAAGAAAGCGTCCGCAGCAGGTTCGCCCTGTAGCCCGCCCCCGGAGAAACCCGGGAGGAATTCCGTCCCCGACCTGCGCCTGCTTGCAAGAATCTACCCGCAGACAAGCGTGCCTCCGGACGGCACGCCCCAAAAAAAAGCAAAACGGCTGCGCAACGGCCCCTGAAAACCTGGCACCGTGCGCAGCCGTTTCCGTTATCATCGACGGAGCATAAGGAGGTGCCCCGTGATCGTTATTCGTCTCTACCGCGTTATTCCGCTCGTGATTGCGCTGGCGGTCATTGCGCTCGTGGCATACGTGACCATCTCCTACCTCCGCTCTCCTCTGCGCGCAAAAGAGATTCTTATTGCGGTGTTCTCGCGATTGAACACGGTCGGAGCTGCCGTATGCCTCGTCGTCGCCGCCTATGCGGTCTTCGACGGCAGCACCGTGTTCGCCGAGCTCGCCGGCAGCTGTGCGCTCATCTTCCTGCTCGCTTTGGGCATCACGCTTATCTGCCGCCACGCATTCCTGAAGCACCATCCCGAATACCGCAAGAAAGCGGAGAAGGCCCATCTGATCAGCCGTGGAAAAAAGCGCTAGGCAGCTAGCGCTCCCCCATCTGCCGCTCCATTTCCAACTGCATGAGCGTCATTGCCAACTGCTGCTGGAAACGCTGGCGAACGTATTCCTCGTCGGGATCTTCCGTGTCGCCTTCAATAATCTGCTGGGTCTTCTCGTTGAACGCGTAGGCATGGTACAGGCGCAAGTCCCCCAGATCGATACTGTCGACGCGCACCTGCCAGTCTTCGAAATTCATACCGCTCCTCTCTTCGGCGCGATTCATGCGCACACCGGCATACACAATGCGGGGCCGACGCCAACAAGCGCCGACCCCGCCATTCTATACGCTCCGTGCGGCCTACTTCGTGATAAGCACGGGAACATTTGCGTTCTGTAGTACTTTGTACGAAACGCTTCCCACGTAGCCCTTGATGCCGGAAAGCCCCCTGCTGCCGATAATGGCCAGGTAGTAGTCCTTTGCCCCAATAAGCTTGAGCAGCTCCGCGGCGGGGTCAGACCCTTTCACCAAGAACGTCTCGTAGCGGCCCTCAAGACCGGAAAGCTGGTCTTGCGCCTGGTAGAGAACATCGCGGCAATCGGACGTCAGCATGTCCAGCAGCTCGGCGTACTTTTGCTGGTCCTCTTCGGACAGTGCCGGGATAGGCGCCACGTAGACGACGTCCAGGCGCACGCTCTCGTCCGCCCGGGCAAAGTCGATGGCCATGTCCAGCGCCTTTTCTGACAGTTCGGTACCGTCGAAGCAAACAAGCATGCTTTTCTCGGCCATGATGCATCTCCCCTTCCTGCGCGGCGCCTCTTGCGGCCGCCGCTTGTGCCTATGCCTCTAGGGCGGGGAGTCCGCATTCGGTTGCCCGGAACGGACCTTCCGCCTCAGCGCCTTAATCTTCGTCCGTCACGACCTGCGTAACCTGGACCTCAATCTTGTCCACGCGGTGTCGATCCATCTTAAGGACCCTAAACTCCGCGCGGATTTTGCCATTCTGGCTTTCACAGCTGACTACGTCGCCCTCGGAAGGAATCTCGCCTGCCAAATCCATGATCAAGCCGCCTGCCGTCTCGCAGTCGGACGCCTCTTCAGGCTCGAACCCGATAACGTCGACCAGATCGTCAATGGCAACGGATCCGTCGGCTTCGTACTGGCCGTCGGAAATCTGACGGATGGAATCTTCCGTGCCGTGCACGTACTCGTCGTCGGACGGACCGACGATCTGCGCCATAACGTCGCTCATGGTCACAATGCCGGAAGTGCCGCCATGCTCGTCCACTACCACGGCAATCTTCGTGCGCTTATCCTGCAGCGTCTGCAAAAGCTTGTAGACCGGGATGCTTTCCGGCACCGCGTTGATAGGACGAATCGGCACATGACTCATAGTCTTGTGGCCGTCCTCTTTCATGTCGTAGAGGTCCTTGATGTGGACGAAGCCGACAATGTTGTCCTTGTTGTCGCGGAAGACTGGGAAGCGCGTGTACTTGTACTGGCGTACCGTGGCCATAGCCTCTTGGAGCGATTCGTCCAGATCGATGCAGACAAGGTCGGTGCGCGGGGTCATGATGGCCTCCGCGTCCTTTTCGCCCAGGTCGAAGATGTTGTCCACGAATTCGTTCTGTTCGGGCTCGATCAGGCCGCTTTCGGTGGACTCGTCGATGAGAAGCTTCAGCTCTTCGCCGGAATAGACCTCGTGCTCGTTGGCGGGGTCATGTCCAAGCAATTTCACGACACCATTGGTCACGCTGTTGAACAGCACCATGATGGGATAGGTCAGACGATAGAACCACACCAGGGGCGTAGCGGTAAACAGCGCGTACCGCTCCGTGCTGAAAATAGCAAGGGATTTCGGGATCAGCTCGCCCGCAACAATGTGCAGCGCCGTGATGATAATGAAGCCGACAGCAACAGCAATAGCATGGATTGCGGCGTCCGGCAGGCCAAATGCGGCAAGCGCCGGAGCGATGAGCGCAGAGACAGCAGGCTCGCCAAGCCAGCCCAAAGCCAGGGAGGCCAGCGTGATGCCCAGCTGGCAGGCGGAAAGGTACGCGTTTACATTCTCGGCGATAAGCAGGGCGTTTTTCGCGCCGCCCCTTCCTGCATCGACCGCCATTTCCATCTGGGATTTCCTGACGCGCACCAACGCAAACTCTGCCATGACGAAAAACGCGTTCATGGCCAGGAAGAATACGACCAGCAGCAAACTAAGCCAAACGGGCATGGATGAATCCACACTCCTCAATGTCGTCCCTTGCCCAGGGAGGTGGGCGCAGCGGCAGCACGCAACGCGCGTGGCTAAGCGGGTTGGCGTGTCTGGACGGTGCCGATTTGCCCGAAATACATACCTCTCTATTATGCACGAGATTGCATCCGCCTTACATGACGCATTCTCAACAACCGTGGATGGAACAAATGGACGCGATTTCGTCCACCCTGTCGACGGGCATCCTTTGAGCGCAGGTCGCGCATTCTTTCGATGCGCATTCAATCGTTCGGAGTACAATGTTCGCCGGACAAAACAAAAGGCACCGCGTGCCTGGTTTGAAACGAGCGCGAGGGCATCCTGCCGTCAAGCGCTCTTCGAAAGCAGGATGCAGGGCCACGCGACAAAACGACAGCGAGGAAACATGTACGACGGAGCAGTACCCGGCCGCAACGACGAATGCTGGTGCGGCAGCGGCAAAAAGTACAAGAAATGCCATCTGCAGATCGACGAGCGTTTGCAAGAATGCTACGAAGAAGGGCGCGAGGTGCCCTTCAGGAATCTGCTCAAGACGCCTGAAGACATCGAGGGCATCAAGAGGAGCGCCGCAGTGAACGTCGGTGCGCTTGACTATGTTGCCGAGCGCATCAAGCCTGGCGTTACCACGCAGGACATCGACAACTGGGTGCACGAATACACCATCGAGCATGGCGCCATCCCTGCGCCGCTGAACTACGAGGGCTTTCCTAAAAGCGTCTGCACGTCCATCAACGAAGTAGTCTGCCATGGCATTCCGGATGAAGGGGACGTTCTGAAAGAGGGCGACATCATCAACGTGGACTGCTCCACCATCCTGGACGGCTACTATTCTGATTCCAGCCGTATGTTCTGCATCGGCAAAGTGGACCCGGAGATGGAAAAGCTCGTTCGTGTGACGAAAGAGTGCGTCGAACTGGGCTTGCAGCAGGTGAAGCCGTGGGGCTGCCTGGGAGACATCAGCCAGGCCGTGCAAGACCATGCGCATGAAAATGGCTACTCGGTGGTTGCGGAGTTCGGCGGCCACGGCATCGGGCTCGAATTCCACGAGGATCCCTTCGTGAGCTTCGTTATCCCGAAAGGAACGGGCATGGTGCTTGCCCCCGGGTGCGTGTTCACCATCGAGCCGATGATCAACATGGGCGAGCCCGACATTGACATGAGCGATCCGAACGGATGGACTGTTCGCACGAAAGATCGCAAGCCCACCGCACAATGGGAAATCCAGGTAGCCGTGACCGAAGACGGCTATGAAGTGCTGTGCTGGTAAGACGGCGCAGCAACAACGAATGAGAAAAGGGGCCTGTCGCCTTTTCTCATTCAGCAGCTGCAACAGATAGTTCCATCACAGGGCCGGAGCCTTTTGCTCCGGCCCTGTGGTTGCAGGCCTTGTTGTCCCCCAACAAAACGGCAGCGCATTTTTGATAGGTATGGCTAGCATTTTTGATAGACATACCTCGCAAAAAGAAGACAATAAACAGGTTTTTCCGCCGTAGGGCCAGCGCAGTTGGCCGAGCGGCCGGATGCGACGGGCGACGTCGATGCCCCTATGCCAGAACCGCGCGTCAGAAAAACCTCAAATTCTGGACGGAAACGCATTCTGAGAATCATGCTCTTTCGCCCTGCGCGCCTTTTCGCCCTCATCCCCGTTGTTTTCCAAGCAAAACCCCAGGTCGCGTTTTCGGCCTCAGTACCTACAGCTCCCTACAGGCTGTTCGGATGCTTCTCAAGATTCGTTTCCGTCCACAATCCCGCTAATCCATGACGCAAGCTGTAGCGCTCCCCTGTCACAACAGTCGAAGACCCCGCATAAGAAAGAGAAAGGCCATCCCCTCCCCTTATTTCGGCCTTCGCAAACACGGCCTCAAGCACGCTCTTTTTGCTGGCAGCCTACGCGAACAGCGGCACGCCCCCTTCGAGGAAATCCTCGACCGACGTGTTGCGGTCGCCTACAATGACCGGCCGAGCATTCGGAAAACGTCGGCAGAACTCCTCAAGTCCACCCGTTCGTTTAACGCGTCCGCTCTTGACTTCAATTGCCGTCAGCTTCGACCCCTTTGAAATAACGAAATCGACTTCATCGTCTTTGTCACGCCACCAGCAAAGATCGAAGCGCTGCGTGCGAGACCATGCAAGCAGCGTCGCCCCAACTGCGGTTTCGACCAAATGGCCGCGCAATGCAGAGTCGGACAGCAGGTCATCAAGACCACCTTCCCAAGCGGCTGA
>DVGB01000044.1 GCA_018712955.1 Candidatus Aveggerthella stercoripullorum
CCCCCCCCCCCGAGGGTGCGAACCCTGCGTCGCGCAGACGTCTCCAAGGAACAGGACATGAACCTCAAGCAGATCGAATACCTCGTTGCCGTCGTAAGGAACGGCAGTTTCTCGCTCGCAGCGAAAGAATGCTACGTGACCGTTCAGGCGGTCTCGAAAGCCATCGCTGACCTGGAGCGGGAAGTGGGCGAAAGCCTGTTCGTGCGCGAAAGCCGCGGCGTTTCTCCCACGCCGTTCGGAATTGCGTTCTGCGACAAGGCGCGCGAAGTGCTGCGCGCTTTCGAAGAGCTTGAGGCTCTCCCTCAAACTTACGCCGTTGGAGAAGGGTCCCGCCCGACACTCCGGCTTGCGCTGTACGCTCCGAGGTTCAATAACAACGAATTCGTCTGCGCAAGCATCGAACGATTCATCGGAAAAAATCTTGGCATTAAGGTTGAAACGCCGCTGCTGAACGGCACCGAAGCGACCGAGCAACTTCGCGCTCACCTCATTGACGCGTTCGTGTCCATCGGAACGTTCTCGCAGCCAGACATGGACTGCGTTCCCATCGGGTCCATGTCCACCGCCATTGTCATGGGCATTGACCATCCGCTCACCGCTAAAGACAAGGTCACCCTTGAGGACATCAACCAATATCCTGTCTTGCACGCGCCGGAATTCGACTCTTTCAACGACTCTGTGCTCAACACGTACCGCAAGCATGGCCTAACCTCTGAGATATTCATGCCGGAATCCGCCGAAAGCTACGAGCATTTCGTCAAAGAGCTCAACGGGCTCTCGTTCGCCGTCAGCATGCCTGCTGTTCCCGTCGTGTTTCCTGGAACGATTTCGCGCCCCATCGACCCAAAAGACGTTATCCCTATACCCATCTGCCTTGTCAGCCCGAAAGAAGGGAAAACGAAAGCGTATTACGCAGCGGAGCGCTTGCTCAAAGGCAACAAGAAGGCGCTCTGACCACTGTAGGAATACAAGAAAACCCTGGGCAACCAGGGTTTTCTTGTATCTACAGGCCATGTGGCACGCAGGTTGTCCCCACAGCTTGCGACAATCCAGCAAACGCCCCCACGCGCATAGCCTGCCTGCTGCATGCCACTGAACGCCGCAGGGCAGTTCCGCTTCCGCTTGCGCCCCAGCCTATACGTTGAACTTGAAGTGCATGACGTCGCCGTCCTGGACGACGTACTCCTTGCCTTCCTGGCGCAGCTTGCCCGCATCGCGGCAGCCCTTTTCACCGCCGAGCGCCACGTAGTCTTCATAGCTGGCGGTCTCGGCCTTGATGAAGCCGCGCTCGAAATCCGTGTGGATAACGCCTGCGGCCTGTGGCGCCTTCGCACCGATCGGAATGGTCCACGCACGCGTTTCGGTCTCGCCGGACGTGAAATAGCTCTGCAGGCCCAAAAGGCGATAAGCAGCGTTGATCAGGCGTGCCAGGCCGCTTTCGGACAAGCCGAGCGCCTCCATGTACTCCTTCGCTTCGTCCGGGTCCATCTCGGAAAGCTCCGCGAT
This sequence comes from Candidatus Aveggerthella stercoripullorum, assembly GCA_018712955.1. GTDB lineage: Bacteria > Actinomycetota > Coriobacteriia > Coriobacteriales > Eggerthellaceae > Aveggerthella > Aveggerthella stercoripullorum. Next base: position 1,507 of record DVGB01000044.1, read on the forward strand.
GTCAGCCTCGATCTTCGCGCAGATAGGCACGGGCACGCAGCCGTCGATCTCCTCCAGCTCCGCCGCCACGGCGTCCTCGTCAACGTTGGCCACGTAGAGCATGGGCTTCATGGTGAGCAGGTGCAGGTCGTAGAGCGCGGCGATCTCGTCCTCGGTCAGGTCGAGCGTGCGGGCGCGATGCCCCTCGTTCAGGCCGGCGAGCGCCTTCTTGGCGGTCTCCAGCTTCAGCACGCCCGCCTTGTCGCGCTTGGCGTCCTTCTCCAGGCGCGGGATGGCCTTCTCGATGGTGGCGATATCGGCCAGGATGAGCTCCGTCTTGATGGTGTCCACGTCGCTTTGCGGGTTCACCTTGCCCGCCACGTGCGTGACGTCCGGGTCGGAGAAGTAGCGCACGACCTCGCAGATGGCATCCGTCTCGCGGATGTTCGCGAGGAACTGGTTGCCCAGGCCCTCGCCCTGGCTGGCGCCCGCCACCAAGCCGGCGATGTCCACGAACTCGACCGTGGCAGGCACGATCTTCGCCGGGTGGTCGATCTTCGCCAGCTCATCCAGGCGCGGGTCGGGCACCGGCACGATGCCCACGTTGGGCTCGATGGTGGCGAAGGGATAGTTGGCAGCCAGGCCGCCCTTGTTCGTGAGCGCAGTGAACAGCGTGGACTTGCCCACGTTGGGCAGGCCCACGATGCCGATGGAAAGTGACATGCGACGTCCTTTGTACAGCGAATGTTTACAACCGTTCTATCATAGCAAAACGCGGCATGGCGAGCGCGCCTTCCCGCGTCATTATCGCGCACGCGCCCTCGAAACGAAGCAGGGCCGGAGCCTTCCGACTCCGGTCCTGCCGTCAAATCTCTTTCGCAGGCCGCGTCCCCCGCAGCAGCCTCCTACTCGCCGTCCCCCTGCTCCGCCGCGCGCTCGTTCTCAAGGCGGCGCGCAGTATAGGCGGTCATGCCCGCCACCGCGGCGGTGGCCAGAAGGCCCGCGGCCGTCAGACCAGCCTTGTCGCCGGTCTTCGCCATGCTCGCGACAGCGCGCTTCGCGGAAGGCGCCTTCGAGCCGGCGTTCTGCGCAGGGGCGCCGCCGCCCGCCGGGTCACCTTCCTTCGTCACGACGGAATCGCCCAGGTCGGGATCGTACGCCGCGACCTCCTGGTGCACGTCGACGTCGCACGTGGGGCACTCGTCGTGCGGGAGCGAGAACTGCAGCACGCCGCCGTCCTCGCCTGCCGCCAAGCGGGTTCCCGGAACGATGAACTGGTAGTCCTTGAGAACGATGTACGTCTTCTTCGTGCCGCGCCAGTCAGCCGGGATGGTGAAGCTGATCTGGTACGTGGTCGTGCGCCCAGGGAGCAGGGCGCCTTCGGACAGCGGGTCGGCCAGGATGTGCGCGCCCTTCACGCCCGTGGCGGCGATGGCGTCGTCCGGGTAGCGCGGCTCGTCCACAGCGCCCTCGGAGCCCGTCACGCCCACGTTCTCGTACAGCTCTGGCGTCCACGCGGACTCCACCACGTTCTCCGACGTGAACGCGAAGCGCTCTTTGCGCTCGATCAGTGCGCCCGTCTCGCGATCGCGGAACTCCACGGTGCAGCCCGTCATGATGACGTTGCCGTCGTTGCGCAGCGTCATGGTGAACTGCTCCTCGGATCCCGCCAGCACGAACAGGCGGTCGGAGATCAGCGACAGCGGCGTGGCAGCCACGACCGCCGGCACGTTGGCGAACCGGACGTCCGCCGTGCTGGTGGTCATGTCCTTGATGACGGAGTAGGCGAACGCGTACGAAGACCCGTCCGCGCCGCTGCTGATGTTGCTGAGCGAGTCGACGGGGTTGTCCATGTCCGCCACCGGGAACGGCGTCGAGAACAGGCCGTCCACGCACACGCTTGCCATCACGCGGTGTTTGTTCGCCGTGATCTCGCCCGTGGGGTTGCCGCTCTCGTCGAACTCCTGGCCGGCCTTTCCTTCGATGTTGCGCGCGAAGACGAGCGAATCGCCGTTCGGACTCACGCGGAACGCTGCCATCTGGTAGTCCGACGGTCCGACCTGGCGGGAGGTGATGCCGCCGTGCATGGTCTTCGGGTCGAACGTCGAGGCGTGCAAGATGCCGTTCTGCAAGGTCAGCAGCTCGCTGTGGCCCGGCCACGGTACGCCGTCCTCGACGCCTGCCTGGTCGACGAGGTTCGGGACGATGCGTCCTGCCATGCTCGGCGCGACCTTGCCCACGTAGAACGACGTGATGGACGTGAGCACTTCGTTCGCGCCCGCGTCTTTGGCGCGCGAGACGACGTAGATCCATCCCGTCTCGTCCAACGCCGCACCGCAGATGTCGTACGTCCCTTTGTTGACGCGCCATCCGAGCTCGCCGTACAGCGCGTTGCCAGCCCACACGTGAACGTACACGCCGGCGCCCAGGGTCTTCGGGTCCGCCGGCATGACGTCCTCGGGCGTATCGCCATAGCGCCGCACGTACACCAAAGCAAGAGCGGGATGGGCGGTGCCGGCGGACTGGACGGACATCTTGACCAGGCGCGGGAGCGTGAACGACCAGTACGGATGGTTTTCCCGAGCATCGCTCCAGGACACGGTTTCCCGCACCTCCAGGCTCTCGTCGATCCGCAGAAGGGTCATGACCGGATTCGCCATGACCTGGGGAAGCGTGCTCGTGTCTCCTTCAGGACGCTTGCCGCCCGAAAGCAGCACGTAGATGCCCTCCTCCAAGGTGCTGGAGTGCTCTTCGTTCACGAGGACGTCGAAGTCGTAGTCGAACATGTCGATGCGCTCGATCGTGGCCGAGCCCTTTTTGTAGGAATCGAGCACGTGCACGGGGAATTCCAGGACCGTGGGCGCGGACGCCGTGCCCGACTCAAGGCTGAACGGCTGGACGGCAAGGCGCGAGCGCACGCCATCGCTGCCATAATCCACGCTCAAGATACGGAACAGGTACGGCACGCCCTTGTACACGACGAATTTCTGCCGCGGGTCGCTGAACACGTTCCGTGCGATGACCGTATCGAGCGTCGGGCGCACGCCGCCGTCCTGCCCGATGCCGGACACGCCCATGAAAGCACCCGCGTTTTCGGGCAGCGCGCCGATGTAGTCGTACTCGAAGCCGTCGGTAACGAGCGCATCCTCCGGGACCTGGCTCTCAAGCACCCAGGCGTTCGCCACGTCGCCGGCATCGGCATCGAGCTCCAGAGCCTGGAAGGCGGAAAGCCCGATCTGCGGCGCGGCGTTCGCAGCCGACCGCACAGCACGGAACTCGGCCGTCTTGCGCAGCTCGGCCTCGGTGACGATGGTCGCGCTCTCGGCGAACGACTCGAGCGAGACGCCGTTCGCGCCGAGCATGCCGGGAAGCGAGTACTGCGGCGCGCCGTTCGCCGGCGTGCCGAACGCGAAGGCCGACGGCGTCATGACCGGCGTCCCCTCCGCCTGGAACCCGGCGTTGTCCTTCCACGAGTTGTACAGGCTCGGGTCGTCGACGCCCCACAGCTTGCCCGCCCACTTGAAGATGACGAGCTGCACCACGACGTCCACCTGGATGCCGCCCGCGACCACGTGGTGCGGCAGCGGACGGTCCGCGTGCGCCGCTTCGAAGCCCAGGTAGTACGAGAGGTAGCCCGACCCGCGCAAGCCGACGGAGGCCATGCCCGAGAACCCGACACCCACCGAAACCTCGAGCTCGATAGTGACCGTGCCAGAGATCTGCGTCTGCGTGTAGTCGAAATTCCAGTCCTCGAACGCCAGGGCGCGCTCGGAGATCATGCCGATCTGCCCGGCGATCTTCGCCGAGGCGGTCGCGCCCACCTCGGCGAACACCGGCACGGGACCCACGACGGCCGTCGCCGCGACCGACCCGCCCAGAGAGAATTGGAAGACGATGCCTCCCGTCCCCCTCCACAGGCTGGAGTCGAACAAGTACTGCATGACGCCATAGAGCTGGATAGCCACGTCGAACTTGAACTGATGCGAGAGCTCGTATTTCTTCATGGCGGTGCCGTCGGCCTTCATGCCCGCCTTCATGTCCTTGTATTTCTGCAGGTCGTCCCGTGCGTCATTGACGATCTGCTGGTACTGCTGCTCGACGGATTTGGAGGACTCCTTCTTCCAGTCGCTGCCTTTGAGGAAATTCGCCTTGTCCTTGAGCTGCAGCACCGGCTGCCCGCCCACGCCGATCATGAACATGCCCGCAGGGCTGGCCGCAATGAGCAACGGCATCGTCGGGAACGCCAGGGAGATCGTGGAGCCGCCAATCGGCATCGGCCAGGAGGCGGGCATCGTGTAGCTCAGTCCGTTGGTCACCGTGCCGAGCGCCTTTTCCAAACCCGCATTCGGGGAGTAGACCTCGTCGAGCGGCGCCTTGACGAACTTTGCCTTCGCGCCGCTGCCATACCAATAAGAGCTGTTGTCCGCCTTGAAGCGAAGGCTGAAGGAGCCGTCGACCGGAAGCGCCTTGTCGCTTGCGGGCGTCAGGTAGGCCCCCTTGAACGAAAACGAGCCCCGTCCGTCCGTCAGTTCGAACGCCTGCTCTTCTCGTATGTCGTAAACGCCGTTTTTGTCCACGGTCGCCAATTGCACACGCGCACGCGTTGCGCCCGGAGCGCGCAGGATACCGGACACGACGTGCGTCTCAGTGTTCGACACCGCACTGAAAAACTCGTTCTCCGTGTACAGGACGTCCCAGCCGTCGAAGCCGATCCGTTCGAGGTAGGCTTCGTCCGGGCTTTCCAGCTGGCGCGTGGGCACCTGAACGCCCGTGCCGCCGTCGACGCGCAAGCGACCGACGCTGAAAGCGCAGTAGCCGTCTCCTGCCTCCACGAAGACCTCGCCGTCGAAGCGCTTGCGCTTGCCCTCCCGGCCGTAGTCGACCTCGGTCGAGACGTTCGTGATGTCGATGACGACCGCGCCGTCGGCATCGGTCGTGCCCGTGGCGGTCGCGCCGTTGCTGGCCTTGAGTGTCACCTTCGCGCCCGCCACGGGCGCTTCGGCGTCGCCGGCCACGTCGACGACCTTGAAGCCCACGTCGTTGAGCGACACGACGAACACCGTGATCTCGCCCGATTCGTCCTGGCCTGCGGCGTAGGCATACCCGCAGTCGTCAGACCACACGGGAGGCATGAAGAACAACAGCGCGCTTGCGGCGCCTCCCGCCAAGAACGCGCGGCGCGTGATGGCGATGCCGGGCTTATCGTTCTCGCGGTGTTCAGAGTTGGCGAAGTGGTCTCGATCAGTCATGGCGGCCCCCTCGGATTAGAACGAAGTGCGCGAGGAGGCGCGAAACGGTCGGCATGCGGCATACGACCGAGCGCGATGAGCCGAAGACACGGGCGGCACATCACACGCTGGGCACCATGCGCCTCTCGCTTACCTTCAAGCATACCGAGAAGCCCTCACCGCCGGCACACCCATTTCGCACGGAAAATGGGTGTGCTGCGCGGTAGGAAAAGGCGCCGTGCAACGACGAAGGGCGCCCCCGCTATCGGGAGCGCCCTTCGCTGAATGGTGATGAGGCGGTGCCTCTGGAACCGATGACGACGTTTGCCTTGCGATCGCTATCGTAGCTCATGTCCTCAGCCTGCCGCGGCGTCACCCAGCCGTCGGGCACCTGGGCGCCCTCGTGGCAGCCAGCGCACTGCATGACGGACGCGCGGTGCGCCTTGTGGCAGTAGCCGCAGTCCATCTCGCCGTGCTGGGCCTTGTGCGGGTTGATGCTGCCCATGTCAGAGGTGAGCTGCTCCAGGTCCTCGCGGAACTCGGTGTGGCAGGCATCGTTCAGGCAGAACTGCTCGCCCGTGTTGCCGCGCGCCTCGCCAAGCTCGGTCAGGCTGCGCTCCTCGAGCGGCGCGTAGTAGTTGCCCGTGAGCCAGTTCATGCCTTCGGAAATCTGCTCGTCCATGGTCGGGACGTGGCAGTCAAGGCAGGTGTCGCCGTCGACGTCCTTGTGGGACACCGCCAGCATAGCGCTGGAGTTCGTGACCTCGTTGCCGGCCTTGTCCACAGACGGCTGGCCCGGCGTGCTCTCGTAGGTCTCCAGGTACTCCGCCATCGGCGTATGGCAAATGGCGCCGCAGAAGCTCGGCTGGCCATGCCACACCCACATGTCGGCGCCCGCCACGACCAAGACCGCGACGACCACGCCAACGACGATCGGCCACTTCTTGCTCGGGCGCTTCGATGACGGGTTCTTGATCGGTTCGTCACTCATGGTTGACCCCCTTCAATGCTGTTTCGAATTCGAGCTTTGGGGATGCGCGCGTTCGAAACGGAATCGACGCTACTATACCCGCGCGCACGCGCGCGAAGGTATCGCCGAAGAAGGGTGATTTCGAAAAGCCCTCAGGGGTGATGCCGCTGAACAGGCAAAACGGCCTTGCTGCAAGAAATCACGCGAGGAAAGCCGGAAAGGGAGCAATAGCGGGAAAGCCTGATTTAAATCCATTTCGGAAGCCTTCAGGACGATTTCGCGAATGCCTTCGCTTCCCTGCCCTCACCGGAAAGCCCACGCCGCGCTATCCGAGCGAGTCGATCAGGTCAACAAGCTCATCGCGAGAATGAACGTCCAGCTTGCGGTAAATATGGCGAATGTGAGTCTTCGCCGTGTTATTAGAGATGAAAAGCTCCTGTTCGATAGAGCCGATCTTCTTGTGCTGCGCCAAAAGCCGCAGGACCTCCTCTTCGCGTTGCGAAAGCCCAAAGCGCTGAGTCGCCTGCGCGCAGCGGTCGACCAATTCATCGCGCTCCGTTTCAGCGCCCGCGTCCTCGACACTGCCCATGCCGGAAAGGGCCAGACCCCAGCGGCAACGCCACACGGAAGATGATGCTGAACTGGAAATGTCGTCCGCGCACGACCACGAGCAAAAAGATGAGCGCCGCAGCGAGCACGACGCCGAACGACGAATGCGGCACGAACGTGCTCTGGTACAAGTCCGCCTCTTTCAGGCCGTACGCGAATGCGTACACGCCCATGATAAGAATGACGCGCTACGGAATAGCGAACGGCTTCGCTTCTGCACGGGGCAGGCGCTCGGACGGCAGCGAACGAAAGCCCGCAGCGACCATGCCGAGCGAAAACAGCGGCAGTGCGACCGAAACAGCAAAGAACGACGCAAACTCCATGCCGCGGCACAGCAGGATGACCGCCGCCGCGATCACCAACGAGCCCGAATAGTACAGAGCCACGCGGAACGGATTTAAACAGCCGTACAGCTCCGACCACAGCAAGATGACGAACGCCGTTCCCACGCCGCCCGCAAGCACTGCCACCCAACCAAGCGGCACGACAAAGCTATGGAAGAATGCCGAGATGGGCAGCAGCACGGTCGCCAGGAGCATCAGCGCGACCGTCACTGCGTAGAACCACTTTTTGCCGAACAGGGGCCCGAGCCGACGCGAGAACACCGCGCACAACAGCAGAGTGACGGACATGACGATGTCGTAGGCATCGTGCGTCGCAACCTGCGCCGCCGGGAACGAGAAGATAGGCGTCACGAACGCAATCTCGATCCATGCGCGATACAGGCCAAGGCCGAGGAAAAAGAACGGGATGGCGGGCATCCACGGGAACAAGGGTCCCGGAGGCCTCACGCCTGCATCGTTTTTCGGAAGAGCGTCCGACAGCACTGCATGGTCGTCTTCCGCCCAGGCGCCATCAAGCACCTTCGCTAAGGCAGGCTCGTGGGAGCGCACGGTCTTTTCGTGCTTCTCCCCTGCCTGGATGCGCCCCCCTTGCGCCATCTCAGGCTCATTGTGCTCTGGCATTCCCTCCCCTTTCCTACCGGTTGACGGCGGTGCGCGCGAACGCATGCAGGTTCTCTTTCGAGATCGCCCCTCCTTGCTCCTGCACTCATTCGCGCAGCCCGGTCGTATCCCTTTGACGCGGCGCCTGTGCGCTCTGAGCGTCTGCTCGCAGACAAGCGCATGGCGCCGGAAACCGCCGATTACCTGGCTTTATTGTAGTGGGACAAACGTTTGGCCGCACTCCAGCATGGTGGACTGACCTAGGCAAAATGCCTGCTCACGCAAGGGTTATCAACCAGTGTGATGCAAATCACCCTTCTTTTTAGGGTATATGGCGAAGACAGGACGGCGCTTGCACGGTATGTTTTGCACGGGGATGCAGCGCACATGCTGCGATTTGTTCGGCAGGCAGCCGTTCCTTCGACAGCGCCTGCACGGAAGCGCGACGAAACGGCGGCCGGTGGAAACCGGCTGGAAGACGAGCGTCACTTCCAAGGAGGATGGATGCACATGAACGAAAAATCACGAGGAATCAGCCGTCGTGACTTGTTGAAGTTCGGTGGCGTGGCAGCTTTGGGCGTAGTCGGCGCAAGCGCCCTTTCCGGCTGCTCGGCCAAGGATTCTGCCCTGGCGGCAGGAGATGCCGAGCAGGCAGCCGGCATGGAGCAGTGCACCACGGCCGGCCATCTGCGCAACGGCATTCCGAGCTTCCTCATCAAGCCTGAGCCCATTACCGACATTTCCGAGACCTACGACTACGACGTCGTGGTCGTCGGCGCTGGCGCTGCAGGCGTTCCCGCTGCACTCTCCGCCCGCGAGGCAGGCGCGTCCGTCGCGCTGCTCCAGAAGCAGAGCATGGCCGTCTCCCAGGGCAACTCTGGCTCCGGCATCGACCTTTCCACGAGCGACGCAGCCGACGTCCAGAACCTGGTGAGCCAGCTCATCGAGGACAGCCAGCATCGCCCGAACCGCGATCTGGTAGAGCTGTGGGCTATGAACTCCGGCGCGTCGACACGTTCGTGGAGACCGTGAACCGCTACAACGAAATGTGCGAAAAGGGCAAGGACGAGGACTTCGGCAAGCCGCCTGAGTACCTCGCGAAAGTGGACACCCCGCCGTTCTACGGCATTCACCGCTGGGTGCGCATGTCCGCCATTTGCTCCGGCGTCGACGTCAATGCCGACCACCAGTGCCTGACCCCCGAAGGCGAGGTCATCGAGGGCCTGTACGCCATCGGCAACTGCTCTGGCGGCTTCTACGGCGGCATCGACTACCCGCTGACGGTGTTCGGCCTTTCCCTTGGCCGCTGCTACACCGAAGGCTATGTCATCGGCCGTATGGTGGCTGAAAAGTAACCAACCCCCTCCCTCTCTCTCGGCGCGCTTGCTTCTGCAGCGCGCCCAAGGCCGAAAGCCCCGCGACTTCCCTCCAGGAAGCGCGGGGCTTTCTTTGCGAGAAAACGGGACGGTTGTTTTTCTACTAAAAGCGAGAAAAAGGGACAGTCACTCTTTCTCCTTTTTCTGCGCAAAGACCGAGCGCCCGCGTCCCCCGAAGGAGGCGCAGGCGCTCTTGCGTTGAGAGGAGGGGTGTGCGAATGATGCTTACGCCCTCTTCGCGACCAGCTCTTTCACGTCGGTCGCTGCCACGATAGCTCCCACAATGATGGCAACAGCGCACACGACACCGGTCGCGGTGGGCATGGATGCAATCAGGATTGCCGAAAGCGGGATTGCCCAACCGGAGTAAGAAATGTTGAGCGCCATGGCCTTTGCCGCGCCAATGCGGTCGATTGCCTTGTAGTAGAACAGGTACGAGACAGTCCCGAACACCGCCGCCAGCGCAATCCAAAGCATTGCATCGCTGGTGAAAGCATCGATCGCGCATCCCCAGCCGCCCAAAAACGGCAGGATGACAATCATGTACACCACCGCCGACGTGGTCTGGCGAATCTGCAGGCAGCTTTCGTCATCTGCCTCTCCGAAATGGAGCGCGTAGGAAATGACGACCGCTTCTGTGCCCCAACCGAAAACGGTGATAAGCGCACCGATGATGCCCAGAAGCCAGTTGCCCGGAACCGCTTCGTCAGGGTTGAACCCCAGAACCGCCACCGCGATCAGGCATACGGCAAGGCCCACCCACTGGTAAGGCTTCATGCGCTCTTTCAGGAAGATATGGGCTGCCAAAGCCCCGTACGCCGGGAAAAACGCTGTGATCGCCGTCGTGTACGCAGGACCAATCTCGTTGATGGCGAACACGTAGCCGCTCATACCAAGCGGCCCGCCGACGACTGCTGCGATCAAAACGAACACGCCCGTCTTCGAGCGCAGCAACCGCCAGGTCTTTCCTAACTTACCGCGCACGGCATTGTAGATGAACATGAACACGGCAGACGTGCCGTCGTGCAGAAACGTGCTCGTGAACGACGCCAAGGCGATAGCCTGTTCCGTTGAGAAGAAACAGGTCGACATGAGCGCAATGCTCAAGATGACCGAATCGAACGCCCAGGTGATAGCAGCTCCCAAACCCCACCACATACCTGTGCCCTTTCTTGTCTACCTTACAAATAATTGAGGTAGCCTGTACCTTAGCAGAGTTGTTCATTCTTTTACAAGCTCATTAAAAATTGAACATCATGGCATAGCGTCCTGAATAGCGCAGCACAACGCATTGCTGCATGCGGAAAATTCGCACAAAGACGCCGCGCTGTCCGCACGTGCACCGTGCCCTTTGGAAAAGAAGCCGCGTTCGTGCGCAACGGCGCACGCCATCGCGGCCGGGCAATGGCCAAGACAGCTTGCTCGTCTTTGGGCGCGCAATCATGCACAAGCCGTTTTGCTGCAGAATGCTCGAAAGGCCCAGCCGCTCGATTGCAGCCGGGCCTTTCGACCTTGCTTCGCCAGCGCCGGACGGATCGAAGGATCGTACCGTCCGGCGGCGAACTTACAGCGTGATGATGCCAAACGTCTGAGCGACGTAGGCAACCAGGATGATAGCGATGCAGATAGGTGCAACGTACTTGATCATGACCGTCCAGGCGCCCTCAAGGCTGAAGCGCGCAGAGACTTTCACCTCGTCGGCAACGGTCTTCGGTTTGATAATCCAGCCCACGAAGATGCACGTGAGAATGGCCGAAATAGGCATCATGACCGAATTGGAGATGAAGTCCAGGAAATCAAGGATGGACGTGCCCTCGCCCAGCGGCTGAATGAAGGACAGACCGCTGTAGCCCAAATTCACGATGATGCCAGCAAGGGTCGTGAACACGATCGTGATGATAAGCGCGCGCACGCGCGTGCAGCCGGAGCCGTCCGAGATAACCGCGGTGCACGTCTCAACGAGCGAAATCGAGCTCGTAAGCGCAGCGAAGATGACCAGGATGAAGAACACGCAACCGATGATGCCGCCCGCTTCGCCCATGCTGTTGAAGACCTGCGGCAGGATGATGAACATAAGCGACGGTCCTGCGTTCTGCGCCACCGCATCGCCCGACCCCAGCGCCGCGAACGTCGACGGGATGATCATAAGGCCCGCGAGCAGCGAGATGGCGAACGTCGTTCCCGCAATCTGCATGACGCTCGAGGTCAGCTTCTCCTTCTTTTCCAGGTAGGAGCCGTACGTGACCATGATGCCCATTGCAAGCGAAAGCGTGAAGAACGTCTGGCCAAGTGCTGCGACAATCAGCTCAGGCGAGAACTTGCTCACGTCCGGAATCAGATAGAACGCCAGACCGTCCAGAGCCCCCGGCAAAGACAGGGCATAGACGGCCAGTACCGCGGACACCACAATGAGCGCCGGCATCATGACCAGGTTCGCTTTTTCGATGCCGTTGTTCACGCCCAGCGCCACGACGAGATACGTGATAGCCATGAAGATGAGCATGAACAGCAAGCTTTCGGGCGTATTCGCAATGAAGTTGCTGAAGTAGTTGCCGCCGTCTGCCAGCGCGGCAGGCCCGTCGGTCAGGTAGGCCGCCATGTATTTCGTAGTCCATCCGCCGATCACGCAGTAGTACGGCACGATGATGAACGGAATGGACGACATGAACACGCCGATAAACGCGTACTTTTTACCGAACGCTTTGAACGCGCCAATGGAGCTCTGCCCCGTCTTACGGCCAAGCGCCGTCTCCAACAGCAGCAGCGCGATACCAATGGTGAACACGAACACCAGGTACATGAACAAGAACGTGCCACCGCCGTATTTTGCCGCGAGGTACGGGAAGCGCCACATGCTGCCCAGGCCGACCGCGGAAGCGGCGGCGGCAAGCACGAACGCAAGCTTGTTCGACCAGGCTGCACGGGTTTCTGACTGTGCCATCGGCATCCCCTGACTTTCTGTATCGCATGCTGCCCAACGGGCGTTTTTGCCACCGGGCAGGCATCTCCCCTTTTTTACACGCTGTGTGCGAGCGCAAGCGCCTTTAGCGCACCAAATATGGAATTATACTTGTTTCCTGTGCAAAAGGCGGCAAATTCCGCGCTTGCACACCGTAGCATGCAAGTCGAAAACAGGCGGTCTGTTTGCCGGGCAAACAAACGTTCGCTAGAATAGGGCGACACGAGTTTCGGGAGGATTATTGCTGCAGTCTATCGAAATATGCGCCGGCGCAGGCGGACAGGCCCTTGGCTTAGAGCAAGCGGGCTTTCATCATTGCGTGCTGGTAGAGCTCGATGAAGACGCGTGCAAGACCCTCTGCCACAACAGGCCTGCATGGAACGTGCTTTGCGAAGACGTGAAGGCTTTTTCGGCTGCAAGCTATAGCGGCATCGACCTGCTGGCAGGGGGCGTTCCCTGCCCTCCGTTCTCCATTGCGGGCAAACAGCTCGGCAAGGACGATGAACGCGACCTGTTCCCTGAAGCGATTCGCCTAGTGAGCGAATGCCATCCCAAAGCCGTAATGCTTGAAAACGTGAAGGGGCTTTTCGCGCCGAAATTCGACGGCTATCGCACGCATATCGTCACTCAACTGGAGGAACTTGGGTACGAATGCCATTGGGGGCTGGTAAACGCTTCGGACTACGGCGTATCCCAGCTGCGTCCCCGTACCATTCTTGTCGCTTTGAAGCAGCCGTACGCACGGTATTTCCAGTGGCCGGAAACGCGGCGCGAGCAGCCTTTGACAGTCGGCCAGCTCCTGTTCGAAGAAATGTCCTCGAACGGCTGGGAAGGCGCCGCAAAATGGGCAGAGCATGCTGACGCCATCGCGCCCACGCTGGTTGGCGGGTCGAAAAAGCACGGTGGCCCCGATTTGGGTCCTACACGCGCCAAGAAAGCCTGGGAGCTGCTCGGCGTGAACGGGAAAAGCATTGCCGAGGAGCCCCCGCCGCATGGTTTCGACGGCATGCCGCGCCTTACGGTGCCGATGGCCGCCCTCGTCCAAGGTTTCCCCAAAGGCTGGGAGTTCGTCGGCAAGAAGACCGCCGCGTACCGGCAGGTAGGAAATGCCTTCCCGCCGCCTGTCGCAAAGGCATTTGGAGACGCAATCGCAAGGAGCATCCATGAAGCCGAACGAGAGCACCTCGCTGATCAGGACACAGCGGGAGCAGTTTCACCAGTCTCTGCTCGATAACGGCGTGCTGACCGTGAACGCACGCGGCGTAGCAACGAACGCCGACAAAGACAGCAGGGTGTCGGTTGCCATTGCACGCGGCATCGCCGACCTGTTGCTCGCAGAGCGCGGCGAACGGTTAGCAGGCCAGACTTCGGGGTCCACGTTCGAAGAGTGCGTCATGGACTTCGTCAGGGGCACGTTCCCGCTTTTGCAGCACCTCAGGCCAGGCACGTGGGAAGTCATGAAGCTTGGCAACCGGAACCGGACTAAGACCTCGGAGTTCGCCCAATACGAACACCTGGAATACCTGCGTGAGCTGACGACGGAGAACAGGCGCCTCGCTGCGATGATCGGCAACGACTACATGGTAGCGCCCGACGTGGTTGTCTACCGGCAGCCGTGCAGCGACGCAGAAATCAATGCTTTCTTGCACGCGGTCGAACCGGGCATCGCCACGCGGGCGTCATTGCGCGCAGACAATAACGCCCGCCCGCTTTTGCACGCTTCGATTTCCGTCAAATGGACCATCCGGTCGGACCGTGCACAGAACAGCCGCACCGAAGCGCTCAACCTTATCCGCAACCGCAAGGGGCACCTGCCACATATCGTCGTGGTCACTGCAGAGCCCGTCCCCAACCGACTGGCCTCGCTGGCGCTCGGAACCGGCGACATCGACTGCGTCTACCACTTTGCACTCTACGAGCTTATCGATTCGGTCTCGCGCTTCGGTAACGATGAGGCGAAAGACACGCTTGAGACGCTTTTGGAAGGCAGGCGGCTGAAAGACATTTCCGACCTGCCGCTTGATCTGTGCGTATAAAGAAAAGGCCGCAGGCGGGAATACAGCGCTTTCAGCGGTTCCAGCCTGCGGCCTTTATAGCCGTATTGCTCGCAGCTTCACTTGCGATCGAAGAAGGGGCTCTTGGACGAAATGCTCACGGGAATGGCGTACACCTGCCGCACGCCTTCGCCCAGCAATTCCAAGCGCTGGGCAGCAAGGCCGCCCGAGAAGAGCACGCGCGTATCCACGCGATAGTCGCTCGCCTTCGAGCAGGCGGACCCCACAGCAATGCCCACGTCCACGCTGTTGACCGCGCACGGAACACCTTCGGAGCGGGAGGCACAGGTGGCAAACCCGCAATGACCGCAGTTCAGACCCTGCGCTTTCTCGCGCGTGCCGACAAGCAGCGTGCATTGGGCAGCCCGCACGTTGCCCGCATCGCGGATAAAGAACTTCATGCCGCTCTCTTCGGCGATAGCCTCCATCTCCTGCGCCAAACGCTCGGCATCCTCGCCGTCCACGACCGCGCACTCTATGATGTCGACGCCTTTGCCCTTCGGCGCCGTGCGCGCCGCCACCAGCATTTTCTCGGCGATATCGAGTGCCTGTTCATGTCGCAGGTCGCGTTCGTTCCTGATCATCGTCCGCCCCTTTGGTCGCAGGATTTCTGCCGAAGCCCTTCGCTTTACCGTTCGCTCTTAGTCGTTACCGCGCATGAGCAGCTGGGCAATCTGCACGGCATTGAGCGCCGCGCCCTTGCGAATCTGGTCCGCCACGACCCACATGGCCAAGCCGTGCTCGACCGTCGGATCCTTGCGCAGACGCCCAACGTAGGTGTCGTCCGTGCCCGCCAGCAGGCCTGGCATGGGATAGACGTTGTTTGCCGGGTCGTCCAGGACCGTGATGCCCGGTGCAGCCTTGAGCGCGGCGCGCGCTGCTTCGACGCTGACCTCGCTTGCAAACTCCACGTTCACGGCCTCGCCATGGCAGCGCAGCACCGGCACGCGCACGCATGTGGCAGCGACCTTGATGTTGTCGTCTCCCATGATCTTCTTCGTCTCGACGACCATCTTCCATTCTTCCTTCGTGGAATCGTCCTCGAGGAATTTGTCGATGTGCGGAATGCAGTTATAGGCAATCTGATGCTGGAAAGCGCTTACCGTGAGCTCTTTGCCGCGCTTGCCGTCCAAGTACTCGCTCGTCTGGCTGTAGAGCTCCTCCATAGCGGGCGCGCCCGCACCGGACGCTGCCTGATAGGTGGACACGACTACGCGCGCGATCGGCGCAATGTCGTAGAGCGGCTTCAGCGCCACGACCATCTGGATAGTCGAACAGTTCGGGTTCGCAATGACGCCGTTATGCTCGAATGCAGCGGCAGGGTTCACCTCCGGCACCACGAGCGGCACATCTTCGTCCATGCGGAACGCGCTGGAATTGTCGATCATGACCGCGCCTGCGTTGACCACGGCTTCGCGCATCTCCTTCGAAACGGACGCACCCGCGGAGAACAGCGCAATATCCACTCCCTCGAAAGCTTCAGGCGTCATTTCCTGCACGGTCAGCTCGCCTGCAGGCACTTGTCCACAGCCCAGAAACGGCAGTTTCTTGCCTGCCGAACGAGCGGACGCCAGCGCGCGCACTTCACTCGCTGGAAAGTCCACGTCATGCAATACCTGCAGGAATTCTTTGCCTACCGCGCCCGTCGCACCCGCAACGGCTACCACTGGATTCTCAGGAAGCTTCTTGCTCCAGGTCATTTCGGTATCCTCTCTTTTTCTTGGACAAAGCCCGTCCCTCCGTCACACGAAGGAACGACGGGCGCTCAGGCGCACCATTCCGCCGCCAGGGATGGCCGCAGCGCCGAGTCATTCCGCCGACCGACAGGCCGACGGAACCCCAGCCTGTACGCGAGGCTTTGAAAGCGTGACAAGATGGGGTGCCCGGACGCTTCGCAGCGTCGGCTTATTCTGCCGTTCGGCAGAACGGCGAAACGCTAACGCCCCTTGTTCATTTTGGCAGCGATCTCTTCCGCAGAAAGCTGCGTCTCTTCGTACACCTGGTCGGAATCCAGGTCGAAAGCCGTATGCAGGCAGCGTACAGCATTGGCACACTGCGACGCCTCCACCACGATGGACAAGCGGATGGGGCTCGTGGAAATCAACAGGATGTTCACCTGGTTCTCCGCCAGCGCCGTGAACGCGCGCGCGGCGACGCCCGGACTCGATTTCATGCCCGTGCCGACCAGCGAGACCTTCGCGATGTTCTTGTCCACCACGTATTCGCGCGCACCGATCTTCGGAAGGACGCGCTCTACCGTCTCGCACGCACGCTCCAGGTCGGACTCAGGGCAAGTGAACGTCAGGTCGGTGTGGCCTTCCTCGGAGACGTTCTGGATAATCATATCCACGTTCACCATGTTGCTGGCCAGCGCCGAGAACACCGTGGACGCAATGCCGTACTGGTCCTTCAGGTCGCGGATGGTGACCTTGACTTCAGACGTGTCGTGGGCAATGCCCGAAATGACCGCTTGCTCCATGGAAGGCGTGACCTCCTTGATGAACGTGCCCGGCGTGTCCGTAAAGGCCGAGCGGGAATGAATGACCACGTTGTATTTCTTGGCAAACTCCACGGCACGCGCCTGCAGAACGCCAGCGCCCGCAGAAGAAAGCTCCAACATGTCGTCGTAGCAGATTTCGTCCAGTTTCTTGGCGCGCGGGCAGACGCGAGGATCAGCCGTGTAGACACCGTCGACGTCAGAATAGATTTCGCAAACATCGGCGCCGAGGCCGTATGCCAGCGCAACTGCCGTCGTGTCGGAGCCGCCGCGACCCAGCGTCGTGATATCGCCGCTTTCGGAAAGACCCTGGAAGCCGGCAACGATGACGATAGCGCCGCGCTCCACCTCGCGCTTGATGCGGTCGGCATCGATGTCCTCGATTTTCGCGCGCGAATAGTTCTCGTCAGTGGTGATGCCGGCCTGCCAGCCAGTGAAGCTCTTCGCCTTGTAGCCGCGCGCTTGAATAGCCATTGCCAAAAGCGACATGCTGACCTGTTCGCCGGTGGACAACAGCATGTCCATTTCGCGCGCAGGAGGATCGGGGTTGAGCGCCTTCGCCAAGCCGACAAGCTCGTCAGTGGTCTTGCCCATTGCCGAGACCACTGCAACCACTTGGTTGCCCGCCTGCTTGCTGGCGATCAGGCGTCGCGCCACCATCTGGATGCGTTCGGGCGAGGCGACCGAGGTGCCTCCGAACTTTGCGACCACGAATGCCATGGGGTTCGTTTCCTTCTCGTGCCAGTACTGTGCAATAACTGTGAAAGTGTACCATGCGCTACCGCCCAGTCGTACCCGGCTCTGCCCGGAGCGGGCGTTATTCGCGCAGGTTTAACACGAGGTCGAAACGCAAACGCTTGCCATGGCAGCACAGGCCCGCATGCCAGACGCCCCACAGGAAAGCACCCCAAACCGGAAAGCGCCGCAAAAGCCATCCGGGAAGCCCAGCGGCTCAAGCCTTCAAAACCGACGGAAGCCCCGCCTGCGCCCGTCAAACCCGCTTGCTCGCTCACGCTTCCTTCGGCATCCGCCACAAAAGCAGCAGGCCGGCGACGAACAGGATAGATATCGCCAGCACGCCAATGGACGCGTTGCCGGTCAGCTGCGTGAACACGCTCACCAGGAACGTGCCCATGACCGCTGCGTACTTCCCGAAGATATCGAAGAACCCGTAGTACTCGTTTGCGTGCTCTTTGGGAATAAGCTTGCCGAACTCGGAGCGAGACAGTGCCTGGATGCCGCCTTGGAACAGGCCGACGCACACCGCAAGAATCCAGAACTCCATTGCCGTGCGCAGGAAAAACGCCGCGAAAAGCGTGATGCAGAAGTAAGCGAACACCGCCGTCATGAGCATCGTGCGCGTGCCGACCTTGCTCGCCAGACGCCCGTAAAGGATGGCCGACGGAAACGCGACGAATTGCGTGACCAGCAGTGCGAGCACGAGTTGCGTGGAATCGATGCCGAGCTCCGTACCGTAGCTCGTCGACATCTTGATGATGGTATGCACGCCGTCGATGTAGAAGAAGTACGCCAGCATGTACATGAGCAGGCGCTTATCGCGAAAAATCTTCCGGACGGTCGCGACCAGACCACGCACCGTGTCGCGGAACAGCCGGTCGGTGCGCGGCTTGAAATGTGTCTGGTGAACGTTGCGCACGAGCGGCACGGTAAACGCAACCCACCACAGTGCCGTGATGATGAAGGCAATCTGCATCCCCGCGCTCATGCTGATGCCCACGTTCTCGCCAAAGAGCACGATTGCCAGGGAGGCGATGAACGGAATGCACGAACCGATGTAGCCCCACGCATAACCGTGCGATGAAACGCGGTCGTAGTTATCCTCGCTGGTCGCATCCACCAAGAACGCATCATAAAAGACCATGGAGCCGTTCAGCATGACCGACGAGACAACGTAGATCACCAGGAAGGCCAGTGCATGCTGCGGAATGCCAAGAGCCGCGCACGCCACCGCACCGGTGCCGACCGAGCCGATAAGAAAGCGCTTTTTGTTGTGCCGGAGGTCTGCCAGGCTGCCCAGAAATGGCATGAGCAGCGCAAGGATGAGGGAAGCGACCGTTTCGGCGTAACCCCATGCCACCACGACCGAAGAGCCCGGGTCTGCCAAAGACGAAAAGTAGACAGGAATGAGCGCCGTAGACAACATCACGAATGCGGAATTGCCCACGTCGTAGGCAATCCAGCTCTTCTCTTGCCTGGTCAGCTTTTGCATGCGGTCCTTTCTGGCTCGTTTTTACCGAGTGGAATTGTAGGACAACGAACTTGCCCAGGGTGTAAAAAACGCATCAAACTGCGCGAATTGCGACCATGCAATCTTCCTTCGCCTTCCTGCCATCTGCGTAAAATGCGCGCAAGCACGCCGTTGCCTGAAGAAATACGCAAGGTTTTCTGCTATGTTCGACCACAAGCACACACCAAGGCGGCCGGAGAGCGCCGTCGTCTTGCAGCTGCTTCCTTGTCCGCCCGCGTACGCAGAAAGGCCCGCCATGCCCGCTCTTTTAACGCACGATTTCTTCGGGAAAGACGTCCTTGATTCGCTGTCAGGACGCGTGGGCGGTTCGCGCGACGAGGCAGAAGCTTTCCTGCTGGGCAACCAAGGACCCGACCCGCTGTTCTACGCCGTGCTGAACCCGCGCTTGTCGGCTTTCTCCCGCGTTGGTTCGCTCATGCACCGCGAACGGCCGAGCGAGCTTATCCACGCCTTCAAGCAGGCGCTTTCGCTTCTTCCTGAAGCAGAGATCGGCATCGGCCGCGCCTATGCTTTGGGCTTTCTGTGCCATTACACGCTCGATGCGCGCATGCACCCGCTCGTCTACCACTTCGAATACGCGCTGTGCGACGCGGGCGTCGAAGGCCTTTCGCGCGATGACGCGCACGAAGTGCACGGTGTCATCGAGAGCGAATACGACGAAATGGTGCTTTTCACAAAGCGCGGCGAGACGGTCGCGACCTACCTGCCGCACCGCAACGTCCTGCACGCACCGGATAAGGTGCTGCACGTTGTCTCGCGCCTCTACGCCTATGTCATCATGACCGCGTACGGCCAGGTCGTCCCGGAAAACCTGTTCTCGTCGAGCGTGCGCTCCTTCCGCCTGGCGCAGCATGCTTTCGACTCCCCTACCGGCATCAAACGCGCGCTCATCGGGCGCCTTGAAGAGCTCGTTCGCCCCTATTCGTTCTTCCGCTGCATGAGCCATCGTCCTCTTGAGACCCTGACGTGCGAATTCGACAACCGGGAGCACGCGCCTTGGACAAACCCGTTCACCGACGAAGTCCGCACCGACGCATTCTGGGATATCTACGACCGCGCCTGCGCAGAGGCAAAGGAGCGCGCCGACATGTTCCTGTCGCCGCACTTCGACCTGGCAGCGGCACGGCGGCTGACCGGCGAGCTGAACTTCTCCGGCGAACCGACGGTCGCCACCATCGTGTCCGTCCGCGACAGCGCAAAGGGCCCGGTGAGCTCGCATGCTTGAGACCGCGCTTGCCGTCCCTCTGTGGTTCGAGCTCCTCGCTACGGTGGTCTACGCCATCTCCGGCAGCATGAGCGCCGTCAGGGCGCGCTATGACATTTTCGGCACGGTCACCCTCGCCGTAACCGTCGGGCTTCTTGGCGGCATCATCCGCGACATCCTGCTGCAGGACTTCGGCATTTACGCATTCCAGAACCCGACGCTTATCCTCGCCTGCGCGCTAACCGGCGTTGTCGTGTTCTTCTTTGGAAAGATCACGAAGTACTTCAACTGGCTGTTCGACTTCATCGACGCGCTCGGCATGGCGCTGTGGACCATCATTAGCGTGAGCAAGGGCCTCTCCGCCGGCCTTGAGATTATTCCCGCCATCATTCTCGGCACGGTGACCGCTATCGGCGGCGGCATCGCGCGCGATGTGTTCATGAACCAGCCGGTCGCGGCCTTCCGTTCGGGCACGCTCTACGGGTCTGCTGCGCTCATCGGCGCAATCGTCTACGCGCTCATGCGGCAAAACCACGTGCTGGAAAACTGGGCGGCCGTCTGCTGCGTGGGCATCGTGCTGATCGTGCGCTACGCTTCCGTCGCACTTGACCTGCACACGACGCCGCCGCGCGACTATACCGACGACGTCATCCGCGTCATCGGCACGCCCGTACGCGCCATTGCCAAGAAAAGCCGTCCCACGCGCGAAATTCGCGGCTTGAGCATGCGCCCGAAGCCCGTAACGAACCTCGACAAAACCGGCGCTATCGGCCGTCCGCTCGAAGTGCGCACGAAGCCTGAGCCTAAGAGCACCAAGCACCGTGACCGCTTCGATGAGGAAGAGGGTTTCGACGACGAATAGAAGGTCAGCACGCAGCCGACATCATCCGGCGAGAGCTGCCGCAAAGCGCCAAGACTGGGCGCACGCACAGATTCCTTGCATATTCGAAGTCCCGAGCAAAAGCTCGGGACTTCGTTTTGCATACGTATGCATTTCCGAGGCTTTTGCAACAGCCCCTGTCCTCAGCCGCTGTGCGAACCTTAGACGTTCCTGATCATGATGGAGTTCATGACGTCCGCCGCTGCCTCGCACGCGTCAGCGCAGCTCTCCATGCGGTTGAAGACGTTCGTCCAGACGAAAACGCGCAGCGGGTTATCGCGATCTTCCGTGTGCAGACCATGGATAACGCTCACGTACAGGCCGTCCGCCTCCTCCTCCGCGTCGCAAACCTCCACGATGAGATGCTTGAACTCTTTGGAGCGCTTGAAGTTGCGGAAATCGCCCATTGCACGATGAAGCGCCGTGCAGCTTTTCTCGATAGCGCGTGCAAAGTCCAAGGTGCCGTCGTGCATGAAGTGCACGTCGTACATGTACATGCGCTGGATAACGGCCTCGATGGAATCCGTGATGTCGTCAAGCGTCTTTGCAAGGTGGATGATGTCCTCGCGGTCGAACGGCGTGATGAAGTCGTGCGCGACGGATTTGTGAATGTCGTGGCTCACAAGGTCCGCCTCATGCTCGATTTCGTGCGCCCGATCCATAGTCTCTTTAATGTCTTCGGCGGATTTGAAGTTCTCCACGACCTTGCGCAGCAACTCCGCCTCTTTGCAAGCGAACTTCACCTGCTGTTCGAAGGCGTCGAAGTAGTCGAACTCCTTATGCTTTTTTGCCATGAACGCTTCCTTTCCGGCTGCCGCGTCCTGTGTTAGCAGAGAGCGGCCCCGCGGAAAGACCGTCTTTGCGCCCGCGCGCGAAAAGCGACCGAACGCCGCCGCGGCGCAGGCGACCGCGACGGGCCGCCCTTGTTACAAGACAAGGAAGAACAACTGGGCGAACACGAACCCGAGCAGGCCGCAGCCGGGAAACGTGAGAACCCAGGTCTTGACCATGTCGATAGCGATGCTCCATTTGACGGTTTTTTTGTTTTTCGCCGCACCGACGCCCATGATGGCCGTCGTCTTCGTGTGCGTCGTGGAAACCGGCAGACCGCCGAACGTGGAAATCATCAGGCAGACAACGGCGGCGAAGCTGGCTGAAAAGCCCTGGTGCTTCTCGAGCTTCACCATGTCCATGCCGACGCTTTTGATGATTTTCTTACCGCCAATGGCCGTGCCGAGGCCCATGTTGAGCGCGCAGAACACCATCAACCAGATAGGCAGGATCATCTGATCTGCCTGGCCGATACCCGTAGCCAGCGTGATGGCCAGGATGAAGATGCCCATGAACTTCTGGCCGTCTTGCGCACCGTGCATGAACGCCACGCCCGCGCCCGCAATAATCTGAAGCCATTTGAAGCCATGGTCGAGCTTTGCGCGGTCGAACCGCCGGAACACTCTCATGACGATCTTCGAGACGATCCAGCCGAAGCCAAATCCCATGAAGGTAGAAAGCAGGATACCGTAGACGACCTTTGCCCATTCGGCGCCGTTGATGCCGCCGAAGCCTCCCTGCAGCGCAATGGCCGCCCCGGTCAACCCGGCAATGAGCGAATGCGACTGGCTGGTAGGGATACCGAACGCCCAGGCCGCGACGCCCCATACGATGATGGCGACCATCGCGGCAAGGAGCGCAATGAGCGCCTGGTGATGGTCTCCCCCGAAATCGACCATGTGGAAAATGGTGTTAGCGACCGCGGAAGACACGAGCGTGATAACGAGCAAGCCCAAGAAATTGCAGATAGCCGCCATGGCGATAGCAGGGCCCGCCTTCATGCAGCGCGTGGAGACGACGGTCGCAATCGCGTTCGGCGCATCCGTCGCACCGTTCACGATGATGACGCCAATGTTCAGCAGCGTTACTGCCACGAGCATGGGATTGGACATGAGTTCAGAGAGAAACGTGCCCCATTCGATAACCACGCATCGTCCTTCCCTTAAACCGGCAACGCCGGTACCGCAGACGTCGCCAAGAGCAGGTGGCGGATGCCCGGTTCTTGGTGTGTAAAAAGTTTAGCCTAAACTTTACGAAATGAGCACACTATTCCTTCTAAATCAGCGGCTTTTACTCCGTTTTGCAAAATTTACGTCAGGTTATAGCGCGACCGACAGCCCGAAGGCGTGCGTACGTGCAAAAGATCCCGGCAGACGATCTGCGCAGCGCCCGCACGGGCGGTCCGAAGCGCACGCAATAGACCAGAGCGCTACAGGTAGAAGGCGAACACGCGACGCTGCTCGGCGCCGATGGTCGTCATATTGCCGTGACCGGGCAAAACGACCGTCTCATCCGGCAATGCCTGCAGACGGCGCAAGCTCCGCCGCATGGCGTTGATGTCGCCGCCTTCGAAATCCGTACGCCCGATGCTGCCGAAGAACAGCGTGTCGCCCGCGATGAGCACCGGTGCCTTTTCGGGATGGTCTGTGCTTTCAGGGTCAAGGAGCAAGCACATGCTGCCTGGCGTATGCCCTGGCGTCGTGATGACCTTCCAGCTCATGTTGCCCACGGCGACCATGTCGCCGTCTTTCACACGTCGATCGACCGGGCACGGCGCAAAGCCACCGTCGGAGGGCAGCGGGCTTTCGATGCGCGACGCATCGGCCTCGGAGGCGATTACCGTGGCACCCGTCGCTTCGCGCACCGCAGCCGCAGCGTCCACGTGGTCGTGATGGCGGTGCGTGAGCACGATGGCGTCAATCTTCATGCCGCCCAGAAAGCGCATGATGGCCAGCGCGTCGCTCGACGGATCGACCAGAAGCGCACCTTTTTCGTCAGAGATAAGGTACGTGTTGTTATCGATCGGGCCGAGAACGATTCCCCTGACAGGAACGCATCCTTGCAGCGTTTTGAACGTGCGCGCCATACGGCGGCTCCTTTCGTGTGGGTCGAAACAGCGGACACCGTAAGCGAACAGATCATCGCGCAGAGCCCTTCATGCCCGCTTTTTGCTTCCGCTTGCAACGCGCAGCAAGGGCCGTCCGCATCGAGCACGGCGCGAACGGCCCTGCCAGCACGTTATTGCTTCTTCGTCCTGCCGACGCCTTCTCCCGGCATCATACGCCGCGCTTCGAACACGCCTTCGATCGAGCGCATCTTCGCCAGAATCCGGTCGATCGTCGAAATGTCGGACACCTGGAACAAGAACTTCAGTTCCGACATGCCGTCACGATGGACGGTGCTCGAGCTCGAAAGCACGTTCGCGCCTGCTTCGGAGAGCACTCGCGCCACATCGAGCAGCAGGTTCATGCGGTCGAGCGCCTCGATGAACACTTCGACCTTGTAGGTCATAGACCCGCTCGGCTGGCCTTCCCATTCGACCGGAATCATGCGCTCGGGGTGCTGCTCCACCAGGTCGCCCGCGTTCGGGCAGTCGTGACGATGGACCGACACGCCGCGACCGCGCGTGATAAAGCCGACGATTTCGTCGCCCGGCACCGGATTGCAGCAGCGCGACAGGCGCACGAGCGCGTTGTCGAGCCCCTTGACCACAACGCCCGTGCTATTGTGTGTCTCCGCTTTCTTCGTGCTGCGGACGTTCGTGAGCATGGGCGGCAGTTTGCCGGTCAGCGACATCTTCGGCAGGTCGCTGCGCTCTTCTTCCTGACGGCTGGGGTCAAGCACCTTCAGCAGGCGATTGCCCACATGAAGAGCGCTTTCTTTGCCCGCACCAATATTCACGAGCATATCGTCGGGATCTTTGTACCCCAGATGCTCCGCCACCTGCTTGAGCGCGCGCACGCTGTTCGCGTTCGCAATGCCGTAGCCGTGCTTGCGCATCTCGCGGGACAGGATTTCGCGCCCTGCCGCCAGATCGTCGCTGCGGCTGACCTTCGAGAAGTACGAGCGAATCTTGCTGCGCGCAGACGGCGTCTTCACGAGCTTCAGCCAGTCGCGCGAAGGCGTGGCGCTCTTCTGGGTAAGGATCTCCACGCGGTCGCCGTTCTGCAGCTCGTAGGAAAGCGGCACGATAGCACCGTTCACCTTCGCGCCGACGCAGTGGTTGCCGACCTCCGTATGGATGTTGTACGCGAAGTCGACCGGCGTCGATCCGACGCGCAAGCTCATGACCTCGCCCTTCGGGGTGAAGACGAATACCTCGGTCGGTGCCAAGTCCACCTTGAGCGACTTCAGGAACTCGCGCGAATCCTGCGTTTCGTCCTGCCAGTCCACCATTTCGCGCAACCACGCAAGCTGCTGGTCCAAGCTCGCGTCCGCTTTCGCGTTCTTCTCCTTGTAACGCCAGTGCGCCGCAACGCCATATTCGCTCATGCGGTGCATTTCTTCCGTGCGGATCTGCACCTCAAGCGGCCTGCCCGCCGGGCCGATGACCGTCGTATGGAGGCTCTGGTACATGTTGAACTTCGGCATGGCGATGTAGTCCTTGAAACGCCCTGGCATGGGGTGCCACAGCGTATGGACTGCGCCCAACGCCGAATAACAGTCGCGCACGGACTTCACGATCAAGCGAACAGCAATCAGGTCGTAGATCTCCGAAAAGCCTTTGCCGCGCCGCGTCATCTTCTGATAGATGGAGTACAGGTGCTTCGGGCGGCCCATGATCTGCGCTTGGATGCCTACTTTCGCCATCTCGCCGCGCAGCGTGTCGATGATACCCGCCAAATACGCTTCGCGCTCCGAACGGCTTTCGGAAACCATGCGCGAGACCTGCTTGAATTTGTTCGGCTCCAGGTAGTAGAAGCTCAAATCCTCCAGTTCCCATTTGATGGAGCTGATGCCCAGGCGGTGCGCGATGGGCGCGTAAATCTCAAGCGTTTCGCGGCTCTTGAAGATACGACGGTCTTCCTTGAGCGCAGCGAGCGTGCGCATGTTATGCAGGCGGTCTGCCAGCTTGATGACGATGACGCGGATGTCCTTGCTCATGGCAACGAACATCTTGCGGATGGTCTGCGCCTGCTCGTCCGAAAGGTTCTCCACCTCGATCTGCGTGATCTTCGTGACGCCTTCGACCAGCTGGGAAATGGCAGGGCTGAACTCTTCGGCAAGCTGCTCCGCCGTCGTGTCCGTGTCTTCCACCGTGTCGTGCAAAAGCGCAGCGCACAGCGTCTCCACGTCCATCTTCAGGTCAGAGAGGATGATGGCGACTTCGACCGGGTGCGCGACGAACGGTTCGCCGCTTTTGCGGCACTGGCCCTTATGCGCGGCAGACGCGAAGTCGAACGCTTTCTGCAGCAGCATCTCGTCGTCATGCTGAAGGTACGAGCTCGTCAGGCGCTGAAGCTCGCGGAAGCGCGACTCGGGCGTGACGTTACCCCCTGCATAATAGCTGTCGTCCTTCGCCTTGGAAGAGAAGCTCATGGCCTGCGCGTGCGCGCGTCCCAGCTGCTGCTCGTGCGGGCCTTCGGGGCGAGGCGCCTCGAGCGCTTCGCCGAGCATCTCATCAGCAGCAGGGCTCACGTAGGTTCGCACGACGCTGTCGTCCTGGTGCGTCGAGTCGAAGGCGTCGGCCATCTGACCACCGTCTTCATGCGGTGTCGCCGGACGTCCTTCGTGCTTCTGCGCAGTGGCGACAGTCTGGACGTTTTCCTCGCGGAGCGTTTCGTGCACTGTTTGCTCGCTCATGAGCGCTCCCCCTCCCCCTGTGCCGGCAGAATCGGCCGGCACAAACGCGCTTGCAGCGTTTCGCAGGGCACCTTCAACGCCCAGTCGCGAAACGCGTTGAATATCTCTCGTTCATCAAGGCCTTCACGATACCGCACGCTGTCCGTCAACTCCACCTTTGAGGCGGCATTGAGCAAACGGACGCTGCGAGTGGGCACGCCGCCTACGGTCACCGTGCGCGTTTCCACCAATCCCAGTTCGCGGAAGACCGCGATACCGCAGGCCGCAGAGGCAGCCGGCAGCTCAGGCTGCGCCGGATGCTGGCTGGCCGCATGAGCGAGCTCTTCGTCGCTCACGGTGAAAAATCCCTCGCCGGTCGCCCGCTGCATACGGCGTATCTCGCGGTAGACCTGCGCCATGCGGTCGTGGTCAGGCGTGGCAGCGTCCAGAATGCGCGCGTTCACGGCCGCGTCCTCGCGCCCGAAGAGCAGATGGATGCGCGCGGGCTGGCCATCGCGGCCTGCACGGCCGCTCATCTGGTTGAACTCGATCTCATTGAACGGCAGGTGATAGAGCACCACATTGCGAATGTTCGGGATGTTGACGCCCTCCCCGAAAGCAGACGTGGACACGAGCACGCACAGCGCGTCGGTGCGGAACAGCTCCTCGATGCGCACGCGCTCGGCACGCGAAAGGCCTGCGTTATAGAACCCGATGAGCGACGCCATCTGCGGGACCTGCTTGCGCAGAGAACGCGCAAGCGCGATGGACTGCTCGCGCGAATTCACGTAAATGATCGTTTTCTGACCGCTCGCAACCAGGTTTGCCAGATAGCTTTCACGCTTTTTCAGGTTGCGCTCGTCCTCGACAGTGAGGTTCGGACGCGCCGCGGCGTCGAGCACGCAGTTTTCAATGCCCAAAGACAGGGTGATATCCCGCGCCACCTCGTCGCCCGCCGTGGCAGTCAACGCCAGGACCGTCGGGTTACCGAGCGCGCGAACAGCTTCCCCCATCTGGGCGTACGCAGGACGGTTGCCCGCCTTCGAAAGTCCGATATGGTGCGCTTCGTCCACGACCACGAACCCTATGCGCGCACAGCGCGCCAGCTCGACAGCATGGCACTGCAAGAATTCAGGCGTCGTCAAGACGATATCCACCGTGCCGTCCGTCATGCCCGCCAGCGTCGCACGGCGCTCTTCGGGCGTCGATTCGCCCGTCAGTACCGCAGAGCGCACGCCAAACAGTTCGAGCGCCTGGGAAAGATGGAACGCCTGGTCGGCAATGAGCGCCCGCAATGGGTACACGAATACGCTGACCTGGTGATCGCGCAGGGCAAGGCAGGCGGCATGGACTTGGAACGTAAGGGACTTCCCGCGGCCGGTCGCCATGACGGCAAGCGTGGACTCGCCGCGCGCAAGCGCCTCGAGCACGCGCTGCTGCGATTCGTGCAGTTCGCCATCGCCGATGAACGCACGGATGATCGCCTCCTGGAGGCGACCGGGGTCTTTGCATGCCGTGCGTTCCCACACACTGCGGTTTTGGTCCAGTGCAGCCTCGTACGCTTCTGCCGCCTCCGCGTCCTCGGGGCAGTCGGCGCACAGCTCGGTATCGCTCGTCGCGTACAAATCGGCCACGAACCCGAGCGAGTCGGCGTTCAGGCACGCCTCCAGCGCCGCGCAGGGCTCCGCCGGAGCAAGCGAAGAGAGCATCGCCTTCACGGAACGCCTACCGCGCCATTCGTCGATCTGCACTTCGAAGGCAGCGTTCACCACCTGCCCACAGTGCATAAGGCTGGCGATGTCGGAACAATGGAACATGATGGCAGAGACCGACGAGCGGCCATCGGTCAGCACGCACGAGAAATGGTTCTTGTCCGCGCCCACCGCCCGACAGTTCGAAAGCATGACATCGCGCGCCAGATAGCGCGGAACCGGGTTTTCCTGGCCGAAGGGCGCAAGCGCCTCAAGCTGCCCAACCGTCTCGAGCGTCAGCTCGTCCAGGCATACGCACGCGTCGATGTCGATGCGAGGATGGAAGCATTCGGTCGACAGCCCGTCCATGTAGTCGCATAAGCGCTGCGCGAACTCCGGCAGCTTGTCAGCCGGCAGCGTCACGCCGACCGCAGCCTCATGCCCCCCAAAACGCGTGAGCAGATCCGCGCAGCTTTCCACCGCGCGGAATAAGTTCACCTGGCCCACGCTACGCCCCGAACCGCGCGCTTCGTCCCCGTCGATGGTGAACAGGAGCGTCGGCACGCCATAGGCGTTCACCAGGCGGCTGGCGACGATGCCCTTGACGCCCTCGTGCCAGCCCTCTCCCGCCACGACGAGCGCACGCTGGCCATGGTAGGTCTGAGCCGCCTGCTCGCGCGCAAGCTCCGCAAGCTCCGCCTCGATGGCGCGACGTTTGTCGTTGACCGCCTCGAGCTGGGCCGCTTTCGCACTCGCCTGCTCGAAGTCGTCCGTCAACAGCAAGTCGAGCGCCAACTGCGCGTCGCCCATGCGCCCTGCCGCGTTCAGACGGGGAATGACCGAAAAGCTCAGGTTGTGGGCGGCGACCGGCCGGTCGGCCGCGCCCGCCTGCGCCAACAACGCCGCAATGCACGGGCGCGGCGCCGTGTTCATGCGCGCAACACCGTCCGCCACCAAAGCACGGTTGCCCGCCAGCATCGGCATGAGGTCGGCGACCGTGCCCAGCGTGGCAAGGTCCGTGTAGTCGCGCCACAGGTGCGGCATGCCGAAACGGGCGCCAAGCGCCTGCACGACCTTAAGCGACACGCCCACGCCTGCCAGGATGCAGCTCGGGCAGTCGCCGATCTTCGGGTCGCACACTGGCACGCCCTCCGGCACCAGATCAGACGGTTCGTGGTGGTCCGTCACCACCACCTCGATGCCGTCGGCGACCAGTTGGGCGACTTCGTGCTTGCACGATATGCCACAGTCGACCGTGACGATAACGTCGGGCTCGTGCTTCAACGCGCGCTCCATGGCCGCAGGCGTCAGCGCGTAGCCTTCTTCAAACCGCAGAGGAATGAACGGCGTAACCTGCGCCGCGCCGAGCTCGCGCAAGGCGCGCGTCATGACCGCCGTGGAGGAAATGCCGTCCAAATCGAAGTCGCCGAAAACCAGAATATGCTTCCCAGAGCGAACTGCCTTTTCCAGCGCGTCGACCGCTGCCGAAAGACCGGGAATAAGGTACGGGTCCAGCCAGTCGCGTTCCAGCGAGGGAGCAAGGAACACGCGCGCTTCTTCGGGCGTTGTCACACCGCGCGCTACAAGCGTAGCGGCAATAAAGCGCGGCAGTCCAAGCTCCTGCTGCAATACGGAGACAGCGGCCGGGTCGGCCGCCCGAATATTGAATCGTGCTGGCATAATGCAAAAACCTCACGTGCAAAAGTTTGTATCCCGAGCATTTTCGCATAACCGCCCGCGAATGTCTTGCCCCGTGAAATCAACGTGGACGACCGGGGCTCGCCGCCGTGCAAGGAGCATGCCGTCCCGTTATTGCGCCGTGTCGTGATGCCCGCCGTCGAGCTTGCGACCTCGCAGGCCCACGCCGTATGCCACTACCATCGCCAGCGTTGAGACGATCGTAATCACGGCAAGCCCCACAATATAATTCGGCCACCACGACAGCGTAGCGATCACCGTCGCCACGGCCGTAAACACGTTATAGGAGAAATGCGAGAACGAAGACGCCGCACCTACGCGGTCGTTCGGCTGGTCAAGCAACACGACATAGGACAGCGGCCTGATAATGCCTTCCGCAAGCGTCGCCGGCATGAACGCGACCAAAAACGCGATCGGCCCTGCCGGGCCGAAGCACCAGAGCAGCACGCCCGTAACGCCGATCGCCGCAATGCTCCCTTTGAGCACCGTCGAGCCGTGCATGCGCTTCGACGCGAACGCGTAGACGTAAGGCGCTACGATGTTGACCAGGCAGAATATCAAGTACAGGACGTTGTATTCGCCATAGCCGACCGCATAGTGGTCAAGCAGCACGTAGGAGATCACCGCAATGAACGCAAAATACGGCACGCTGACCACGCCCAGGATGAGCACCATGGGCAGAAAACCCTTCTCGCGCACCAGGATGCGCACACCGCGCCAGGTGGTCGCGAGCGCCGCGCCCACGCTTTCGCAGCCGGAGCGCGCGGTGCGCGGGAGCGTCTCCGTCATGAGCAGTGCGCAGGCAAGCGCCCCCACGCCGAAGAACGTAAGCACCACGAAAATGCCACGCCAGTCGGTGTGCGAAAGCACGAACGTGCCCAAAAACGGCGCCACCGCCGGCCCGATCAGGATGAACGACTGCAGGCAGGTCATTGCCGTCTTAAGGTCCGCGCCCGTGAACGCGTCTTTGACCAACGCCGTCGCGAGCGTGGTGACCGCTCCGTAACCAAGCGCCTCGATCATGCGGAAAAAGACAAGCGCCTCGACGTTCGGAGCGAGCGCGCACCCCAGCGAGGACGCCGTGAACAGGACGCACCCTGCAACCACCACCGGCTTGCGCCCCAAACGGTCGCTCATCGGCCCTGCCAAAACCACGCCGACCGCGCCGACCGCGAAGAATGCGAACATCGTGAGGTTGAGGTACGCCGCCGTCACGCCGAACTCGCGCTGCATGCTTGGAAGCGCCGGCACGTACATGTCGATGGCCATGATGATGAGCAGCTCGACCATCAGCGCGCACGCCAAGAACATGCGCGGGCCCAAAAGCCGCTGCGGCACCACCAGCTTCATGCGCAAACCTCCTCACGCAGCGCAAAAAACCGTGCCGCACGACTCTTTCGCACGGCACGGTCCGTCAACATTCGAACGAGAAAAGTCTAGCGCACGCCGCGCAGGCTGCCAATCTCCCTGAAGACTGCCGCAGGACCGGTGGTAACCTTGACCGTGCCGTCGCCCTTCGCGCGCAGGAGCACAGGCGCCTGCATGAGGCCGTAGCGCTCTACGAGCTCCTGGTTCTCTTCGGCCAAGAGCACTTCGTACGGCACGCCCGCTTCGTCGAGCATAGCCTCCGCGCGACGGCAGTTCGGGCACGTGCGCGTGGCCACCACGTAGAGGCCTTCGGGCAGCAGGCTGTCCACCACCGGGACGGGTGCCCCCTTGGCAGACGGGCGTTCGCCCTCCGTTGCACCGTCCGCTCTCAGTCCGGCATGCTCCCCCGCCGGCATGCTGGGCGCTTCCACGACCTCGGTCGGATGCTGCGTCGGCACGGCGGACGCAGCGCGCGCCGCCTGTTCCGCCAGGGCATCCTGCGCTGCATCGTCCACGGTCACGCCCGCCTGCGCCGCCACCGCAGCGTCGCCCTTCACCAGGCGCGACGTCCCGATGTTGTACACCTGGCGGTCTTCGAACTCCTGGGCTTTGCCGTCGTTCCAGTTCTGGACCGGACGATAGTAGCCAGTGATGCGGCTGTAGACTTCCGTCTTCTCGTGGCAGCACGGACATTCGTAGACTTCGCCGGCGATGTAGCCATGGTTCTTGCAGACCGAATACGTCGGCGAAATGGTGTAGTACGGCAGCTTGTAGTTTTCGGCGATCTTGCGCACGAGCGTTGCCGCAGACCTCCAGTCGGGCAGCTTCTCGCCCAAGAACGCATGGAACACGGTGCCGGACGTGTAGAGCGTCTGCAGGTCGTCCTGCACGTCGAGCGCGCTGAAGATGTCGTCGGTGAAGCCGACCGGCAAGTGCGAGCTGTTCGTGTAGTACGGCGTACCGTTCTCGTTCGCCGTGATGATGTCGGGATACGCTTCTTTGTCGTGCTTCGCGAAACGGTAGGTCGTGGACTCCGCCGGCGTGGCCTCAAGGTTGTACAGGTCGCCGTAAAGCTCCTGGTAATCCGAAAGGCGCTCGCGCATATGGTTCAGCACGTCCTGCGTGAACTGCTGGGCGGCCGGCTGGGTCAGGTCCTGGCGCAGCCATTTCGCGTTCAAGCACGCTTCGTTCATGCCGACCAGGCCAATAGTGCTGAAGTGGTTGTCGAAGGTGCCCAGGTAGCGCTTCGTGTAGGGGTAGAGCCCCGCGTCCAGCAGCTTCGTGATGACCGTGCGCTTCGTCTTGAGGGAACGGGCCGCCAGGTCCATAAGGTGATCGAGACGCGCATAGAAGTCCGCTTCGTCGGAGGCCAGGTAGGCAATGCGCGGCATGTTAATGGTCACGACGCCGACCGACCCCGTAGACTCGCCGCTGCCGAAGAAACCGCCGGATTTTTTGCGCAGCTCGCGCAGGTCCAGGCGCAGGCGACAGCACATGGAGCGCACGTCGGAAGGCTCCATGTCGGAGTTGATGTAGTTGCTGAAGTACGGCGTGCCGTATTTGGAGGTCATCTCGAAGAGCAGGCGGTTGTTCTCCGTCTCCGACCAGTCGAAGTCCTTCGTGATGGAATAGGTGGGAATGGGATACTGGAACCCGCGGCCGTTCGCGTCGCCTTCGATCATGATTTCGATGAACGCCTTGTTCACCAGGTCCATTTCGTGCTGGCAGTCACCGTAGGTGAAATCCTGTGCCTTGCCGCCCACGATAGCAGGCTGGTCCTTCAGGTCGGGCGGGCACACCCAGTCGAGCGTGATATTGGAGAACGGCGCCTGCGTGCCCCAGCGGCTGGGAGTGTTCACGCCGAAGACGAAGGACTCCACGCACTGTTTGACCTCTTTGTACGTGAGGTTGTCCGTGCGGACGAACGGCGCCAGGTACGTGTCGAAACTCGAGAACGCCTGGGCGCCCGCCCATTCGTTCTGCATGATGCCCAGGAAGTTCACCATCTGGTTGCAGAGGCTGGAAAGATGGCTGGCGGGCTTGGAGGTAATCTTGCCCGGCACGCCGCCCAAGCCTTCCTGGATGAGCTGTTTGAGCGACCAGCCCGCGCAATAGCCCGTCAGCATGGACAGGTCGTGCAGATGGATTTCCGCATTACGGTGCGCGTTCGCAACCTCCTGGTCGTAGACCTCGGAAAGCCAGTAGTTCGCCGTGATGGCGCCGGAGTTCGAAAGGATGAGACCGCCCACGGAGTACGTGACCGTGGAGTTTTCCTTCACGCGCCAATCTTCCACTTTGAGGTAGCTGTCCACGAGCGACTTGTAGTCCAAAAGCGTCGCCTTCGCGTTGCGCACGTTCTCCCGCTGCTTGCGATAGAGAATGTAGGCCTTCGCCACGTCAGCGTAGCCGGCGTTGGACAGCACTTCTTCAACGCTGTCCTGGATGTCTTCCACCGTGATGATGCCGTCGTGCACCTTCGGCTCGAAATGCGCCGTGACGTTCAGCCCCAAAAGGTCGATCGTGGACGGATGGTACTGCTTTTCGCACGCATCGAACGCCTTCTGGATGGCCGCCGTGATCTTCGTGACGTCGAATTCCGCGATCTTCCCATCGCGCTTCTGAACTTGGTACATGCTGCTCTCCTCGTGCCGTGCACCGCACCGCCGCCTATGCGCGATGCGTCCTTTCGCCTTGCGTTGCGTCAGAAATCGACCTTAGTCCTCAGAGAGGGCGAAGTCAATTCTTGACTTGCAATATGTAGGGATTAAGCGGAATGTTGAACACAAGATATTGTGGATATACTGTTGAAAAGTAGTTGAGAACTTCCGGAACAGCACGACAGGCTTCGCTGCGGCAGCAAACCTGCAGGAAGGTGCGCTCTTTTTCTTTTTTCGTGCCGTCACCGTGCGCGGCCTTCCGTCGCCTGCAGCCGCCCGCGCTGCGGGCGCCCTGTGCTACCATCGAGGGCATGAAAATCGCAGGACTCCAAAAGCTCACGCTGCTCGACTACCCGGGCAAGACCGCTGCCACGGTATTCACGCCCGGGTGCAATTTCCGCTGTCCGTTCTGCCACAACGCGGACCTGGTGGCAGGCATCCCCCCTGCGCAAGAAGACGCCCTAGGCGTTCGAAAGCACCTATCCGTCACGCAGGGCGAAGGCGCTCGCCCCTCGAGCGCGCCGGAAGGCCCTCATGGCACAGCGGATATGCAGGGCAAAAAGAACCTCAGCGACCCCGCCGATTGCGAATGTGCCGAGATGCCCTTCCCTTCCATCCCCGAAGAGACGTTCTTCGCCTTTCTGGAAAAACGGCACAGACTGCTGGACGGGGTGTGCGTAAGCGGCGGGGAGCCAACGCTCCAGCCCGAGCTGGCCGCATTCTGCGCGCGCGTGAAGAACGCCGGTTTCGACGTAAAGCTGGACACGAATGGGGCGAGACCCGCTGTGCTCCGGGCGCTTCTTTCGGACGGTTTGGTTGACTTCGTCGCCATGGACGTGAAAAACGCACCTGAGCGCTATGCGGAGACAGCAGGGGTGGCGGACCTTTCCCTTGCCTCCCTTGAGGAAAGCATGCTTCTGCTCCTGAGCGGGACCGTGCCGTTCGAATTCCGCACGACCGTCGTGCGCGAGCTGCACTCCCCTGCCGACCTGCAATCCCTCGCCTGCTGGATTGCCCGCCTGGCGCAAACCGCAGGTGTACAAACCGCCGATGTGACGTGGCATCTTCAGTCTTTCGAAGATGCCCCAACCGTTCTTGCCGGGGAAAAGGTCCTTTCGCCGTGGCGGGACGACGAACTGCGCAATCTCGTTCCTTCCCTCAGAGAGATCCTTCCGCGCACGTCCTTGCGCGGTATCGACGAATCTCGATAAGAACGCGCACCCGCCCCCCTGTTTTTCCTCCTGCGTCCGTCGACACCGCCCTCGCGCTGTCCGCCTGCCTTTTGCCCGACTGTTTGGCGCCGCAGTGTGGATGAGCACCTCTTCGGTCCGTCACAAGCGGGAAGACAAGCGGTGTTTCGCTCCCCCCAACTCTCTTCCCTTGTGCCGTCCCCAACCGCAAAGCGAACAATTCCTGCATTTTCTCTCGATTTTGCCGCCTGCCATCCAACCTTATCCGCTTACCGCCACTGTTTTTCTCCAAACAATTTGTAGTTTCCACAAAGGCGCGTGAACAGGACTTTGTTTACCCTTTCAAATTTCTTCCAACCGACCGCGCGGTACCTAGAATACGAGGTGTCAATCGTTTGATGCGAACCCTTTTGGAGCTCGAAGCCCCGGTGCCAATCGCCGGGGCTTCGTGTTCGCTAGGATGCTTTTTCGTTTTCGACCACCGCAAAAAGCACGCGCAGACCGCACCGGACAGGAGATACGGCGCCGTCCGCAAGGAGGCGCGCACGACTTCTCAGCGCGGTCTCCGCCCGTTGCCTGGTCAAGGCCGCATCAGGTCACTCGAGGGAAAGGGGGCACGCTCACCGTGCAAAGCTTCTGCAAGAACAACCGTCGCTATCTGTATGCTGCAGTCGGATTCGTCCTGCTGCTTTTCCTGGGGCTTATCTACTCGTGGTCCGTGTTCATCGGGCCTCTTGAGGCGGATTTCGGCTGGGAACGCTCCCAGACGTCCTCGATTTTCACTATCTCCATCCTCTTTTTCTGGCTGGGGAACGTTGCGTCCGGCTTTACAAGCGAACGGCTCTCGCCGCGTGCCACCATCTTGATCGCCGCCGCATGCGCCGTCGCCGGATTCGCCGCCTCGTCCTTCACGACTTCGCTGCCCTGGATATACGTGTCCTACGGCGTGCTCTGCGGCTTCGCAGTGGGAATGGGGTCTAACGGCGTCCTTTCGTGCGTGCTCGGCTGGTTCCCCGGCCGCCAGGGCATCGCTTCTGGTGCGCTCATGATGGGCATCGGCCTAGGTAGCCTGGTGCTCGGCCCTGTCGTCACCTCGCTGCTCGGCAGCGTCGGCTGGCGCGGCGCTTTCCTGGCGCTTGCCGTCGCTTTCGGCGCGCTCATGGTCGTCGGCGCGCTTATTCTCCGCGCCCCCGAACGCCAGAGCAATATGGTCGAGACGACGCTCAAAGACTCACGCCGCACGACGGAACAGAACGCTCCCGCACGCGCACTTGAGCGCGCTGAAAGCGAAACCCGCGAATTCACCGCTCCGGAAATGCTGCGCACGCGCGCCTTCTGGACGTTCATGCTGTGGGCCGTGCTTATCGGTACGGGCGGCCTGGCGCTCATCAGCAACGCTGTGCCCGCTGCACAGGATGTGCTTCTCGGCTCTATGGACGAAGCAGCCGCCCTCATGACCGCCACCATGGCCATGGGCAGTATCTCCGCCTTCAACGGTTTTGGGCGCCTCGCATCCGGCTTCCTCTGGGACCGCAAAGGATGCCGCTTTGTGACCGTGCTGATTTCGAGCGTCTACGCCGTGTCCATGGCCGCCTGCGCGTTCGGTGCCGCCACCGGTACGTTCGCAGCTGTCGTCGCCGGCTTTATCGCGCTGGGCACCGCCTACGGCGCTTCCATTGCCACCACGTCCGCCATGATCGGTAGCGTGTTCGGCCAGCGCCATTACGGCATGAACTATGCGTGCGCACTGGCAAACATGGTTCTGGCTGCCTGCATCGGGCCGACGATCTCGGGCGCCGTCCATGCGTCGACCGGCAGCTACTTCGCCGCGTACGCTGTGTTCTTCGCGCTTGCGGTCGCCTCCGCCGTCGTCGCGCTCTGGATGCGCGTCCCGCACCGCGCTGCCAAGCAGAAGAACGCACCGCTTTCGCCCGCGAAGGCCGCGCGTTCCGACGCAGGCGCTTCGCGCTAATACCGCCCATTCGCTCGCAGGACGCCATCCCGCGCTACGCGCTCTCTCCCCCCGAGCGTCCCTGCGTTTCCAACGCCCCCTTGGCTCTCCCGTGGCAGCACTATTTTGCCAGCCCGCCAAGGGGGCGTTCTCGTGCGAACACCCTTGGCCTGTGCGTCGAGCCAACGCGAGCGTTTGCCCGACGCTACTGTTCTGCTTGCTTTGCCATGCCGCGGCGCGCATCGCGCAAACGGCACAGCAGGCACAAGAGCTCAAAATTGAGTCCGATTCCTGCACCGAAACGCTTTTCTTTGAAATAGTCCTTCACGGTAGAAATGCGGTAGCGAACCGTGTTCTCGTGCACAAAGAGCGCCTCTGCTGCCAACTTCGTCGACATGCCGACACATGCGTAGACACGCACGGTCTCCGCGTATTCGGTGCCCGCCTCTTCATCATGCTGTTTGAGCAGGCTGAACGCTTGCTGGTAGACGCGCTCAAGGCGATCTCGGTTGCGCCCTTCGAGCAGAATGCCTAAAAATCCCAGGTCGTCGAACGCTACGATACGCTCCGCCTCCGACACCGCTCTCGACACGGCCAGCGCCTGGCCCGCCTCAGTGCAGCATTCCGGCAGCGAAAGCAGCGAATCATGGAATCCGCCCAAGCCCAAATGCCACGACCCATCCGGCGCACGGTGTTCGAGCGCACGAAGGAAGCGCTCAGCCCGCGCGCGAAGAGCCCGTTCGAGGTCGGATTCGCCGTCAAGCAGCGCGATAGCCACATATCTGCCTGCCACGAAAAAGCCGTGCGGGAACCCCGCCTCGCGCGCAGCCTCGCGAAACGGCCCGATGCCTTTCCCCGCCGTCGGCATTTCCGCCCCATACACGACGGCGACGCCGTATGGCCGCGTGACCTGCCATCCAAGCCCCGCAACGTTCGCGCGCAAAACCCGCCAGTCTTCGCGCCCAAGGGCAATATCGCGCAAGACGACGTCGGCACGGACGTCCTCGCCCTCCGTCGGCGCTCCGTCGGCGTTGAAGAGCTCAAAGTACACGTCGCTGATTATCTGCGCAGGCTCGCTGTCAAAGGGCGGCACGATGATAGGGAACGCCAATTCGTCAGCACGCTGCAAAGCACGTGCAGGCACCGCGGAAACGTAACGCCCCAGCTTTATCACCAGCCCCGGCACCCCACGGTCGACGAACGATTCGATCAAGCCTGCCCATTCCTGGTCCGAACAGGACGCGAACGCACGGGCGTTGTTGATAATGAGCTTGCGCGCCGTAAGCCATTCGATGCTGTCCAGGCTTTCCATCAAACCGATGCCGTCAACTTCGTTCGAAAGCCCTGCCCGGCCGGCGATCAGGCGCGCTTCGCGCAAGCCTGGCAGCTCGAGCACGCGTGCGACCGAAATAGCCATGGAAACCCCCTCTATCCCTCAGGCAAGAAACTGCCATGAAAGCCCTTCGTCCGCAAGCCGAAACCTCAAGTCCTCGGCATCGGAACGGCAGGCCTATTCGCCCACCAGCTCCGCAAGCTCCATCCACTCCAGCTCAAGTTCGTCCTTCTGGGCGTTCAGGTCGGCTATCTTCGCCTGGATCTCCCCCAACGCCACGTAGTCGGACGGGTCGACCGCGCCCATCTCTTCCTTTGCCTTGGCAATCTTGCTTTCCAGCGTGCCTATCTTGCGCATGTTCGAGGACATGGTCTTTTTCATGTGGCGCAGCTCGTTGTTGGAGAGGCCGGAGGCACTGTTGCCCGCCAATCCGGACGACGCTCCGCTTCCCGAAACGGACGTTTCTGCCGCATTCGACCCCACCATCTCGGCGAACGTGAGGTCGTTCGCGCGCGCACGGGCATCGGCCATGCGCAGGTATTCGTCCACACCCCCTGGAAGGTGCACCACCTTGCCGTCCACCAGCGCAAACTGGTCGTCGGTCACACGTTCCATAAGATAGCGGTCGTGCGTGACCAGGAGCAGCGTTCCCGGCCATGCGTCGAGCAAATCTTCCATAACGGCCAGCATGTCCGTGTCGAGGTCGTTGCCCGGCTCGTCGAGGATGAGCACATTTGGCTCGTCCAGCAAGATGAGCATGAACTGCAGACGGCGCTTCTGGCCGCCAGAAAGGTCTTTCACGCGCGCGTTCAAGTGCTCTTTCTTGAAACCCAGCCGCTCGATCATCTGGCCGGGAGAAAGCTCGCGGCCGTCCACGACATAGCGCGTCTTATAGCGGCCGAGCACTTCGCGGACGCGGTCTTCAGCATACTGGTTGAGCTCCTGCAGCTGCTGGGACAGCATGGCAAACTTCACCGTCTGCCCCACTTTCACGGTTCCGGAGTCCGGCGCAAGCTCACCGCGCAAGATGCGCAGCAGCGTGGTCTTCCCCACCCCGTTTTCGCCCAGGATGCCGTAGCGGTCACCCGGGCCGATAAGCCAGGTACAACGGTCGAGCACCGTGCGGTCGCCCATGCGCTTGGACGCGTTCTCCATGTCGATGACGCGCTTGCCCAGACGCTGCATGGCCATCTGCTTCAGTTGGATGGTGTCGCGCACCGGCGGTTCGGCAGCAATAAGCTCGCGGGCCGCGTCGATGCGGAATTTCGGCTTCGTACCGCGCGCCTGCGGGCCGCGGGCAAGCCATGCAAGCTCTTTGCGCAGGATGTTTTGGCGCTTCCGCTCCGCCACGTACGCCTGGCGGTCGCGCTCCACGCGCTGCTGGATGTAAGCGGAGTAGCCGCCTTCGAAAGGCTCTACCATGCCATCGTGGACTTCCCACATGGACAAGCACACCTCGTCCAAGAACCAGCGGTCGTGCGTGACGAGCAAAAGAGCTCCTTCGCCATCGCGCCAGCGACGTTTCAGGTGCTCTGCCAGCCAGGCGATAGCGCGGACGTCCAGATGGTTCGTCGGCTCGTCGAGCATGAGGATGTCCCAGCTGCCCACCAGAAGGCGAGCCAGGTCTACGCGACGGCGCTGCCCGCCCGAAAGGCTGCCCACCGTCCCTGTCCAGGGCACGTCGGAAAGCAAGCCTGCGATGACATCGCGCGCGGAAGCGTCGGATGCCCACTCGTACTCAGGGCGATCCCCTACCACTTCATGGGCAACCGTCTGGTCAGGATCGAGCGCGTCGACCTGGCCGAGCAGACCCACGCTCACGCCGCTGCGGCGTACGATGCGGCCCGCATCCGGTTCGTAAGCGTCAGCCAAAACGGAAAGCAGAGTGGATTTGCCGTCGCCGTTGCGTCCGACGATGCCGATGCGGTCGCCCTCCATGATGCCGATGGTGACTTCGTCGAGCACCGTCTTCGCCGGAAAATCCACCGTGACCTTTTCGCTCCCCAACAACAGCGCCACCCGGCATCCCTCTTTCTTTCGTTCTCGACACGCCTTTTGCAGTCCCTGTAGAAAATGGCCTGATTCCCGGAACGATTATACGGCAAGGCCCTCCCACCAAAACGCATGCCACAGGAGCTTCAGGAAGGTGGCAGAACGCAAAAGCGCGCACGTTGGAAGAGGTGGCGGCAAAGCCTTTCGGCTTGGCGAGCCACCTTACTGAAACAATAGTGGAATAAACGCGCTGCGTTCTCAAGCAGCGCGTCTTTTACCACGCAACGAACGGCGCGTTGTCGATGCTCCAGTGAACGTCGCGAATGTAATCTTGGACGCGATCGCGCTCATGGGCAGACAGCAAGCGAACTATCTCAGCGTGCTCTTCGTTCGCTTTCATCAAAAGCACGTGCGCGGTCTCGGCGTCGACGCTTTCATACTCGCGCTTCATGAAGAAACGGTTCAGCTGCGTGATGTAGGCGATGAGCCTTGCGTTCCCGCACCGCTGTACGTAGTAGTCGTGGAATTCGCGCTGAAGATCGTCGTATTTTTTGACCAGGCCCTTTTCTATCGCCAAGTTCATGGACTCGCACAAAAACTGCAGTTGCGAGCAATCTTCATCCGTCAGATGCTCAGACGCAAGCCAGGCGGCACGACCGTCGAGCGGCCCCAGGATTTCGAAAATCTCCCGCGCGCTTTCGTCGTCTACCCGTTTGACGCGGAATCCTTTACGCGGCAAGTTCTCCAGATAGCCGTCGCCCGCAAGCTGAATGAGCGCTTCGCGCACCGGCGTGCGGCTAACGTTGAGCGCATCGCAAATCTGCTGTTCGGAAACTTTGTCTCCTCCGCCCAGCCGACCGCCGTCAATGAGCTCGGCAATGTAGTCGTACACATGGTCTTTCAGAGAACGATACTGTTCCATCCCTCGTCCTTTCTAAAAGCTGCATACAGTCTATCATTCGGACAAAGTGGCTTGTGTGCAATTCCGTGGAACGGCGTGTTTCAACTATCACATGTTGTGTTTTGTATACTGTATGTATCTTACTACTCTCTTGAGAATCGTCGAAGCACCGTACCTGCCTTTCATAAAGTGCTAATATAAAAAACCAGTTCAAAGGCACAGTGGGAAGGTTGTGCGCAATCTAGGATTATTTTGTCTCAAAACATTTTAAAAAATATTTGCTCTAATTGCTTGATTGTATACAGTATCCAATATACAATGAGCACCGTCGAAAGGCGACGTAACAAGAGACAAGGAAATGCCTTGAGACGGGCGGCCGAAAAAGGCCGGGAGAGCAGGCAGAATGCCACTGCACCGGAGAACCAGACCGCCACGAAAGAGAGAGGAATCTATCATGACCAAGTTCAGCCACGTCATCATCCGCCGTCCCGGCCGCTCCCTGAGCGATGGCATCACGAGCGCCCCGGAGCTCGGCCAGCCCATCTACGAGCGCGCCATCGAAGAGCATTACGACTACGAGCATGCGCTCGAGCAGTGCGGCGTCGACGTGACGGTCCTGCCCGC
Organism: Candidatus Aveggerthella stercoripullorum; assembly: GCA_018712955.1. Lineage (GTDB taxonomy): Bacteria > Actinomycetota > Coriobacteriia > Coriobacteriales > Eggerthellaceae > Aveggerthella > Aveggerthella stercoripullorum. The sequence continues at coordinate 43,494 of DVGB01000044.1, forward strand.
CCTGGAGCAGTATCCGGACTCCTGCTTCGTCGAGGATCCGGCAGTCATCACCCGCTGCGGCGCCATCATCACCAATCCCGGCGCTGACTCCCGTAACGGCGAAAAGGACGAAATCGAGCCCGTCGTGCGCCGTTTCTTCGACGACGAGCATGTCAAGAAGATCGTCTCCCCCGGCACCCTTGACGGCGGCGACGTCATGATGGTGGGCGACCACTTCTATGTCGGCCGCTCCGCCCGTACCAACGAAGAGGGCATCCGCCAGTTCACGGAAATCCTGGAAGGCTGGGGCCTCTCCTGCTCCGAGGTTCCGCTGGAGGAAGTCCTGCACCTCAAGACCGGCGTGAACTACATCGAGGACAACAACATGCTCGTCTCCGGCGAGTTCATCGAGAAGCCTGATTTCGCCCAGTACAACAAGATCGTTGTCCCTGAAGAAGAGGCCTATGGCGCAAACTGCATCTGGGTCAACGGCACCGTCATCGTGGCCGAAGGCTACCCGACCGTCCTGAAGGCGGTCCAGGACCTGGGTTATAAGACGCTCGTGGTCGACACCTCTGAGTATCGCAAGGTCGACGGCGGTCTGTCCTGCCTCTCCCTGCGCTTCTAGTCACTGTTTCGAGCCTTAGAAGCTCCTTTTGCCGGCAGCCCGCCTGAGCGGACCTCCTTGGCGGGCTGCCCCACCCTTCAAACACTTCTCCTTTAGCACGCCCGCCTCGCCTGGACGGTTATTTTCTGGCGTCTTTTCATCACGGGTGCCCGCGTGCTTTCTTTTTTGCGCCCAAATTCGGTGCAATTCGGTTCTTCGAACGATTGGAGGAGGCATGTCATCTACTGCCGTTTCCAAGACGAGGGACAAAGGCCAAATTATCGACCCGAACGGCATGAGCCTGTTCCGCCTGACCATGATGGTGGTCACCGCGAGCATTTGCGGCGGCATCTTCTCGCTTGCCGGCGACATGGCTGCAGGCGGCGCCAACACGGGTGCCGTGCTCGTAAGCTGGGCAATCTGCTTCGTGGGCGTGTTCGCCCTCATGATGTGCTTCAACGGCCTTTCGCAAGCGCGCCCTGACCTGACTGGCGGCATCTACGCGTACGCCGCGGCCGGTTTCGGCGATTTCGTCGGCTTCAATTCTGCCTGGGGTTACTGGATTTCCGCTTGCTTGTCCAACGTCTCATTCGCCTTGCTGCTCTTTTCGGCACTTGGCTATTTCTTCCATCCCTTTGAAAGCGGCAATAACCTGCTTTCGTGCGTCTGCGCATCCATTTTCTTATGGGTTCTCGTCGTGCTGGTATCGCGCGGCGTAAAAGAAGCCGCCGGCGTCAACGTCATCGTCACCATTGCGAAATGCGTGCCGCTGGCCATGTTCGTCCTGTCCATCATTCTGCTGGGAAAGTTCGACCCGGCCATCTTCATGGACAATTTCTGGGGAGAGCCCGGCGGCCCTGATTTCGGCACGCAGGTGGTTTCGACCATGATTGCGCTCGTGTGGGTCTTCACCGGCATCGAAGCTTCGGTCGTCGTGTCCGGCCGCGCAAAGTACGCAAAGGACGTCGGCCGCGCTTCCGCCATCGGCTTCATCGGCGTATTCGTGCTCTACCTGCTCATCTCGGTCCTGAGCTTGGGCATCATGCCGCGTGCCGAAATGGCCGAGCTCGCCACGCCCTCTATGGCCGGCATCCTCGAGCATGCCATCGGGCCCGTAGGCGCAGCCATCGTGAACCTGGGCGTCGTGCTTTCGCTTATGGGGGCTATGCTCGGCTACGTGATCATCTCCGCCGAGACCCCGTTCGAAGCGGCGCGCCAAGGCGTCTTCCCGAAGGCGTTCGCAAAGATGAACAAAAACGAGGCGCCTCTCGTAACGACCCTCGTTTCCGCAGGCATCACACAGCTGTTCCTGATCGTGTCCGTGTTCTCGGAATCAACCTATCAGTTCTTCTACGCGTGCGCCGTGAACACCATCCTTGTGCCGTACGTCTGCTCTGCCGCCTACTACATGAAAATAGCCTGGCAGAACAAACACCTTGAGAGCCTTGGGAAGAACGCCCTCGCGAAAGCACGGTTCTTCGGAACGCTCGGTTTCATATACACCGTCTTCCTGGTGTGGACCGGCGGCGTGCAAGGCGTCATGATCACCACGATCCTTTTCACGCCCGGCATCATCGTCTATGCAATCGGCCAGCGACAACGCAACAAGCCTATCCTGCCGAACGCCGTGGACAAGGCTATCGCCGCAATCATCGTGATAGCCATGGTCGTCTCGATCTACTTGATAGCCACCGGCACCTTCACCGTCTTCTAGCCAGCCCGCGCAGGAAGCGCCATTCCATCCCTCGTCGCCCTGCCGGGCATGGGAGCGTCGCCCTCGGATTCGTCCGCGGGCGGCGTTTGTTTTTTCGGCAGGCAGCAGGTGCTTTGCCCCAGGACTGGAGCGAAGGCGAAACGACCCAGCGCCCAACAGACAGCCTGCCTCCATGCTTTTTCACGTCGTGCCCTTGGCCGGAAGCGAACGGGCGAAAAGGCTAGCGCGCAGGCAGGTACCTTCGCACGCCGTCCGCACCGACCGCGGCTGCCACCTGGCCGGTCGCAAGCAGGTGGTCGAGCACCGCCATGCCGTTCGAGACGACGCACCAGCGCACAATCATACTGCACGCATCCCAATCGCCTATGTTTGCACTGGACGGTGACGACAGCGTGATTTCGACCCCGGTAAGTCCTGGCGTACGCTCCACGGTCTCGCGGTATTCGCGCAGACGGCGCTCCCGATGGGAGATCAGCCATTCAACCCGGCCGTCGAAGGCGCCTTGTTCTTCCCGCAGCCTGCCGTGCGCTTGCAAAAGCCGCACGACGCCCTCTTTGCGCACCGCGCTCAGGCGGTAGAGGTAAAGCGCCAAACGGTCTTCCACGCCCGGGTAGAACGGCACGTAGGGAGAGGTCGTGAACAGCACCTGGTCTCCGCCTATGAGCACGCCGCTTTCCCGATGAAGCAGCGAGCAGTGGCCCGGCGCATGCCCCGCCGTGTCGAGCACGGCAAATTCCACATCCCCCACGCGCACGCAGTCGCCGCCTTCGACCGCGCAAAGGCTCCAGCGGTCGTCCTGCACATCATCGACGCCGAGACGGAATGCGAGGTATTCGCCTGCCTCGCCCTTCGAAATGCCGGCTTCCTGCAAACAGCGTCCGCACTCCTCGCGCACGGCGGTGTCCCGCAGCATGCGCATGACCGCCAGCTCAGCAGCGCCCGCGCGCACAAGGGCGCCTTCGTGCGCGACCGCGGGCAAAAGGCCGGAGTGGTCCACATGCAGATGCGTGAGGAAAAACGAGGTCGTCTCCGGACGCGCTCCCACCTCGCGCAACGCCGCCTGTAAAACGCGCGCGCCCTCTTCCGACGCAGCGCCCGCGTCTACCACAAGCGTCTCGTCCCCTGCGCGCACGATATAACAATTCGTCGAACCGCTGCCATACTGGTGGTCAGGAACCGCCACGAGGAACATGTCAGGATTGCGGTGTACGAGCGTGCAGGCTTTGCCCACGAGGTCTCCTCTCGTTTCGCCGGACAGTTGTTTCGCTTCGTCAGCGTGTCGTTTTATCAAAGCGCTCCCATCATGCCATCAAGCTGCCTGCGCGCATGATGTTTTGCGCATTTTTTACACGCCCGCTCAGTCGCGTACGCGTATAACGCCTGCCGCCAGCACGAGCACCGCGAATGCGGCGGACAGCGCGAAAGCAACCCGGTAGCCCGCAAGCACCGTCCCCGATCCCATCATGGTCACCGCAAGGACCATCGCCGCCGTGCCGAAGGACGAGCACGCCTGCCGCGCAACGATAGCGAAGGCACTTCCGTGCGATACCACGCGCCGCTCCAAGCCGCCCAGCGACCACGAGGCCAAAGGCCCGATCAAGCCCGAAACGCCCATAGCGCGTATACCTTGGAACACCATGAGCACCGCGGTCGGGGTGGTCTCGTCAGCAAACACCCACAAAAGCGCGCCCGCCGCCAAAAAGCATCCGGCCCCGATGACCACCGGCCGCGCGCCCACTTTGTCGGTCAGGACGCCGGCGATAGGGTTCGCCACGAACGCTGCCGCTGTCCCCGGCAAAAGAAGCATGCCCGCCTCGAGCGCGCTGCCACCCCGGAGGTTCTCTACGAACAACGGGATTACAAGCGTCACGCCCATATAGGATGCGAACAGGAAGCACTGCGCCAGAAAGCCGTCGCAATACCGGCGCGAACTGAAAATGCGCATGTCGACCAGCGGCCGAGGAACACACCCTTGCCAGCGCACGAACAGCACGAGCACGACGGCGCCCACCACGATCTCCGCCCACACGGTCGGAGAGGCCAGTCCTTCGTTCGAAAGGTTCGAAAGGCCGAGCAGCAGCATGCCGAAGCCGACGCACGAAAGAACGAGCGAGGGTACGTCAATGCTCGCCCCCGAGTCTTCTGCACGACCGCGCGGAAAGGCCACGAACGCAGCCGCCAGCAGAAGCGCGCTCAAGACCAAAAGCAGCACGAAGAAACTGCGCCATCCTGCCGTGTCCACGAGCACGCCGCCGATCGTGGGACCGATATTCGGCGCGAACCCCATGGCGATGCCCGCAACGCCCATCGCAGTGGCCTGGCGGCCGGGCGGGAAGCTCGTCATGGCGGTCGTCTGCATGAGCGGCAGCGTAATGCCAGCCGAGATTGCCTCCATAATGCGACCAAGCAGCAGAATGCCAAAGCATCCTGCCAGCATGCACACGACCGACCCTGCCGCGAACAGGATGATCGCACCCGCTACAAGCACACGACGCGAAAAGCGACGCATGAGAAACGTGCAAGCAGGAACCGTCACGCCAAGCGCCAGCATATAGCCGGTCGTAAGCCACTGGGCGGTCTCCACGCCAACGCTCATGTCGGACGCGATGAAGCCCAGCATCGAATTCAGGGCCGTCTGCGCCAGGTTGCCGCACGCAGAGACCAGGACGATAACCGTAAATTGGGCAATGGTGCGACCGGGAACCGACCGCACAGCAGTAGTACCGTCATCAGCGCGCCCGGACGAGGAAGCCAGAGCGTTCTTCTCCCCTGCCCGCTGCACCGACTGCGCATCCATTTCGGTCGCCTTGCGAGATGCCTCCCGCTCCTCGTTTGCAGCCAATCCTGACTCGCCTGACGTCTCCGCCCGCATAGTGATCGCCTGCTACCCGATAGACCCGAACACCAAACCGAGCACGATGACCACCACCGTGATGCCCACGAACACATAGCGGGTCATAGGCTCGTACCAACGGCCGACCAGACGCTTGCGCCCCAAGCTCACTTGCTTGCGCGAAACGCCGCGCGGGCACACCCAGAAGAACATGACAGCGGCCAAAAGAGCGCCAAGCGGAATAGCGTAGATGGAAACGGCGTCCATCCAGGCGCCGATAGAGTCGGCGCTTTCGATGAACACGCCGACCGCAAGCGCAATGATACCGACGACGCCGACCGCAAGCGCGCGCGAAAATCCAAAGTGCGACTCAAGCATCTCGATGGGCGCTTCGAACAAGCTTACGAGGCTCGTCACGGCCGCGCAGATCACCGCCAGGAAGAACAGCACGGCGAAGAGCTGACCGAAGGGCATCTGCTGGAAGACCGACGGCAGCGTGATGAACATGAGCGCCGGACCCGACGCCAAGTCAACGTCGAACGCGAACACGGCAGGCACGACCACAAGCGCCGCCAGAAGCGCCGCACAAATATTGAAGAACGTGACGCTCACCGCAGAGCTCACCACGTCGACATCTTTTTTGAGGTAGCTGCCGTACACGAGCATGCTGCTGCCTGCCAACGACAGGCTGAAGAACGCCTGGCCAAGCGCATAAATCCAGGTCGTAGGGTTAGCAAGCGCCTCCCAGCGCGGAACGAACAGGTACTCGTAGCCCGCCATGGCGTTCGGCAGCATGGCGACCTGCACGAGCAGAATAACGAACAGCACCACGAACAGCGGAATCATGATCTTGTTCAGCCATTCGATGCCTTTGGAAATGCCGAAGACCATGACACCGAAGGTGAGGGCGAGCGCGAGCACATGCCAGCCGACGCTGCCGAAGTCGACCGCAAGTGCCCCGAAGTAGGATGCGGTATCGGCAACGGCGGTCACTTCGCCCGTGATACTTCCGACCAGGTATTTCAGCAACCAGCCCACAACGACGGAATAGCCGATGGCCAGTGCCAGGGCACCCAGCATAGGGATGACGCCCAGGATTTTGCCCGCGCGCTCGCCCTTCTGCCCGAAACGCATCTTCATGGCCTTCGAGAATGCGCCGACCGAGCCTTCTTGCGCCATGCGGCCGAAAGCCATCTCGCTTGCGACGCCGGTAAAGCCGAGCAACACCATGAACACCATGAAGGGAATCAGGAACGCCGCGCCGCCGAATTCGGCAATACGGTACGGGAAGAGCCAAATGCAGCCAATGCCCACCGCGGAGCCCACGCACGAGATGATGAAAGCGAACTTGCTCGTGAAGTTGTCGCGCCCGGCCTTCTCTGCCACCGCAACGTCCGCTGCGTCTGCCGTCGCCGCCGTAGCGCCTTGGATGCCTTCCGCCTCCCGACGGTCGTTCGAAATGGCGTTTTCGCCTGCGGTCGCGCCGTCTTCCCGCGAAAACGCCGCCGTCTTGTTCTCTTCGCTCATTTACGCTCCTGCCAGATAATCATGCGCGTACTGCGCGGCCACCATAGCGCCGCCGACCAGCACGCTTTCGTCCACCGTGTAATAACAGCTGTGCTGAGGATAGTCCGCTCCCACGTCCGGGTTCCTCGCGCCGATGAACGCGAACACGCCCGGCACTTCGTGCAGGTACTCTGAGAAGTCCTCTCCCGAAAGAGTGCCTTCGTAGTGGGCCAAAGCCTGCGGGCCTAGCACCGCCGCAACCGATTTCTGCGCACGCGCCGCACACGCAGGATCGTTATGAAGCGCTGCGTTGCCCGGCGTCCACGTCAACACCGCTTCCGCCCCGAATGCCTCCGCTGCCATGCGAATAATACGCTCCATGCGCTCGCGCAACTGCACGCGAAGCTCAGGGCTGAACGTGCGGACCGTGCCGGTCAGGTACGCGGTGCCCGCCATGACGTTCTTCGCCACGCCCGCATGGAACTCCCCGATGGTAAGAACCGCCGGTTCGAACGGCGGCACGTCGCGGCTAACGATGATCTGCAGCGCGTCGATCAGCTCCGCTCCCACGACAAGTGCGTCCACTCCTTTGTGCGGCATAGCGCCATGCGCGCTCACGCCATCGATATCCACGCGGAACCAGTCCGTGTTCGCCATGCGCGGACCCGATTCGACCGAGACCGTGCCGGCTTTTACCTCGCTCCAGATATGCGCGCCATAAATCGTGTCGACGCCGTCGAGCACGCCCGCCTCGATGAAAGCGCGCGCACCGCTGGAAATCTCTTCCGCCGGCTGGAACAGAACGCGCACTTCGCCTTCGAGCGCATCGCGCGTTTCGCACAGCATGCGGACTGCACCGAGCATCATCGCGATGTGACAGTCGTGACCGCAAGCATGCATCACGCCCTCGACGGCAGAAGCGTACGAAGCGCCCGTCTGCTCGTCGACAGGCAGGGCATCAATGTCAGCGCGCAGCGCGATACGACGTTGAGGCACGCCGTCCTCGCGGTAGGCGCCTGGCGCGGTGCCTTTGATAGTGGCAACAATACCCGTTTCCGTCGGACGCTCGTAGGGCACGCCAAGCGCATCGAGCTCACGCGCAATCTCCTCGGTCGTCCAGAACTCTTTGAACCCCAGCTCGGGATGTGCATGGAATTTCCGGCGCTGTTCTATGATGTAAGGCTCCCATCGGGCGCCCAGTTCTTTAATGCGTTGCGTGATGGCCGAATCTGCCATACCCCTCAACCCCTCTGTTCGGTGCGCGCAGGACAGAGGCCTGCGCGTTTCTGCCCATCGAGTATAGCAAAAGCACGGCCTCTGCCCGCCGTCCAGAGAGCAGCAGGAAGGCGCTGCGGGACTTGCGCACGATACGCGGCAAGGCGACTGCACCGAAGCACGCTTGCCCTGTGCGGCGGTCGTGCGCGATACCCCGTAACGGTCACATGCAATAGAGCACAGGGGGCCGACGGCTCGGGCCCACGAACAGCCCCAGAGCACTGCAAACGCTGCCGTACGCCGTTTCGGTACGGGCCGTCTGTTATGATAAACCCCGAGAGCGGTCGGGCGGACGGAGGTGCGAATGGACGCTGAACTGGTCGTATCGTTCGTCATCGGCGGCGGTTGCGCGGTCATGTTCGCTGCGTTCATCATTCAGCTCCGACGTGGCAAATGGCTCAACCTCATCGCCGGAAACTACTTCGTCACGAAAGAGGAGGCGAAAACGCCCGAGCAGCGTTTGCTGGGACGCCGCGTCTCCAACGCGTTGGTTCCCGCCATCCCCCTGTCCGCTTTCATCCCGTTTGCCGCAATGGCGGAGGCTGCGGGCGTCCAGTGGCTTCAAACAGCATGCCTTGCTGCGGTTGCCGCATCTACCCTTGCGCTTGTGGCGACGATTGCGCACTTGTTCGTCGTCTACCGCCGCGAAACGCGCGCCGCGCAGGAAAAACTCCTCGCCGAAGACCCTTCGAAAGAAGGAGGCGTGCGCCTCAATCGCCTGCAAACGCGCGTAATCTATGGATTCCTGCTCTTCATGCTCGCCATTTACCTTGGCACAGCCGTCTATACCACCCTGAGCTCCTGAGCGCGCAGTACGACAGCCCTCCGGCAGCCCGACCGTTTGTCGATAGGTGCAAGGCAAAGACGTCAGAGCGGGCGCGCATCGATGCCGCAAGACCGCTCCTTTCCATCCCCGCACGCGCAGAAGACCGCTACGCGAACTCCAGCAGCTTCACCGAGCCAGCCTCCCCCTCATCCAAACGCGCACGGGCGCGAGCGCACTAGACGGACTCTGGCTGCGCCATGCATGCTTGGGCTATAAATCCAAGCGTGCGCTCGCATTTTGAGCATGCTTCCTTTCGCCATAGCAAAGGACGGCGCCCGTTCGAACACCGTCCTCTCCTTAGCCCTGTTTAGTTGAACTGTTGCTGCGTTTTCTCAAGCCCGTTCTTCACCAGGAACAACGCTGCTTGGGCGCCCAAATCGCACGCATGCTCGAAGTCGTCCTTCGCTTCCTTGCGCGGCAGCGAGAGCACGTAGTCGGCCACGTTCATGCGCCCCGGCGGGCGGCCGATGCCCACGCGCACGCGGAACCAGTCGCGCGTACCCAGCTTGTCGCAGATAGAGCGCAGACCGTTGTGCCCTGCATGCCCACCGCCGAATTTCACGCGAACGGTACCCGGGTCGATATCCAGCTCGTCGTGGATGACGATGAGGTGGTCCGGGTCGACGCCGTAGGCGTTGCACAGCTGCTTAACTGGCCCTCCGGAAGTGTTCATATAGCTCTGCGGCTTCGCCAGGACAAGGTCTTCGTCGCGATAGACGCCCTTCGCCGTGAGCGCACCGCACTCTGTCTTCCAGTAGCGAGCTCCCGCCTCTTCGCCAATCAGATCAAGCGTGTCGAACCCTGCGTTATGCCGTGTGTGCTCGTATTCCTCACCCGGATTTCCCAGGCCCACGATCAAATACATGCCCAACCCTTCTCAAGTCATCCGGCCGCCGCCCTGCAAGCGCCCGAAACGTGCACTGCGCCTGATTATACACGCGCACCCTCTACGCCGAACAACGGGACATAATCAAAGAGGTAGCCCGAAAGCCTCCGCCGCCTTCGCGCGCAATCCCTTTCCTGCCCATCCCGCTATGTGCACGGTCTGCTTCGTGCAAATCCCGCTTCGTGCGAAATCCATTTCGCACGCAACCCCGCACCAGGCACCGTATTTCGTGCGCAGATGAAACTTTGCGCACGATAGCGCCGGTTTCCTGCCGCTTTTTTACGATAAAGACGCTCGAGACGAGCCGTTTGGACGTACCCGCTGATGCCATCTCGACAAAACCCCAGGTCACTGCAATTCTTCCCTCGGCTCAAAATGCCCGAATGAGAACGCACTCTGCATTCGGGACGCTTGAGGGCGTCTCTATCGCAAATAATGACCATAGATTGCAGCGTTCCGAGCACAAACCCAGGAAAGCCTGCGCGAAAGGCCCATCCAATCTCTCGAACCGCAAAACACCATAGCATCGCACCCGGTAGCGAAAGCCCCAGCTGCTGACAGCAAAGCGGGCACCGCTGTCGCATGCGCAGTACCGCAAGCACCTCTTTGACTTTGGCTCTGACCTTGCTTTTGCCTTCGACCTTGGTTTTGGCTTTGCCTTTGACCTTGCTTTGCGTAGCTTTCCGAGCACAAAAGAGTCTTCTTGCACCAGGATTCGCCATGAAAAAGCTCGGCTGGACCTTGAACTGCCTCCCTCTTTCTTGAGGAATGCAGTTCAGGTCCGCCGAGCCTTTTCCAGCGGCGAGATTCGGTGCTCCGAAAAGCCGCGCGTCAGACAAGTGGGCCGGTCGACAGACCGGCCCAACCCTTTAGAGCATGAACTCCGGATCGAAGAGCTCCGCAACGGAGCCGTTGTTGTACACGTTGCGGATAGCGCGCGAAAGAAGCGGCGCCACGGAAATGACCGTGATTTTGCCCGTCTGGCGCTCCGGCGGCACGTGGATGGTGTTGCAGACGACTACTTCGTCAATCTGGGATTTCTCCAGGCGCTCGTACGCCGGGCCGGAGAACACCGGATGGGAAGCGCACACGTAGACCTTTTCGGCGCCCTTTTCCTTCAGCGTGGCAACGGCTGCGCACAGCGTGCCCGCCGTGTCGATCATGTCATCGTTGACAATGCAGATTTTGCCGTCGACGTTACCGATCAGCGCCGTGATCTCAGCCTTGTTGTGCTCAGGACGGCCCTTGTGCATGATGGCAAGGTCGGTTCCCAGCATGTCGGAGAGCTTTTTGGCAGCCTTCGCGCGGCCCACATCGGGGCTTACGACGCACACGCGTTCCATGTCCAGGCCCTTCTTGCGGAAGTAGTCGGCAAAGATGGGCAGCGCAGTCAGGTGATCGACCGGGTTGTCGAAGAAGCCCTGGATCTGACCCTGGTGCAGGTCGATCGTGATAACGCGCGTGATGCCGGCGACCGTCATAAGGTTCGCCACCAGCTTTGCCGTGATAGGCTCGCGCGCAGCGGCCTTGCGGTCCTGGCGTGCATAGCCGTAGCACGGCACGACAGCGCTCACCGTGCGGGCGGACGCGCGCTTGGCAGCGTCGGCCATGATAAGAAGCTCCATGATGGCTTCGTTTACGTTCTGCGTAGACGTGGACTGCACGATGAATACGTCTGCACCGCGGACGCTTTCCAGGTAGCGAGCATAAATCTCGCCGTTCGAGAACTTCTCGAGCTTCACGTTGCCCAGCGTCGTGCCCAGGCACGTGGCAATCTCTTCCGCCAACGCCGGGGCGGTCGAGCCCGCGAACACCGCCAAGCTCTTCTGCATTTCGGTCATCTGCGCGTTCTCCTTTCATCGTGCGTGCCGTGCGCATTCTTCGAAACGAGCGCATGCCCGCCTCCCGGCACGCCGAACAAGCCTAGGGCTTGTCCGCCTTTCGTCAGCGCCCCGTCAACTAACCGGAGCATGCGGCCGTGGCCGCATCGTTCTTATACCACGCGGCCCACCGCGCTCAGCGTCCGCCAGGCAGCAAGACGCCGGAACGAGCTTACTCTTTCGTTTTGCGGTGAGCGTCCGCCCATCCAGGAAGCTCCGTCTGGCGTGCACGGCCAAGGCCGAGAGCCCCTTCGCTCACATCTTTCGTGATGACAGAGCCTGCACCGATCAACGCGCGGTCGCCCACGGTCACCGGCGCTACCAGCATCGTGTCGCTGCCGACGAACACGTCGTCGCCAATGAACGTCTTATGCTTGTTTGCGCCGTCGTAGTTGCAGGTGATGGTGCCGGCGCCGATGTTCACGCCCGTGCCGATGGTCGCATCGCCGATGTAGCTCAAGTGCGGGACTTTCGAGCCCGCGCCCACCGTGCTCTTCTTGATCTCCACGTGCGTGCCCGCTTTCGCGCCTTCGCACAGGTGCGCCCCTGGGCGCAGGTACGCGCGCGGACCGCAGGTGGCGCCGTCATCGAGAACGGCTTCGAGAGCCACCGTCTCGTCGATCGTGCAGCCACAGCCGACCTTCGTGTCAGTCAAGCGCGTGTTCGGACCAAGAACGCAATCTTCGCCCACGACCGTCGAGCCCATAAGCATAGTGAGCGGCAGAATCTCCACATCGCGGCCAATCTGCACGTCCGGCCCGATCCACACAAGCTCAGGGTCGGTCATCGTGACTCCCTGCGCCAGGTGATAGGCGTTGATACGCTGCTGAGCCGCCTTCGTGGCCGCCGCCAACTGCGCACGAGAGTTCACGCCCGCGCATTCGGACGGGTCTCCTGTCGAGAAGGAAATGACCTTGTGGCCCGCCCTGCGGCAAATTTCCAGCACATCGGTCAGATAGTATTCGCCCTGTGCGTTGTCGTTGTTCACTTGGGAAAGCGCCCAGAAAAGCACCTCGACGTCGAAGCAGTAGAAACCGGAATTGCATTCCGTCAGCGCTGCCTCCTCCGCCGAACAGTCTTTCTGCTCCACGATGCGCTCGACCGTGCCGTCTGCTGCGCGCACGATGCGGCCGTAGCCGAACGGCTCGTCAAGCTCCATAGTGAGCACCACCATGGCGGCGTTTTCGGACTCGCGCACGCGAACGAGGCTTTCGATGGTCGACGGCGTGATGAGCGGGCTGTCCCCCGAAAGCACGACGACCGAACCGGTCTTGCCCGCCATGGCCTCACGGCATGCGTTCACGGCGTCGCCCGTGCCCAGCCGCTGCTCCTGGAACACGATCGTGGTGTCCTTTTCCACCAGCGGGATAACCTGCTCGCGCGCATGGCCGAGAACGCAGACCACATCCTGCATCCCGGCTTGATGCGCCGCGTCGACGACCCATCTGATAAGCGGCTTGCCCAGCACTTCATGCGCAACCTTGGGCTTTTTCGACTTCATGCGGGTGCCTTCGCCCGCAGCCAGGATAATGGCGGATGCTTCCATGGGTTCTGTTCAAGCTCCTTCCGGGTTCCGGGTCTAACGGTTCGTCGAAGCAAGCGCAGAGCACAGCGCGTCGAGCAGCGTAATGGCGAAATGCTGCGCAGAGCGGCCCACGCCAGCATCCTGCCACATCGTGCCCGGCAGCTCGAGCGCAATGCGCGGTGGCGTGCTGGAAACTGCGTCAAGGGCAGCACGCAAGCGAAGCGCCAGCGAGGATTCGTCCTCATAGAACACGCGCGGTACCGCCTCAGGCGTCGGCTGCTCCGGCAGCACGATATGCACAAGCAGCATGTCGTTGCCCGGGGCGACGGAAAGGGAGTCCGCGCTGATGAGCTTCGAGGCCGGATTCGTGGCAAGCGCCAGGTTCGACATACGGGATGCGACGCTGCGCGTGAACTCGCACGTACCGAACAGGCAAAGCGCGTTCCGCTCCAAAACGTCCGCAGCGCGCGCAAAGCCGAGATATTCGGTCGAGACTTCGCCGGAAGGCTTCCCCTCCCATGAATGGTGGAGATTGCGGATGGCGGCAAAGGTGAACGCGCCCGCGATACCGTCCGAGAACAATCCCATGTTCATCTGGAATTTTCGGAGCGCCAATTCCGTGTATGCGCCGAAGATGCCGTCCTCCACGCCGCAGGCGAACCCGAGCGCGCCCAGTGCGCGCTGTAACTCCGCCACGTCATTGCCGTGGAAATACGGCATGCGCAAAAACAGCGTGCGGTCTCCCATGCGGTAGCCAGCGTCCACGAGCGCAGCCCACACCTTGTCGTCGACCGCCCCTTCTTCGGGCAGGCCGACCGACCGGCAGAAAGCGCGCACGGCGCCCGCCGTGACGTCTCCGAACGTTCCGGTTACTTGCTCTTCGCGCAGATAGCCGAGAGCGGCGAGGCGCTGCTGCACGTCTTCGACGGCCGCGCCCGTGTCATGTAGTTCAATCTTAATCATGGGCTGCATTGTACCGCACCATCCCGCACCGTGAAGCGGTTGTGCGCAAGCTCACCTAATGCCTACAGCCTGCCCTGTCGGTTCAATCTCACGCTTAGTCTTCCTTGTCGCAAAATGTTGCAACAAAAACGTTTTCCGCGCCCTTTGCGAGACGGAGCCGAAGGTCCCGTCCTTTTCGGAAACACGCGCGGGCCGAGGGAAGCGCGCTCACGCGGGCAAAACACGCCCACGCAGAAGGCTAGTTGAAGCGATGCACGAACCAGTCCGCCATCGAAGCGAGCAGATCGCGCGCATCGGACGGGCGCACCTCTTTGACCAAGCGCGCCTTTGCCTTTTCCGTAAGGTCTTCCGCATACGAACGCGCGTACTGAATGCTGCCGGAAGCCTCCATGATGGCAACCGCTTCTGCGAGCACCGCCGGGTCCTTCTCTTTCGCCGAAAGAATCTCGATCAAGCGATCGCGCTGGTCCGAATGCTGCAGCGCATGCACCACTACAAGCGTGCGCTTGCCTTCGGTGATGTCGTTGCGGAAATCTTTCTTCGTGGACTCCTCCGACCCGATGAGGTTGAGCAGGTCGTCTTGAATCTGGAATGCGAGGCCGCATGCCAGGCCGTAAGCGCGCAGGCCTTCGATTTCGGGCTCGGCACCGCCGCCGACGATGGCGCCAACCGCAAGCGGCACTGCGCCGGAATAATGGGCGGTCTTGTGCGTCGCCATAGTGAGGTAGTCTTCGGTCTTCAGGTCGTAGCGGCCGTCGCGCGCCCACCCGATGTCCAGCGCCTGGCCCTCGATGGTATGGCGCGTCATGCGAATAAGCTCGTCGATCACACGGACCTTCGTGTCGCTGTCAAGACGCGGATCGTTGACAACCGTGCCATTTACCAGGGAAAGCGCCAAATCGCCCGCATTGATGGCAAGCCCGATGCCTTCGGTCAAGTGCATGCACGGCTCGCCGCGGCGCAACTCGGCTTCGTCTGCAATGTCGTCATGAATGAGCGCTGCCGTATGGAAGTGCTCGATGGCCGCTGCTGCGGACATCGCGCGGTCAACATCTCCCCCGACGGCCAAACAACCGGCGAAACAGATGAGCGGACGATGGCGCTTGCCGCCGTTTTTGCTGTACTCCTTCAGCGGGGTGTAGAGGTAGCGATCCATGTCCGGATGAGTGCCCGTCGGCAGATAGCTGTTCACCAGGTCGCCTACTTGGGCGGCGAAAGCGTTCAGGTAATCCGCGAAGTTCGTTGGCCGAACCGCGGCTGCTGCCATGATTTCGTTAATGGTCGTCATAAAGTACGCCTCGCCTTTTCTGTCGTGATGAACAGAGTGCTTTGCCTGTGTCGCTATCCGTTCCAACCTGGTAGGAGCGGTGGGACTCCCGCGCCCCGCTGCGCGGGACGCTCTACCCCTCCCTCGCAGGCTCGGTCGGGCGGTTTCCTGAAAACTGCCCACCGGGCAGTTTTCTTCACGGAAACCCACCTCATCGGTTCGAGCCCCACCGGGCCTTCCCCTTGGGTCTTCCCTGTCGCTATCCGTTCCAACCTGGTAGGAGCGGTGGGACTCGAACCCACAAGTCCGAAGACGGAGGATTTTAAGTCCCCTGCGTATGCCAATTCCGCCACGCTCCCGTTTGGTCTTTTTGGGACAACGGTGCTTATCATAGCAAAAGACCAGGCAGCGAACGGGCGCAGTTGCAGCTTGCGGGCAAAACGAGCACAGTCGCGACCGGCCCTTCCTCAAAAGGCGAAAGCGCAGAGCCCTCTTCCTTCGTGGAAGAAAGCGCTCTTACACTGTCGGCGCATCCTGCTTTCCATGCCGAAGGGACGCGTCTAGGATTATGCCGTGCAGAATGTCCGTCTCGCTCACGGTGAAGGACTCCATGCCCGCCGCATCCAGCACCGCTTGCAGGATAACGAGCCCCGCCACGATGACCGGCGCGCGATCGGGCTCGAGTCCGGGGATGGTGCGCCGTTTTGCCAGCGGCATTGCCGCGGTGCTCCGCTCCAGCGCGTCAAGGGTTTCCCGGTCGATGACGGAAAGATGCACGCGCCGAGGATCGTAGTGCTCCAAACGCAGGTGCATGGCCACCACACTCGTGGCAGTGCCCGCCACAGCAGCCATCGTCTGCCCTTTGAAGCCCGCCTCGCGAACCGTCTGGAAGAACGGAACGAACGTGCCGAGCGCCCAAGAACGGGCGCGCTCAAGTTCCTCCCGCGCAGGCGGGTCGTCATGAAGGAACAGTTCCGTCACGCGGCGGCATCCGATGTCGAACGAGCGGCGGAATTGGGGTGCCTGGCCTGCCTGTCCTGCAATAATCTCCGTCGAGCCCCCGCCCACGTCCACCACGAACAAAGGAACGGGCGGAAACGAGCTCGAAGCCCCTTTGAACGAAAGCTCCGCCTCGCGCTCTCCGGGAATCACGGACAGCTCGATGCCGCGCTTTTTCAACAGCGCTGTAAATTCGTCCGCATTGCGCGCATCGCGCGCCGCGGAGGTAGCGACCGCGGTAAGAGGGATGCCCCCCTGGATGCCGTCGCGGCATTCGTCGATGATATCCAGAAAGCGGAGCATTTGCTCGTCGACGCGCTGCATCGCGGCAGGAAGCAAGACCCCGCTCGATGCGACCCCTTCCCCCAAGTTCGTGATCGCGTGAGCGCGCCGCACTTCGTGCACTCCAGACGCGTCCACGTCAGCCACGAGCAGACGGCACGTCACCGTTCCGATGTCGATGGCCGCAAACCGCTGTGCGCAGGATTCGTTCAGTCCGGGCATTACCGCCCCTTTCTCGCGAACGGCGTGCAGGCCGTCGGCCTGCACGCCTCTTTGCCCTCGTACGGCCAATATAGTACGACCGCCTACGAAAGCCACCGTTGGCACGCGGCCTGACGGCATCGTTGCGCAGGTATGCTGCGTTTGCTGCTGCTACTTCGACGAACCGACATTGTTCGGGTCGACGCCGAACAACGGGTCGAGCAAGCCCGAATACCAGGTGGCAGGAGCCGGAACGCTCCCTGCCAGCACGTCGGCATAGACCGGATCTTCATCCGAAGGGTCAAGCCCGTTCACATACACGGCGTTGTCGCCCTCTTTCACCCATCCGAACTCCTTGCTCGCCTCATCCTCGATGCCTTCGTCGGTGGACAGGCGATCTATTTCGGCCTGGATGTAGTCTTGGCGTTCCGTGAGCGCCTCATACTCTGCCTGCTGTTGCGCGGTCGTGCGCATCATGACGTAATAGTCGCGCGCGGCAGGATAGACGACCACGAACGCAAGCGCAAAGCACGCGACGGCGGCAATAAGCCCATAGACGAGCGCCGAACGGGAGAAACGCTGGCGTTTGACGGCAAACTCCCTCACGCGACCGTTCGCCGATTGCCCCTGGCTTTGCATGCGAGACGATTTTTTGTGGGTAGCCCCCATCTGGCCTTTGTAGAGCGCTGCGCGCGGACCCGCCGAAGGATCAGAGGGCGCCGAAGCGTAACGGCGATCGAATTCGCGGCTGGCCTTCTCTTTGCGACGGGAGCGCCAAAAGCCCGCAAAGCCCGATTTCTCCGAGCGCGCAGGGCTGCCGCCATACCGGGGCATGGCACCTTCGTCCTCCGCGTAATCCCATCCTTGCGCAGCGCCAGAAGAGCGACGAGTCGCCGCAGGGCGAGAAAAGCCCGAGCGGGAAGAGTCCGCCAGAGCGGATGCTTCGCCCGAACGCAACATCGACGAACGCGCCCAGCCGTCCTGGGACGCACCGCGCGCAGTGCTCTTCCGAACCCGAGGCGCCACCGAAACGCCCGCATGGCGAGGTCGGCCCGCAACGGACCCCGAAGAACGAGAAGCGTGGGAAAACGGCGAGACGAACGGCTCTGGATACCCTTCTTTGCCGATACCGTGCGCGCCATTGCGCGACATTCCGGACACTTCGTCGAACGGGAGAATGTTAGAGTACGTAGCCAGAGAAATCGCTCCTTGCAGCATCGGGTCGGATTGAAGTTCGGTTATGCTTTCGAGCCTTACCAAGATAGCACATTCGAACGTTCGCATGCGCCCATGACGCGCAGGTTTCGCCGATTCAACGAAGACCTCACAGTCGGACGAAACACCCCGCCGCTTCACCGCACAACGCCTTCCGCCCGCCGACCGGTTGTATGTGCTGTAGTACAATGCGAACCATTCACCACCACCGAGAAACGAGGTCGCACATGGAGAAAATGTCCATGTCTCACGAGGACTACCTGGAAGCCATCGTCATGCTAGGCGGCACGACGGACGTGTCCGTGCGATCCGTCGACATAGCGAACAAGCTTGGGGTCTCTAAAGCCTCGGTCAACAAAGCCGTCACGTCCCTGAAGGAAAAGGGCCTGGTCGACCAGCCGTATTACGGGGATGTCACGCTGACCGAAGACGGCTACGCGTACGGCTCCCAAGTATTCGGGCGCCACCGCATGCTGCGCGAGTTCCTGACGAAGGCGGTCGGCATCGAGCCCGAGGTCGCCGAAAAGGAAGCATGCCAGATGGAGCATGCCATCAGCGACGAGTCGTTCGAGAAATGGCGCTCCTTCATCAAGGGACTCAACCTGTAGCGACGCTATTTCGAAGACCTTGCCGCTTCCTCCATCTCTTTGACCATACGGTCTGCCGCGCCGCATTTCGAGCAGGCCTTGGAACCGCAATGGTCCTTACAGTCGCACAGGCCACGACGCGTAATACGACGCACCGCCCAGACCATGGCGGCAACGATGAGCAGCAGCACGACGACCGTTGACGGGGTGAGCTCAAGCGGAACGAACATGGACGCTCCTTTCTGCCTGCCTTTTCTAGACAAGCAACGTAGAGAAAAGGCGCTGCCGGTGGACATACGCCCAAACCGGCAGGCCTTTTTCGATTGCAGTATAACGCCGCAGCCACGGCATCCTTTAGGGGCTCCTTCCGAAAGGAGCCTGAAAAGCCCTAGGCAGCCTCGCCTTCCAGCACTTTGCCGACAACGACCTCGTCTCGCTTCGGCATAGGACGGAACAGCAGGAACAGCAACCCCGCAAGAAGAGCAAGCGCTAGGATAGTGAAGGGGCCGAATGCCACTTCGCCGGTCACCAGGCCGCCCAGCTGGTAGATGATGACGCCGATGCACCAAGCGAACACGGTCAGGTAGCCGATTGCAAACCAGGTCCATTTCGCGCTCGCCATCTCGCGGCGAATGGTGCCGATGGCCGCGAAGCAAGGTGCGCACAACAGATTGAACGCGCAGAACGCCATCACTGCGGCGCTGCTGCCGCCAAGCATGGCCATGAAGGAGGCCCAGAGGTTCGGATCCGCTTCGCCAGCGTCCGCCATGCTCGTAAGAATACCCACCGTTGCCACGACATTCTCTTTTGCCACCAGGCCGGTAATGGAGGTGACGGCGGCATCCCACGTGCCGAATCCCAGCGGGGCGAACAGCCAGCAGATGGCATTGCCGACATACGCCATGAGGCTGTACTGCATGTAGTCGTCGACCTCGGTGTCAAGCAGGCCGAAAGAACCCTCGTAGAATCCGAAGCTCGAGAGGAACCAAATGACCACGGAGCTCAGGAAGATGATGGTACCTGCTTTGACGATATAGCCCTTCACGCGCTCCCACGTGGACATAAGAACGGATTTCACCGTAGGGATATGGTAGTGCGGCAGCTCCATGACGAAGGGCATGGTCTCGCCCGCGAACATCTTGGTCTTCTTCAGAATGATGCACGACACGATGATGGCGGCGAGCCCCAGGAAGTAGAACATCGGGGCAACCCACCACGTCTCTTCGTAGTTGCCGCCCGCAAGCGCACCGAACACAAGCGCGATGATGGGCATCTTCGCGCCGCACGGAATCATCGTGGTGGTCATGACGGTCATACGGCGGTCGCGCTCGTTCTCGATAGCTTTCGTCGCCATGACCGCAGGCACGCCGCAGCCGGAGGCGATGAGCATGGGAATGAAGCTTTTGCCGGACAGGCCGAAACGACGGAAAATGCGGTCCATTACGAAGGCGACGCGCGCCATGTAGCCGCAGCCCTCAAGGATGGCAAGCAGCAAGAACAAGATGATGAGCTGCGGAATAAAGCCGATAACCGCGCCCACGCCTGCAACGATGCCATCAAGAACCAGGCTTTGAACCCAGTCGGCAGCGTTTGCAGCCGACAGCGCGTTGGCGATGACCGGTGTCAAGCCGGGGATGAACAGGCCGAATGTTGACGGATCGGGTTCTTCGGCAGCGGCGGCAGCCGCAAATGCGGCGTAGTCGACCGAGGAGACTTCACCTGTTTCCTCGTCCTCAAGCTCGCCGACGACGTTCGCGGTTTCCGCCTCCTCCATGAACGCGGCAATGGTAGCCTGCGCTTCGTCGTAGGCAGCGACCGCTTCAGCATCCGAAGCGTCTTCGGGCTCGGCGACCTCCATTGCGGCGGTATAGCCCTCGACATCCAATCCCGCTTCCTCAGCGGCTGCCAAATACGCCTCGGCTTCTGCCTGCTGGCCTTCCCATTCGCCCACAGCCTCTTCGTAAGCAGCGCCGCCCGTGTACAGCCAGCCGTCGCCGGAAATGCCGTCGTTAGCCCAGTCCGTCACGACGCCGGTGCCGATGCTGATGGAAAGCCAGTAGACGAAAAACATGATGGCGATGAAGATCGGCAGGCCGAGAATGCGGTTCGTGACCACGCGGTCGATCTTCTGCGTAGTGCTCAAGCTCTTGCCCGAAGACCGCACGGTCTTGGCGGTAATATCGGAAATCATGTCGTATCGCTCGGACGTGACGATGGATTCGATGTCGTCGTCGTATTCGGCCTCGAGCATTTCGCGTACCTTCGCAATCTGGGCCGTTTTCTCTTCCGGAAGCTTCAGCCTCGCTTCCGTGCGGCCTTCGCCCTCAAGCATCTTGATGGCATACCACGTCTTCAAGCCGTCGTCGACCGCGCTCCCCAAGATGCCCTCGACCTGCATGACAGCGTCTGCCAGGGACTTCGTGAACGACAAGCGCGGCGCAGCAGGCTGGTGCGACTGCGCCGCCTTCTCGACCGCCGCCATGAGCTCTTCGGTCCCTCGGTTGCGCAGGGCAGAAATGCCCACGATAGGACACCCCAGCTTTTCTGAAAGCCCTTCGACGTCAATCTTGTCGCCGTTCTTTTCCACCACGTCCATCATGTTGAGCGCCATAACGACCGGCAGCCCCAGCGTAAGGATCTGCGTGGTCAGATAAAGGTTGCGCTCAAGGTTGGTGGCGTCGACCAAATTGATGACGACGTCAGGACGGTCGTCGATCAAATACTCGCGGCTGACAATCTCTTCAGGCGAGTACGGCGAGAGCGAATAGATGCCCGGGAGGTCGACGATCGCAACCTCCTTGTTCCGTACGTACGTGCCCTCTTTGCGCTCGACCGTAACGCCTGGCCAGTTTCCGACGTACTGGTTTGCGCCTGTCAGATTATTGAACAAGGTCGTCTTGCCGCAGTTCGGGTTGCCGGCAAGAGCTACGCGGATGCCCATGTCCTTCCTTTCTTACGCAAGCCTCCCGAGCGGACGGAAAGCATTGCCTCGATAACGATACTAAGTTAACTGAGACTAACCGCATCTCATTTTAAAAGGGCTCTCCGCCCTTCGCGCCGAATCACTCGTCGACCAGGATGCATTCGGCCTCGCTTTTTCGCAGCGAAAGCTCGTATCCGCGCACGGTGACCTCCAGCGGGTCGCCCAGCGGCGCGACCTTGCGCAGATACACTTCCACGCCTTTCGTAATTCCCATGTCCATGATATGACGCTTGACGGCGCCTTCTCCGACCAGTCGACGAACGCGCGCTGTCTGCCCAATGCCCACATCGCGCAACGTCTTTCCCTGCGCATCTGCTGCCATGTCCCCTACCTTTCTTCGCTTTTCGAGGGCAAACCCCTCCTGCCTTTCGCCCGGGAGGACCATCCTCCGCGCATGCCTGGAATCCGAGCTATGCCGAAACGCAAGCCTGACCGCTCATGACGCGGCCAACAACCCGCCGTATTCCCGAACGGAATGGCGTTACCCCGTAATGATCTTTAATGCCGCCTGCTTATCGAGCGCAATTTGGGCGCCTTTCACTTCGACGATAAGGCTTCCGGCATTTTCAGAAACGACCCTGACCGAAGCGCCTTCGACAAAGCCAAGGTTTTCCAAATGGTGGTGCAAATCTCCCTTGCCGCGCACTTTGAGCACGTTGACGGTCGCGCCTGGCACCACCAGCGCCAGCGGAAGCTGCGCGCCTTTAATCTGGGGTTCCGACATTACGGCAGCCCCCGAATCCGCGACTACTGCTTCGTGCATAATCGATCCTCCTTTGGGAATTGCCTGGTGAATAGGTCTTGTTCACCATATCTAACCAAAAGCATGATAACCCAAACAATCGGAGAAAGAAAGCCGTGGATAACTTTTTGGAATGAGCTTCGATTTTGCTTTGCGACATGCGCCTCACGCTCTTGTTTTCACGATTTTGCCGAAAATCACGCATCCTCCAGAACAGCCGCACAACCCCCAGAACGCACGGAAGCCCGGCAGGCACATCCCCGCCGGGCTTCCGTAACAGTCAGCACACGGTGCCGTTTTAGTCGACGATATCGTGGAAACGCTCTTCGGCCTCTTTCGCCACGCTCGCCTCCAGCTCAAGATAAGCGTCAAGCAGCTTGTCCCCGTCTTTGGTCAGGCTGCTGCCGTGCGCTCCATCCCGGTCCAGAAGCTGCATGCCCAGCGCCGCTTCGGTATCTTTCATGATGCGCCAAGCCTTGCTGTAAGCCATGCCCATCTCGCGTGCAGCAGCGTAAAGCGACCCCTTTTCGCGCACACCCTTGCATAAGCGCGCAACGCCGGGTCCGAACGCCGAATTAGAATCGACCCCCGGCCTGACGATGCTTATCTTCACGTTCGCCTCAAGTGCCCTGAAACTGCCCATGGGACGCACCCTTTCTTTCGTGCCTCTCGCTCCTTGCATGCCATTATCCGAGAAACCTCATTATATCCTGTGTACTTTATACCCAGTGCAATGGCACGCAAACCGGTATTGTTCCCATGAACTAATTACTGAGCACAGAACGCAAGGACAGCACGCTCGATAGCGTCCGTGTCGCCCTCGATGACGTCAGTGAAGCGCACGGTCATGGCGTCCAACCGCGCCAAGCCCGCCGGAACTTCCGAAGCCCCTGTCTCGCGTTGAATCAGATTGTTCAGCTGACAGCCCGTGAGCGCAGAGACCGCCTCGGGAAGAGCGTCCTGCAGATCGATTCCGTGCAGCGCGCGGTAGACCGCCTCTCCGAACTTCGCCCAATGCGCCGTGCTTGCTACCAGTACCGGGTTCTCACCGCGAAGTCGCTGTGCTGCTTCGAATGCAACCGCCGTATGCGGATCGAGCAGATAGCCTGTTTCCTCAAAGACCTTCCTGATGGTTTCAAGACACGTTGCAGAATCGACCGAATCGGACGCATACAACTCGCGCATCTGCGCAAACGTCTCTTTGTCAACCTGGAAGCGCTTTTCGCGCTTCAAGTCTTCCATCCAGCCTTTGATGGCTTCTGCATCGCGGCCGGTCAGCTCGAAGAGCTGGCGCTCGAGGTTGGACGAGACCAAGATGTCCATCGAAGGCGAGGGCGTGAGCACGAACTCGCGGTCGGAAATGTCGTAGACGCCCGTATTGATGAAATCGGTCAGAACACGGTTTTCGTTGCTCGCGCAGAACAGCATACCGATAGGCGCTCCCATGCGCTTTGCGTAATAGGCCGCAAGGATATTGCCGAAATTGCCCGTCGGCACGCACACGTCAAGCTCTTGCCCCGCCTCGAGCTTGCCCTGCGCCACCAGCATGGCATAGCTCGACAGGTAGTACACCACTTGCGGCAGCAGCCTGCCCCAGTTGATAGAGTTCGCGCTGGAAAGAGCAATTTTACGCTCTTCCATCAAACGGTCGTTGAATGCTTCGTCTCCGAACACGGCTTTCGCGCCCGTTTGGCAGTCGTCGAAGTTTCCGCGCACGCCCCAGACCATGACATTGTCGCCCTCTTGCGTGGCCATCTGCTTGTACTGGATATCGCTCACGCCGCCATCGGGGTACATGACCGCGATTTTCACGCCTTCTTGGTCCCGGAACCCCTCAAGAGCCGCCTTGCCGGTATCCCCCGACGTGGCAACGAGAATCAGGAACTCATGCCCGATTTTGCCCTGTTCGCGCAGATGTTTTGCGGACGCGGCAAAAAAGCGCGGCAGGCATTGGAGCGCCATGTCTTTGAACGCGCTCGTCGGTCCATGCCACAGTTCGAGAATATGGGTCTTCTCGTCAAGCGAGACGACAGGGCAGATATCCGCCGTGTCGAAATTGTCTCCGTACGCGTCCGCCATGAGCGCGTCGACTTCCTCGTCGGGAAGGTCGATATCGAACGCTTTGTACACGCGCGCTGCACGCTGGGCGTACGGCAAGGACGCAAGCGACACGATCTCTTCGAGCGAAAAGGCCGGGATGTGCTCTGGCACGAAAAGGCCGCCTCCTGGAGCAAGCCCCTCGATGACCGCTTCCGTGAACGGCACCCCGACGCTCACGCTTCCTCGAGTGTCGACATATCTGTTCTGCGTCATGGCATGTCCTCTCACCAACGACCGATCCCGCCAAAAAACGCAGACAGCATACCACGGTCCGCCTGCGCGCCCTACGCTGCAATGAAGTCCTCACGGCAAAGTCGCATCGGCAG
>DVGB01000045.1 GCA_018712955.1 Candidatus Aveggerthella stercoripullorum
CAGGTAGGAACCCCGTTCCCCTTCCCGGAACGTGCCGCACGCGCGTTCCTGGACGGGTTGGAAAACGTCATAGTCTTTGAGGAGCTCGACCATGTGATCGAAGACGAGCTCACCATGCTGGCAGGCCGTATCCATGCAGACTGCTGCGTGTACGGGCGTCGCGACGGCGTGGCGCGCGACCGGGGAGAGAACACGGTCGACGACATCCTGCGCCGTCTGAGCTCGGCGTTCGCGGCGTTCGCGGGCGCCGAAGCGAACGTAGCGAGTGCCTTGCCGGAACCCGCCGCTTTCGAAGGTGCGTTGCCAGTGCGCCCACCGGTGTTGTGCGCGGGCTGCCCGCATCGCGGCAGCTTCTACGCAGTGAAGCGCGCACTGGGCGCAAACCCGGCGGTGTTGTGCGGCGATATCGGGTGCTACACGCTCGGTAACGCGCAGCCGCTTGATGCGATTGACACCTGCCTGTGCATGGGCGCGGGCATCACCATGGCGCAAGGCTTTTCCGTCGCCGAGCCGGAAAAGAAATGCGTCGCTTTCGTGGGCGATTCCACGTTTTTCGCAAGCGGCATGACCGGCATTGCGAACGCCGTTTACAACCAGCATGACGTGACTTTCGTCATCTTGGACAACGCGACTACGGCCATGACGGGCAGCCAGCCGCATCCGGGCACGGGCGTGACGCTCATGGGGCCGCACTCGAAGCCCCTCGACATCGAAGGCGTGCTGCGGGCGCTCGGTGTGGAATGCATCGTGCATGCCAACCCCTTCTGTCTAGATGAGGCTTTGGCGGCCGCGCAGGAGGCTCTCGAGTTCGAAGGGCCGTCCGCGCTCATCTACGAAGGTCCGTGCGTTCAGCTGACAAAGCCTGCTGCTCCAGCGGTCATCGATGCGCAATCCTGCACGGGCTGCAAAAAGTGCATCACGAGCATCGGCTGTCCGGCTATTGGGTTCGACGTGGACGCGCGCGGCCCGAAAGCGAAGCACGGGCAGGCTGTGGTGGATGCAGCGCTGTGCACCGGATGCGGCTTGTGCACGGCAGTGTGCCCGTTCGGGTGCATCACGGTCGAAGCACGTTGAGATTATTGACGCCGCGCGCAGGCGCGGTTTTCCCCCTGCGCTTGTCCTCAGCGGGCGCGGGCGGGCATACCGAAAGGAGCGTTGCTCATGATCAATATCCTTCTCGCCGGCGTAGGCGGCCAAGGAACGGTGCTTGCGGCGAAGGTGCTGGCGCAGGCTGCGCAGGACAAAGGATGGAAGGTGCGCACGGCTGAAACGATCGGCATGGCGCAGCGCGGTGGCAGCGTCGTAAGCCACGTGCGCATGGGAAATGAGGGGGAAGCGGTGCACGCACCGCTTTTGGCGCAGCAGTCTGCCGACGTGGTCATCGCGTTCGAGCCCGCGGAAGCGGCGCGCGTGCTTCCCTTCTTGAAACCGGGTGGCCTGGTCGTGACGGCGTCAACGGCCGTTCAGCCGGTCACGGCTTCGCTTTCGAAAAACCCCTATCGTGCAGCAGACGTGCTGACCGCGCTGCAAAGCCAGGTCGAATGCCTGGTCATAGTGAATGACGAAGCGCTTGTCGCCGAAGTGGGCAACCGCAAGGCGCTCAACACCATCCTGCTGGCGAAAGCAGTGCAGGCGGCGGATATGGGAATCTCCCTGGACGACCTGCGTGCGGCCATCAAGGCCTGCGTGAAAGAACGCTTCGTTCCGCTCAATCTCAAAGCCATCGAGGTGGCGGTGGCGTAGTACGAAGGGCAAACGTCGTGCGAAAGAGCTTTCGGATGAGCGAACGAGCGATTGTTGTCACGGTCGATCCGCGCGCGTGCATAGGCTGCGGGCAGTGTGTGGAAGACTGCTTTCCCGGCGTCCTCCGCTTGAACGATAACGGTGTTGCCGAATGCGTTCGGCCGTGTTTGGAATGCGGGCACTGCGTGGCAGTCTGTCCTTCGAACGCCGTGTCTTTTGACGGGTATGACATGGCGGAAGTGAAGCCGTGTACCGTCGGCGAATCCTCGCTTGAACCCGATCGCTTGCTTGCTGCTGTGAAATCCCGCCGCAGCATACGTCGCTACCTGGAGCGGCCTCTGCCTGCCGACGTGATTGCCGATCTCGTGGAAGCGGTCCGCTACACGCCTACGGCAGCAAACCGGCAGGGCACGCGCACTATCGTCGTGCAAGAACGCTTGGCGGAATTTCGCGCGCTTTTGTGGGAGGAGCTACCAGGTGTGGTAAAGCGCCTGGAAGCCGAGTTTCCAGCGTATGCCGCTACGTTTGCCGGGTTTCTGCGCAGACGCGAAGAGACGGGCAGCGACTTGCTGCTGTTCGACGCACCGGCGTTCGTGGTGATATCCACGTCGAACATGTGGGATGCAGGCTTGGCAGCAGCAAATCTTGAACTGGTGGCTTTTGCGCACGGTGCGGGCGTGCTGCATAGTGGGTATCTCAAGCGTATCGTGTCCGATAGCAAGCGGCTGCAGGAATGGCTGGGCGTGGATGAGCGGGGCGTCGGCTGCGCACTGTTGGCAGGCTATCCTGCCGTGGCGTACGCGCGGACTGCTCCGCGCAGACCGGCAGACGTCGTGATGCGGTAAAGTCGCTGCTCAGCGAGGCGCGGTCGGTCGTTGCGCTCGTTCCGCCATGCTTGCCTGCAACCATGGGCGCATTGCAGCGAATTTGTTGCCGTCGACAGGTTGTCGGCTTGCGCGTCGTGCCGCACGCCATTTGCCCGATTTTTACGTTGCGCGCCGACTTATTCTGCTATGATGCGCCCATAACCGTTGACGAGGAAGTAACGGTGGAAGCGCCCTCCCAGAGAGCCGGGGATGCTGGGATCCCGGTAGAAAGCGGTCCATCAAATGGCCCTCCGAGGGCTCGTGCAAATCGTCGGCATCTGCACCGTGAGGATGCAGGTGATAGACGTAGTAGCATGAGACGGGTGCTCCCGTTACAGAGCAGAGGCGTGACCGGTTCGTCCGGCGCGGTTCGTGAGTGGGCGTCGCAAGGCGTCAAGCAGTGGTGGCACCGCAGGAGTTTTCGCTCTTGTCCCTGCAGAAGGATGTAGGAGACAAGGGCTTTTTTTATTGCCTTCGTCTCCCTCGCGAAAGGAGATGAAGATGACCATGCGACCGAGCACCGAGTACAAGACGTATCTGTCCGAAGAAGAGCTGCCGACGCACTACTACAACCTGCGCGCTGACATGCAGACCGACCATGCGCCGATGCTCAACCCTGCCACGTTCGAGCCTGTGACGGTGGACGACCTTTCGCCCGTGTTCGCGACCGAGCTGGCGCGGCAGGAGCTCAACATCACCGACCGTTATATCCCTATTCCCGAACCAGTGCGCGAATTCTACCGAATGTACCGTCCTTCCCCGCTCGTGCACGCGAAGTTCTTCGAAGAGGCTCTCGGTACGCCCGCGAAGATTTTCTACAAGTTCGAAGGCAACAACACGTCCGGTTCCCATAAGCTCAACTCCGCCATCGCGCAGGCCTACTACGCGAAACAGCAGGGTCTGAAATGCCTTACCACCGAAACGGGCGCAGGCCAATGGGGCACCGCGCTGGCTATGGCCTGCGGGTTCTTCGGTCTTGACCTGCATGTTTTCATGGTGAAGTGTTCGGCTCAGCAGAAGCCTCACCGCAAAGCGATCATGGAGACCTACCGCGCGCGCGTGACCGAATCGCCGTCCGAAGAGACCGCCGTGGGGCGCGCGATCCTGGCGAAAGACCCTGGCAATACTGGTTCGTTGGGCACGGCCATCTCTGAAGCGGTCGAGGAGGCGACGTCCACCGAAGGCTGTCGTTATGCGCTGGGAAGCGTGCTGAACCAGGTGATGATCCATCAGTCCATCATCGGCCTGGAAACGAAGACGGCGCTCGAGAAGCTGGGCATCGAGCCGGACATCCTCATCGGATGCGCAGGCGGCGGGTCGAATTTGGGCGGCCTTATCGCGCCGTTCATGGCAGACCGTCTGGCAGGGCGCCGTGCGCCGCACTTTATCGCGGTCGAACCGGCGAGCTGCCCCACGCTGACGCGCGGTCGCTTCGCTTACGACTACTGCGACGTGGGCAAGGTCACGCCGCTGGCCAAGATGTACACGCTGGGTTCCGGGTTCATCCCTTCGCCCAACCATTCTGGCGGCCTGCGCTACCACGGCATGAGTCCCATCCTGTCCCAGCTCTATCATGACGGCTTCCTGGACGAGGCGCGAGCAGTGGAACAGACGCGCGTGTTCGAAGCTGCCACGCTCTTCGCGCGCGTTGAAGGCACGCTGCCGGCGCCCGAATCGGCGCACGCTATCCGCGTTGCCATGGACGAAGCGCTCAAATGCAAGGAGACCGGCGAAGAGAAGGTCATCGTGTTCGGCCTGACCGGCACGGGGTATTTCGACCTTGCCGCCTACACCGCGTTCCGCAACGGAACGATGACGGACTATATCCCCACCGACGAGGATTTGGCCGTGGGCTTTGCGAACATCCCGCATCTGGAGGGTATCCAGTAAGATTAACGGTTAAGCGATCAGGGCATGCCGCATGCCCGTCGTGCGAAAGAGAGAAAAGAGAAGACCATGCAACTCACCGACGAACAGTTTGACCTCTTGAAGACTCAGTTCAAGACGCTGAAGGAACGCTCGCCTTTCTATGCGAAGAAGTTCGAGGGTATCGACCTTTCCGACGTGCAGACGCAGGCGGATTTCGAGAAGCTTCCATTTTCGGAGAAGGCCGACCTGCGCGCGGCGTATCCGCTCGGCCTGCAGGCCGTGCCGGACGAAGAAGTCGTGCGCATCCACAGCTCTTCGGGCACGACGGGCACGCCGGTCATTATTCCGTACACCCAGCAGGACGTGACCGACTGGGCTATCCAGTTCGCGCGCTGCTACGAGACGGCGGGCATCACGAACACCGACCGCATCCAGATTACGCCGGGCTACGGTCTGTGGACGGCAGGCATCGGCTTCCAGCTTGGTGCCGAGCGTTTGGGCGCCATGGCCATCCCGATGGGTCCGGGCAACACGGACAAGCAACTCCAGATGATGCAGGATTTGAAGTCCACGGTTCTGGGCGCCACGAGTTCGTACGCGCTCCTGCTGGCGGAGGAAATTAACGAACGCGGTCTGCGCGACAAGATTTACCTGCGCAAAGGCGTCATCGGCTCCGAGCGTTGGGGCGACAAGATGCGCAAGCGCATCTCCAACGAGCTTGGGGTGGAGATTTTCGACATCTACGGTCTCACGGAGGTTTACGGCCCGGGCATCGGCATCTCCTGCCACGAGCACAACGGCATGCACGTATGGAGCGACTATGTCTACATCGAGATCGTCGATCCGAAGACCGGCGAAGTGCTGCCCGACGGCGAAGTGGGCGAGCTCGTGCTCACGACGCTGCGCAAGGAAGGCGCGCCGCTTATCCGCTACCGCACGCACGACCTTACGCGCATCATTCCCGGTGCGTGCGCATGCCCGCACGGCGACAAGCATCCGCGCATCGACATTCTGGTCGGCCGCACGGACGACATGTTCAAGGTCAAAGGCTGCAACATGTTCCCTGCGCAGGTGGAAGAGGTCATTGCCATCACGGACGGCGCCAGCTCCGAATACCAGGTCATGATCGAGAACATTTCCGGCCGCGACGTGCTGACCGTGCTGTTCGAAACGCCGCTTGAGGGCGAGGAGAAGGAGCGCTGCGAGCAGGAGCTGTCCATGATCTTCAAGGCGAAGATCGGGTGCACGCCGGATGCGGTGGGCGTTCCGATGGGCGAGCTGCCGCGTTCGGAAAAGAAGACGAAGCGTATCTTCGACAGCCGTTACTAAGGCAGACGTGCCAAAAAGGCCTCCGTCGGCCTTATGGTCGACGGAGGCCTTTGATGCTGTGGTCGGGTTCGGCATGCATCGGGTGCCGTGTATCCTCATGGTGCACTGAAGCGTGCTTTGAGCTCTCGTGCCAGCTGCGTTTGCTGGGCGCGACCATGTCGGCCGCATGCGCGCGATAAGGGTAAAACGACCTCACCAACAAACAAGGAGGAAGCGTTGGGACTGTTCGACGGAGGAAAGTCACAGGAAGAAAAGGATCTCGAGAAGGTTGCGCGCGCACTGGAGACCATGCGCGTGAAGGAGCCGGACGGGTATGTCCATGCAGGATGCTTCAAGGTCAGCCTGATGTGGGGCATCGACACGACGAGTATGGTAATCGACGGAGTGCTCGAATTCCTTCAGCGCAACGGCCGCGAGATTGTGGACGTGAAGCAAGGCCTTGCGAGCGGCGCCGACGCGAGCAACGCGCTGTATACCGTGCTCTATCGCTAGCATAATTGCAAGAGAATTAGTGGTAATTAACCGGTCGCCCGCAATGCGAGCGTGCGACTGTTCTCTGCTGCGGTAGTATGTCACCGCAAGAGAAACCGAAGTATTGTGAGCGCGCCTTTGGCACACTTTGCCAAAGGCGCGCTTGTTAAGGAGACGCCCATGCCCGGACGCCACCACATTACCGAAGCCATCCTTGAGCCCGAAGCGCGAAAGCAGCATCGCCGCAAGCGCAAATTCCTAGAGTTCACGCATTCGTCGACCCGTGCTACCATGCTCATGGTGGCTGCTGCGCTCGTAGCGTTCGCTATCGAGAACACCCCGGCTTTGCCTTACTTCAACGCGCTGTGGCATGACGTTCATCTTGGGTTCACCATCGGATCGTTCAGTCCGGAAATAAGCCTGGGCCATTTCATCAACGATTTTCTCATGGCGTTGTTTTTCCTGATGGTGGGCTTGGAAATCAAGTACGAAATGACTGCGGGAGAGCTTACCGAGCCGCGCAAGGCCCTTCTTCCCATCGTTGCAGCCGTAGGCGGCGCCATCATGCCTGCGCTGGTGTACCTTGCCATCAACGCGGGCGGTGATTTCCAGAACGGATGGGGCGTTCCCATATCGAACGACATCGCGTTCTGCCTTGGCTTGCTTGCGCTGTTGGGAAAGCGCGTGCCGCTCGGGCTGCGCGCGTTTCTTTCGACGCTTGCCATTGCGGACGACCTGATAGCCATTCTGGTCATTGCCGTGTTCTATACCAGCTCGCTGGACCTGGCATGGCTTGTCGGGGCGTTCGTCCTGTTCGCGGTGCTTATGGTGTTGAACCGTAAGCATGTCTACGACCTGGCGCCTTACCTCGCTATCGGGCTTGCCATGTGGGTGTGCGTTTTGTTCTCGGGCGTGCATGCCACGCTTGCGGGCGTGCTGTTGGCGTTGACCATACCGGCTCGCTCCGAAGTGCGCTTGGGCCGTGTGGGAGAGTGGCTTGCTGAAAAAAGCTCCAAGGTTGAAGAACGTTACGATCCGGGCGAACCCGACATCGCACAGAAGGAATACCTGCGCGAAGTCGACAAAGTGCGCCGCGTTTCCCGCATGACCATTCCGCCGGTCACGCGTCTGGACAACATGCTGTACGTGCCGGTCTATTTCGTGATTTTACCGTTGTTCGCGTTTTCGAACGCGGCAGTGGTAATCGTGGGGTCTGACCCGATTTCCGTCGTGACGAACCCGGTTGCCCTGGGCGTGTTTTTCGGATTGCTCGTCGGCAAGCCGCTCGGTATTTTTCTTGCAACGGTCATCACGGTGAAAACCGGGCTGAGCGATCTGCCGGAGGGCGTGCGCTGGGGCCATATCGTGGGCGTGTCTATTTTGGGCGGCGTGGGCTTTACGATGGCTATCTTTGTGACGAACTTGGCGTTTACTGACCTGGCGACCGTCGCTGTGGCGAAAGCTGCCATTCTGGCGGCCTCCATTGTTGCGGGCATCGTGGGATTCTTGTTCTTGCGACAGGAAGCGTTGCGCGCGGACATCGAGGAAGAACGAGAGTCCCCGGAGGGCTGAGAAAGCGCAGAGGGTCGAGCAGCGCGATAAGGTATCAAGGAGCCGATTATGCGGCGTGCAGGGTTGAACAGGCTGAAGGGACAGAAGGGCCTTGCACGCCGAACGCGGCAGATGGCAAAGCGTACGGCGCGTGCTGCAAAGGGATTATCCCCGCAAACGTTCCACGTGAAACATAGATTTTACGGCGGGGGTACGCTTCGGTGTGATAGAGTGGCCACATGCAGTTCGAAAGCGTCGAACATATCGGTTTTTTCAAGCGTGCGGCGGCACTGTCTGATGCCGTGGTGAATGCGCGCCTGCTTTCGACGTTCGCTTCCTATTACGCTTATACCTATTATTCCTATCGATACCTGTAGCACACGGGGCTTTCGCCGTGCGCTCGCAGGCAGTATCCCGGGCGCACGGTAGTTTCGTGTGCGTGGGGTTCCGCCTTCGCGCAGCACTGCGAGCAAGCGTCGTGTGCGCCTCCTGAGGCCGGACTTCTTGCTGTCCGACTTCCGCCTGGCGCCTTTTGCAAACTCGGGGCGACCAGGATTGTGCAGGGCGCGGCCGCAGGCCGCCAACGCATGTGGCCAACAGGCCGCGCCCTGGCTTCGCAGTGCATACCAGGTATCGAAGGGGATTCCCATGCTTGTCAAAATACTCATCGTGGTGCTGTTCGTAGCCGTGGCTGTCGGTATCGGCGTTGCGTGCAAAAAGTCCACGTCCAGCGTAGACGGTTACATTCTGGGAGGGCGCAGCGTCGGTCCGTGGCTTTCGGCGTTCGCGTACGGCACGAGCTATTTCTCTGCGGTCATTTTCGTCGGATACGCAGGTCAATTCGGCTGGAAATACGGCGTTGCCGCCACGTGGATTGGTATCGGCAACGCTATTCTGGGCAGCTTGCTGGCGTGGTGGGTGCTCGGCCCGCGCACGCGCGAGATGACGCACCGTCTGGGCGCGTCTACGATGCCGGAGTTCTTCGGCGCGCGCTACCAGAGCAAAGGCCTGCGGGTTGCGGCGGCTGCCATCATCTTCGTGTTCCTGATTCCGTACACAGCGTCTGTTTACAACGGTCTTTCGCGCCTGTTCGAAATGGCGTTCGGCGTGCCCTACGAAGTGTGCGTTATCGGCATGGCCGTGGTCACCTGCCTGTACGTAGTGGTCGGCGGATACATGGCGACGGTCGTGAACGATTTCGTCCAGGGTCTGGTCATGCTTGCGGGCATTGTTGCGGTCGTTGCGGCGGTCTTGGCCAACAATGGCGGGTTCACCGAGGCTCTCACCACGCTTTCGCAGATTCCCGCCGAAGGCTCTGCGATGGCAGGCCCGTTCGTCTCCTTCTTCGGGCCCGATTTGCCGAACCTGCTCGGTGTCATCGTGCTGACGAGCCTTGGCACATGGGGTCTGCCTCAGATGGTGCAGAAGTTCTATGCTATCAAGAGCGGTCCGGCCATTAAACAGGGTGCGATCATTTCCACGCTTTTCGCCATGGTCGTTGCAGGCGGTAGCTACTTCCTGGGAGGTTTCGGGCGTCTGTATGGTGACCAGGTGGAGATGGGCGCGTCCGGTCCGGTGTTCGACTCCATCATCCCGACGATGCTTTCCAGTCTGCCGGACATCCTGATCGGTATCGTGGTGGTGCTTGTTTTGTCCGCATCCATGTCCACGCTGAGCTCGCTCGTGCTCACGTCCTCTTCGACGCTGACGCTCGACTTGCTGAAAGATAACGTGGTCAAGGACATGAGCGAGAAAAAGCAGCTTGGTTTCATCCGCGTGCTCGTCGTGGTGTTCATCGTGATCTCTGCGGGCATTGCCATCGTGCAGTACAACTCGTCGATTACGTTCATCGCCCAGCTCATGTCGATTTCTTGGGGCGCACTGGCCGGCGCGTTCCTGGGCCCGTTCTTCTGGGGTCTGTACAGCGGGCGCACGTCGCGCGCTGCCGTGTGGGCGAGCTTCATCGTGGGCGTCGGCCTGACGACGGGCAACATGATTCTGACGTTTGTCGGGACACCGCTCATCGCCTCGCCTATCAACTGCGGTGCATTGGCTATGGTGCTGTCGATGGTAATCGTGCCGGTGGTGAGTTTGGTGAGCCCGCATGTGGGATTTTCCATCAAGCCGCCGAGCGGAGAGGGCGCTATCGACCGCGAATACGAACACGAGCTCGAGAGCGCGAAGTAGCCGCGGGCGTGACAAGCGCGTTAGCAACAAAAGATGCATGCGGGCTGGCCTGGGCGGTCAGCCCGCTTTTGCGATATTGGTGCACTACGCGATCAGGCCACGCTTGCGCAAAGCCAGGTAAAGGAAGAACGCCACGATGGAAATGCCGCCGAGCAGCACGAATAAGCCGCGGTAGCCAATAAGCGGCACGGTCCAGCCAAGCAAGAGCGGGCACAGGCCGATAGCAGCGTCCAGGCAGATGAAGAAGGTGGAATTCGCCACGTCAAAGCGGTCGTCTGCTGCCCGTCGCACTGCAAGCGTAAGGCCGCTCGGCTGGATAGTACCGATGCCGTAACCCATCAGGCAGGCGCCTGCGAGCAGCATGGCGCCGTTGCCGGACGTGCCGATAACGACCATGCCCGCTACGAACGCGATAAAGCCGCTTGTCATGACCGGTAGGTCGCCGCGCCGGTCAAACGCTTTGCCCGTGAAAGGACGGGAGACGAGCATGGTCACGGCGTACGCGACAAAGAACACGCCTGCCGCAGCGGTCAAGTTCGCTTCGGCGGCGAACGCGTTCAGATAGGTGATGACGGCGCCGTAGCCAAGGTAGACCAGCACGATGACGAAGGATATGGGCAGCGCGCTCGACTCGATGAACGTGGAGAGCGAAAGCTTTCGGTGGGAAACGCGCGCGGGATGGGCGTTGGCATCGGGCGCGCCTGCCGTCTCTGCAACGGCCAGGTCTTCGATTCCTTCACGGGCTTCCTTGGCTGCTGCGGCTTTCGATTTCATGTCGTGCACGTTCGTGGCGCCTGCCAACCCTGCTGCCGCCACGATGGAGCACACGATGAACATGACCGTGAATCCAGGACCGTGCATGAGGGAGGTCCCCAAAAACGGGCCGACAGCAGAGCCGACGGTGACCGAGAGCATGTAATAGCCGATGCCTTCGCCCTTATGCTCGTCGGGGATGCTTTCGGTGGTGATGGACGTGACGGTGGTCTGCGCCAGGCCGTAGAAGAACCCGTGCAGGATACGGATGCAGAACAGCGCCGCCATCCCGGCGTTCAGCAGGTAGCATGCCGAAAGGACGGTCATCATGCCCACGCCCAGGACGAGGGTTTTCTTCCTGCCGAGAGCGCCGATGACCGCAGGGCTCACGAAGCGTGCGATAAGCGCGCCGACGATGAAGATGCTCGCGGAGAATCCTGCCGTGCCCAGGTCGGTGGCGTAGGTCTCCATGCAGTAGTTCGCCATGACCACCATGAGCGTGTAGTAGTTGACGTACAAAAGCAGGTTCACCAGGGTGCCGAGGACAAACCCCTTCGTGAATATGCCCGTATTGCGTGATGGCATGACGTGGTCCTTGTCTTTCTTGCCGTGCTCGTCGTTGTGCGATGCGCCTGCTATTTCGCAATCACAACGGGCGCTTCCGCCTCTTGCACGACCGATCTGCTGACCGATCCCAAGTAGCCTTTCACACCGCCCATACCGCGGCTGCCCATGACAACAACGTCGCACGCCTCATCCTTGCAGCAGTTCACCAGGAGGGTGGCGGGTGAGGTACCTTTGAGCATTTTCACCTGTGCGCGTTCGCCGAAAGGCCGTGCTGCCTTTTCCAGGTGTTCCTGCACGTCGCGTGCTTGCTCGAACAGGATTTGGTTCATGCCCGTCTCGCCGAACGTGGAGTCCACCAGTTTGAGAACGTGGGCAAAAACAAGGTGCGCCCCGGGGTTTTCGCGCGCCATGTCGCACGCTATTTCGATTGCGCGGTCTGCCGGTTTCGAGCCGTCATAAGCTACCAGGATTTTCGAGTACCACATAAGGAGCCACCCTCTTCCGATTGCCCTTGTTCAGTGTGCCCAACGATTGCGGGCAAGACCGTAATGGATTGTACTCTCCCCGCCGGAAGGCTCAAGCGCAAGGCCTGCTTTCAAACGAAAGGAAACAGCTCCGCAATGTCCGTCAGGAGCCACTGCCTGTCAGGAGCCGTTACCAAAGCGACTTGCCGTCTGTGCCTGTCCCACCGCTTTTCGTGCTGTTTTTCACTCCGGGCTCCAATGAATCTTGCACGTTTCCTTACGAAATAACCGTTTGAAAACCGTCCTGCGTGATTCTCGTGCATGCCTCCACAACGGATTCTGTAGAGCCTATGGATTTAATATTATTGCTGGTCAAAGATTTCTTTTCGCAATCAGGCCACAAGGTGATAAATGGACGTTTTCGTTGGTTTCCAGTCGGCAATCGAGTATTGGCGCGGGTACGGGTCCGCCTACTCGGACTTTCCTGACATACTTCGAACTGCGCCGAATTTTGGCGTTGCTCCTGATGCGGCGAGGTCTTTCCAACTGTTGCGAGGCCCTCTCAATGATTGCACGGAGCCATTGAGCGTGCTCGTGTCCGATGCAGGCTCGAGAAGACGGACGGGCAAGGTTCGCTGTCGTATGTGGTCGACTACTGTTCCGTCGGGAGCTTTTGTACGTGTAGGTACTAGCGTCTACGTGAGCTCGCCTGAATTTGCGTTCGCGCAAATTGCAAGGGATTGTACGCTCGTAGAACTCATCAAAATCGGATACGAGCTGTGTGGGATGTATGCCTTGAGCAACGGGAATGATTTAACCATCTTTGACGGGGGTATCGCGGCAGGATTTCGGTATCGCAACCCTGTTACGACAGTACGCAAGCTTTCTGCATTCTTGAAGAGGGCCAAAGGCTCCGATGGACTTGCCCGGGCTCGCCGCGCGGTGAAATACATCATCGACAACTCTGCTTCGCCGCGTGAAACCGAATTGGCAATGATTCTAACGCTTCCATTTTCGTTAGGTGGATACGGCTTGCCCGCCCCCATGCTGAACTGTCAGGTTGATTTGGGCGTCAAGTCGGTTACGTGTAAAGGGCCGACGCTCTTGTCCCTGGTTGACAGGCAAGCGCAAAAGAACGAATTTCGCATCTGTGATTTGTACTGGGCAGACGCCAAACTTGATATCGAGTACGACAGCGACTTTTATCATGTCGGTGCTGAAAAGATCGCGCAGGACGCCAATCGACGCAATGATTTGGAGTCAAGGGGAATTACGGTTATTACTGTCACAAACAAGCAGCTTCTTTCATGGAAACGCATGGACGAGGTGGCATGCCATGCGGCAAAGAGAATCGGAAAGAGGATTCGGCAGGAGTATCGCTTTCTAACTCCGGAGCGAAGAGAGCTAAGAAAAGCTCTTTTCGTCGAGTCCTAGTTATTTGCAGCAAATCAGGGAGTTAATGGAAAGAATTTCGAGTACTGAACCCGTTGGTCGTCAATTGAAGCCAATGACGGGGAGACAGCTGCAGGAAATAGACGTTTTGGGCAATAGCAGCCTGGTTGCGGGGTTCAGCACTCGAAATTCTTTCCACTAACTTGCCACTTTGCCGCAAACGGCTGCACTCATTGTGAGCAATAAGGTTTATCGGCAGCAATGAGCGGTGGGTTTGCGGGCTATTCGACTGCGCGGCGACTCGTGGCATTCACTCCTACTCTCGTCTAGGGTTTCAAGGTGGTTATCGCCTATGTCGGCATGCTTTCCTTGGATCGTTCGGCAAG
This sequence comes from Candidatus Aveggerthella stercoripullorum, assembly GCA_018712955.1. Taxonomy (GTDB): domain Bacteria; phylum Actinomycetota; class Coriobacteriia; order Coriobacteriales; family Eggerthellaceae; genus Aveggerthella; species Aveggerthella stercoripullorum. The sequence continues at coordinate 13,579 of DVGB01000045.1, forward strand.
CGGGCTGAGGGCTTCTGGGTGTCCGGCGGATGGGGGCATTCGGCACACCAGGTTGTTGTAGCCGCAGGAGCCGTCGCTTGCCGAGGAAGTCTTTCTTTACAAAGGTTTAACGGAGAGTGGACGCTATACTATGCCAGATACCGTCAAGGGGGCGGTGTTGTGCCGTGTTGCGACAGCCATTGCGCTGTCGGCAGGCGGCGGTCGTTGAGCAAAGGGGAAAGTAATGGAAGGATTCGACCTCATCAGCACGGGGTTCTGGTCCATCGTCCCGCCTATCCTCGCGCTGGTGTTGGCGCTGGTCACCAAAGAGGTGTACTCGTCGCTGATCATCGGCGTGTTCTCGGGGATGATTATCTACCAGTTCACCTTGAACGGTGCAGGATTCGAGCAGCTCATTAGCTCGTTTACCATGGTGCCGCAAATGATGGCTGAGCAGATAGGCAGCAACGGCGCGCTTATCCTGTTCTTAGCGTTATTGGGCGCGTTAACCGTCGTCATTGCTATGGCGGGCGGCAGTCGTGCCTACGGCGAATGGGTATCCCAGCATATTAAGAATGCTCGCGTGGCGCAGGTTATGACCGCCATCCTGGGCATCATCATTTTTGTGGACGACTATTTCAACTGCTTGACCGTCGGTGCTGTCATGCGCCCGGTCACGGACCGCTTTAAAGTCAGCCGCGAAAAGCTGTCGTGGATTATCGACTCGACGGCGGCGCCGGTCTGCATCATTGCGCCGGTGTCCTCTTGGGCGGTTGCCGTGGGCGGCTATCTGGGCGAAGACGGTTTCAGCACGTTCGTCGCCTCTATTCCGTACAACTTCTACGCCCTGCTGACTATCTTCTTCGTCTTCTTTATGTGCGCGACGAAGAAGTTCGATTATGGTCCTATGAAGGCAGCGGAGTTGAAGGCCCATGGCGTGGAGGACGCACATGTGCTGGAGGGCCGTGACACGCTTCGCAAAATTGCCACGATGGGTACAAGCGCTGCGTCCACGGACAAGACTCCTGCCGACCTGCCTTCTATCGTGACCGAAGAGGACGATATCGAACAGGTTGCCGCAGAGGCGCTCGAGGAATACAAGGGCATGGACATTTCCGAGAAAGGTCACGTGTACGACCTGGTCATTCCTATCGTTGTGCTTATCGTTTTCTCCATCCTCGGCATGATGTACGTGGGCGGCTTCTGGGATGGCGTGGAGTTTACGGAAGCGGTCGGCGTCGACCCGGTGAGCGGCCTGTGCATTGGCGCCACGGTGGCGCTCGTTGCAGCGGCTGCCATGTTCCTGCCGCGCAAGCTCATGAAGCTCGACGGCTTCATGGAGGGCATTTCCGAAGGCGTGCGCTCTATGATCGGCGCCATCATGATTCTGGTTCTTGCGTGGTCGCTGGGCGGTATGTGCCGTTACCTGCTGGGCACGGGCGAGTTCGTTGCTGGCGTGCTGAACGGCCTGGGCGTGGGACTGGAGCTGTTCCCTGCTGCTATCTTCCTGGTCTCGGCGTTTATCGGTTTCGCCATGGGCACGTCGTGGGGCACCATCGCGCTCATTCTGCCCATTGTCATCGGCGTGTTCGATCCGTCCACGCCGCTGTTCTTGGTGGCAGTCGGTGCAACGCTCGGTGGCGCGGTCTATGGCGACCATGTCTCGCCGATTTCCGACACGACCATCCTTTCGTCCGCAGGCGCAAAGTGCAACCACCTGCGCCACGTGTCTACGCAGCTGCCCTACGCCACGATGGTCATGGCAGTTTGCTTCGTGGGCTATATCATCGCAGGTTTCACGGGCACGCCGTGGATTTCGTTGATTGTGGGCTTGGTGCTGGTTGTGGCATGCACCATCATTCTGGCCAAAACGAACATTGGCGTGAAGAAGGCTTAGTGCGGCAAACGACTTGCTCCTTCTGCGCGTTGCGGGTTTGTGGCGCCTAACTGCGGACTTTGCGTGAACAGAGTGCCCGCACTGCACAAATGGACAGAATAAGAAACGGCGCTTCGGGGGCTCCCGGAGCGCCGTTTGCATGCAGAAAGTAAAGACGACTAATAGTGTACGGACGTGCTTTGCGCCGTCTGCGGATGCTGCCCTACGCGCGGAGGGTCACGCCTTCAGGAAGCTCGATGGTGCGGAAGTCCTCTTCGTCCTCGTCTTCAGCGTCGACGGAAGCAGGTTCGGGGGCTTTCTCTTCTTGCGGTGCACCGAATGCGGCATCGAACGCTGCAAAGTGCGCGCGCGGCACGGCGAACACGATGTTCCCGATGGCGCCCGGGTGCGCTTCGATCCAAGACTGTACGAAAGCGACGACCTGCTCGTCCTCGGCGGCATCGCGACCGCAACCGAAGGCGCCCACGATCAACGTCTCGGCCTCATGGACGGCTGCGATGCGCAGGATGGCATCGAGGCGCCTTTCGAGGCAAAGAACGCATTCGCGCTCGGAGCGGTGGTTTTCCAGAGCGCGTTGGCGGTTCGGTTCGGGGATGGCGAGCACGTCTGCTCGTTTGACGGTTCCTTCGCGAACGAAGACGACGTCCTCCAGGTACAGCGCGCGATCGGTGAACAGCTGACCGCACTGGTAACCCCGGTTGGCGTCGTGATAGTCGCGCTTTAGGCCGCGCAGGATGGGGTACAGGTTGCTGTCGGCGCAGAGGATCTGCTCTGGGCCGAACGCGCCGTCTTCGTACGCACCGCCCGGCCGCGTGAACGACGTGGGGTCCACCACAAGGGTCTTGCCCTGTGCACGGTGGACTGCTGCTGGCGCAAACTGCGTGGTGACAAGGGTCTTCGTCGTCTCGAACGCGGGTTCGGACAGTTCGAGCGCGCGGCCCTCGCCGTCTTCGTAGATGATGGCACTGTCGATAGTTGCCTGAGTTTCGGCGGCGAATGCTCCGTTCATGAGCGCAAGATGCTTGGCGGCTTCGTCGCGTCGTTCGTCCCTGGTCGGCATGGTATTCCTCCTTCGAACGATAGTCCCGCCGGTGTTTTGGGTTCCCTTTCGATTGTAGAAGAATAAAGAGGCGGCAGTAAGAGAGCGTTCGGTTCTCGTCGGCCGACAGCGGAAACCTAACAAAGAACTAACATTGCTTTATTACTCTACTGTGATAAAGTAACGCATGCAGCAAACCGCAGAGCATGCGCAACAAGCACAGTGCGCATGCGATAACCCGAGGGTACGGGCGACAAACGCAAGGCGACGTGAAGTGTGAGGCGAGGTGCCGAGCGGCGCTCGACCGAAAGCCGAGCGCCCGCACGCGGCCGAAGTGTTGCGTAACCCCGGCGTAGCACGCCGGTGCTATCGTCGACGTCACCGCCCTACGAAGCAGAAGCGTGCAGACGAACGAGAGCAAGCGGAAGGAGAACGACGTGATCGGAGCGACCCCGAAAGGATTTCGCGACGTGCTGCCCGAAGAGGCGGCAGAGCGGGAGCGCATCATCCAGCAGATTAAGGGGTATTTCTCGGAGCGCGGCTATCAGCCGGTCGAAACCCCGCTGTTCGAAAGTCACGAACTGTTCAGCCGCGGCGCCCATTTGGCCGAAACGCCCTTCCAGCTTTTTGACCATGACGGCCAGCAGCTCGTTTTGCGCCCCGATCTCACCATGTCGGTTGCGCGCATGGTCGCGACGCGCTTCCGGCGTGAAGACGGCCCGTTCCGCCTGCGCTATGCCGCCCCGGTCGTGCGCGATCAGGTCAGCATCGGCGACCCGCGGCAGTTCACGCAGCTGGGCATCGAGCTTATCGGCGACGCGGCGTCGACCGCTGATGCGGAGGTGGTGACCGCTCTCGCCGGGCTATTGGACGAGCTCGGCATCAAGCCGTGGCGCATTGTCTGCGGCGACGTGCGCATTCTGCAAACGGTACTGGATGCGTGCGCGCCCGATGAGGCTTTCAAAAAGGACGTCCGTGCGTTCATTAATGACTCCGATCTGGTCTGCCTTGACGAATACGTAGAGGAAGCGCGCGCTCGCGGTGCAATCTCTGACGGGTTCGCGCACGTGATTTCCGCGCTGCCGCGCACGTTCGGCGGCCTGGATGCGCTCGACGCGGTGGACGACCTCATGATTTCCGTCGGCCTGCCGTGCGACGTGACAGCGCCGCTGCGCACGCTGTACGCTGCCGCGCGCAAAGCGGGCTTCGACGACCACCTGGTCTGCGACCTTACCATCATGGCGGCGTTCGACTATTACACCGGCGTCGTGTTCAAGGGCTATTGCGCCGATGTGGCCGACTCCCTTGCCGCGGGCGGCCGCTACGACTCCATCTTCGAACGGCTCGGATTCGATCCGATGCCTGCGGCTGGCCTGGCCATTTCGCTTGAGCGCCTGGAACGTGCCCTGTCCATCGTGGACTTCGGCGTGGCGGCAAAATCGTGGGCGCCGGACGAACGGCGTCCTTTGCGCATTGCCGTGCCGAAGGGTTCGCTCTTCGCGGATTCGGTCGCAGCGTTGGAGGCCGTTGGCCTGGACGTGTCCGAGCTGCGCGAGCCGGGGCGGCGCCTTGTCGTTCCCACGGCGGACGGCAGCGTGGAGTACGTTATCGTGCGGCCTACAGACGCGCCTGCCTTCGTTGCGCGCGGCGGTGCCGATTGCGGCATGTGCGGTCGCGACTCGCTCATCGAGGCGTCGCTCAATGTCATTCAGCTCGTCGACCTGCGCTACGGTGCGTGCCGTTTCGTGGTCGCCGAGCCGGAGGAAGCTGCGGGCAAGGCGGAGCGCGCGCACGCATGGCGCGGTAGCATTCGCGTTTCGACCAAATACCCGCGCATCACGCGCGACTACTACGAACGGAAAGGCCAGCAAGTGGACATCATCCCCCTGCACGGTAATATCGAGCTGGGACCCATTGTCGGGATGTCCGACCGCATCGTGGACATCACGGCCACGGGCACTACCTTGCGGGAGAACAACCTGGTGGTTGTGGACGAAGTGCTGCGCTGCAGCGCTCGCTTCTTCGCGAGTCCGGCCGCCTTGCGCAACGACGATCGCGTGCGTGCGCTTTCCGCGCAATTGGCCGCATGGGCGCAAGAGCGGGAAGCGGCAGGCGCGTAGCTGCCGGGTGACCGGTATGTGCGTTGTGCACGGCAAGCAGCGTTCGAAGCCTCGCAATCGAAGGCGAAGCGTGAAAAGAGAAACAACGCTTTGAGAAAAGCGGCTGGACCCTTTTCTCATGAGCGACAAACATGAAAGGAACGAACGAATGAAGTATGTGGAGTTGGCCGAAGGCGAGGTGCTGCGGGAAGAGCAGCTGACGCGTCAGGGCGTGCTGCCGGCGAACATCATGCAGAGCGCGGCGGAGATTGTTGCGCGCGTGCGCGAAGAAGGCGACGCAGTGCTGCGCGAGCTGTCAGTGAAGTTTGACGGCGTCGAAGTGGATTGCTTCCGTGTGCCGCAGGAGGAGCTGGACGCAGCGCTTGACCGCGTGGACGAGCGTTTCGTTGCTTCCATTGAACAGGCTGCCCGCCAGATTCGCGATTTTCATGCGCGCGAATTGCAGCAGTCCTGGTTTACCATGCGTGCTGACGGCACGATGCTCGGCGTGAAGGTCACGCCCATGGAGTCTGCGGGCATCTACGTACCGGGCGGTCGCGCGCAGTATCCCTCCACGGTGCTCATGAATGTCATTCCGGCGAAGGTTGCGGGTGTGGAGCGTGTGGTCATGGTCACGCCTCCGCAGAAGGAAGGCGGCCTTTCGCCCTACACGCTGGCGGCAGCGAAGTTGGGCGGCGTGGACGAGGTCTATACCGTCGGCGGCGCACAGGCTATCGCGGCGCTTGCGTACGGCACGGAGTCCATCCCGAAGGTCTCGGTGGTGACCGGTCCGGGCAATGCTTTCGTTGCAGCAGCGAAACGCCTGGTCAGTGGTGATGTTGCTATTGATATGGTGGCTGGGCCTTCGGAAGTCTGCGTGCTGGCTGATGCGACGGCCGATCCGATGATCGTGGCGGCCGATCTGATGGCTCAGGCAGAGCATGACCCCCTGGCCACGAGCTACCTGGTGACCTGCGATGCGGATTTCGCCCGCGAGGTGGAGCGCTACGCTGACGAGCTCATGGCGCAGAGCCCGCGCGAAGAGATTACGCGGGCGTCCTTCGACAATCTGGGCGTCATCGTGGTCGCGCGCACGATGGACCAGGCTGTTTCCGCCGTGAACGTCATTGCGCCGGAGCATTTGGAGCTGCACTGCAAGGACGCGATGGGGCTGCTGGGCGGCATCAAAAACGCGGGGGCTATTTTTGTAGGCGCCTGGAGCTCCGAGCCTTTGGGCGATTACGTTGCCGGTCCGAACCACACGCTGCCGACGGGCGGAACTGCCCTGTATTCCAGCCCGCTGTCCGTAGACGATTTCGTGAAGAAGTCTTCTGTGGTCTGCTACACGCCGCAGGGTCTGCTGGCCGACGCCGACGCTGCACAGACCATGGCGCAGGCAGAGGGCCTGTGGGCGCACGCGCTGTCCGTGGGACTGCGCCGTCGGCTGGCAGAGCGCGGTGCGGAAGTGTTCGGCGACGACCGTCCGGCGGCAGCGGAGGCGGGCGCCATCGCCTGGCCTGTCGAGCTTGCCGAGCCGAAGGAGGCATAAGGCATGGCAGAGCTTTCCGAGCGTATGCGCGCGTTGGTCCAGCCGCATTTAGCAGGCATTGAGCCGTACGATCCCAACTTCACGCCAACGGACATCAATCTTTCTGCGAACGAGAATACCTGTCCGTTGCCCGAAGGCGTGCGCGCGGCAGTGGACGCCGCTTTGGCCGCTACGCCGCTCAACCGTTATCCGGATCCGCTGTCGAACGATCTTCGCGACGAGCTGGCCGCATGGCATGGAGTGCCGCGCGAGACCATCTGCGTGGGCAATGGCGGCGACGAACTGCTGTACAACTTCCTGCTTGCGTTCGGTGGTCCAGGTCGTACGCTTCTGACCTGTCCTCCGGATTTCAGCGAATACGCGTTCTTCGCCTCGCTGGCGCAGACGGAGGTCGAACGCGTGTGGCGCGACGAGCGCACCTATGGCCTGAAGCGCGACGAGCTGGTTGCCGCCGCTGCCCATGCTGACCTGGTGATTCTCACATCGCCCAACAACCCGACGGGCGATGTGGTGCCGCTGGACCTCGCGCGGGAGGTGTGCGCTGCATGCCCGGGCCTTGTGGTGATCGACGAGGCGTATGGCGAATTCGCTGACGAGGGCACGTCTGCTGCCGTGCTGTTGGAGGAGTGCGACAACCTGATCGTGCTGCACACGCTCTCCAAAGCATTCGGCGCGGCGGGCATTCGCTGCGGCTACGTCATGGCGGCGCCTGATGTGATCGACGTGTTCGCTGCCATCCGCCAGATTTATTCGGTGAACGTGCTGACGCAGTCTGCCGCTTTGGCGGCAGTGCGGGCGCGCGATGCCTTTGCGCCGGTCATTGCACAGATTCGCTCTGAACGCGAGCGTTTGTTCGCGGCGTTGTCTCAGCTTGTGCAGGCCACCGCTCCGGAAGGAGCGGTCTGGGAAAGCCAGGGCAATTTCCTGCTCGTGCGCGTTCCGCATGCAAGCGAGGTGCGCCAGCGTTTGCGCGATGACTTCTCCATCCTGGTACGTGACTTCTCGTACGCTCCGGGGTTGGCAGACTGCTTGCGCATCACGGTGGGCACGCCCGAAGAGAACGACCGTTTGCTCGAAGCGTTCCAAGCGCTTCTCAACAAGACACTGTCTGCGTAGTCGGCGATAATGAAGCCAGACGGATTTGCCCGCTCCGATGAGCGGGCAGAGCGCATTTCGGATAAAGAGGGGCTGACATGACGGAGAGAATTGTGGAGCGCCGCGCTGAGGCGACGCGCGACACCAAGGAAACCCAGATTACCGTGGTCATGGACCTGGATGGTGCGGGCACGGCGCACATCGATACGCCGGTGCCGTTCTTCAACCACATGCTGGATGCGTTCACGCGGCATTCTTTGCTGGATATGCGCGTGGAGGCGGAAGGCGACGTGGACGTGGACGACCACCACACGGTGGAAGATATCGGCATTGTCATGGGCTCGGTCTTGCGCGAGGCGCTTGGCACGAAGGCGGGCATTGGACGCTTTGGCCAGGCGCTGGTTCCTATGGACGAGGCGCTCGTGTTGTGCGCGCTGGACATCTCCGGTCGTGGTCAGGCCTTTTTCGAAGTGCCATTCCAGACGCAGACCATTGGCGGGTTTGACACGCAGCTGGTAAAAGAGTTCTTCCTGGCGTTTGCGCGCGCGGCGGGCATCACGCTGCACCTGCGCCTGGTTGTGGGGGAGAATTCGCACCATGTTGCGGAGGCGTGCTTCAAGGCGTGCGGGCGCGCACTGCGCCAGGCGGTCGAGCTCGATTCGCGCGTCACGGGCATTCCGTCCACGAAAGGCAGTTTGTAATGGCACCTGATATCGTGGTGATCGACTACCACAAAGGCAATATCGCGAGCGTCGTGCGCGGGTTGACCGCCGCAGGCGGTCGAGCGCGCATTTCCGACGATCCCGCTGAGATTGGGCGCGCCGACGCGCTCGTCCTGCCTGGCGTTGGCAGCTTCGGTGACGCTATGGCATATCTGAATGAAAGCGGGCAGGCAACGGCCATCAAGCGCGCTATCGAGGCGGGCACGCCGTTTTTGGGCATCTGCCTGGGCCTGCAGCTCCTTTTCGACTGGGGTACCGAAGGCCATGAAGACGAGCTGGACGAAAACGGCCGTGTTGCGGGATTGGGCGTGCTGCGCGGGCATTGCGACCTGCTGCCGCAGGTGGGTCTCAAGATTCCGCACGTAGGCTGGGACCAGGTGCATCTGACGGGCGCGGGTCGCGAAAATCCGTTGACGCGCGGCGTGATCGAAGGGTCCAACTTCTACTTCACGCATTCGTACGTTGTCTACGATGCGCGCGAAGAAGATGTGCTGGGCACGACCGATTATGCATGCGTGTTCCTGTCCGTGGTCGGGCGCGAAAACGTGTTCGCAGCGCAGTTCCATCCGGAAAAATCGTCCGAAAAGGGCGGTCGCCTTATGGACGCGTTCGTTCGCATCGTAGAGGAAAGGGCGTAGGCAATGAGCGATATGCAGGGCACGAACAATGTGCAAGCTGTGGGCGTCGGCGCTCCTGCGACGGCGGGCACGGGTATGCGCCTGTTTCCGGCAGTGGACATTCTGGATCGGCAAGTCGTGCGCTTGCTGCAAGGCGACTACGATAAGACTACCGTGTATGGCGACGACCCTGCAGCCATGATCGAGCCGTTCAAGGCGGCGGGAGCGTCATGGGTCCATGTGGTGGACCTCAACGGTGCGCGCGGCGAAACTGGTGTAAACGACGAGGTCATTAAGCGTTTGTGTGCTGTAGGCGGCATTGGCGTGGAGGTCGGCGGCGGTGTTCGTTCGCTCGAGCGCATCGAGGAGTTGGCAGACCTCGGCGTGCGCCGTATCGTGCTTGGCACAAAGCTGGCGCGCGACCATGCTTTCGCGCAGCAGGCGGCGGAGCGCTTTGGTGACTTGCTCGTGGCGGGCATCGACGCGCGCGAAGGCCGTGTGGCGGTGCAGGGCTGGCAGGAAGACGGCGGCATGGACGCGCTCGATTTGGTTGCGCGCTTGAAAGACTGGGGTTACCGGCATCTGGTGTACACGGACATCGCGCGCGACGGCATGCAGACGGGTATCGACCCTGATTTGTATGCGCGCGTGGCACAAGCGGCGGGTTTTCCTGTCGTGGTTTCGGGCGGCGTGAGCTCTCTGGACGATTTGCGCGCGGCGTGCGCGCTGGGGCCCGAGGTCATCGAGGGCATCATCACGGGACGGGCGCTTTACGAAGGGTCGTTCTCTCTGGAAGATGCGCTTGCGGTCGTGGAAGGATAGATAGGCATGCTCACCAAACGAGTGATTCCCTGCATGGACGTGAACAACGGCCGTGTCGTGAAGGGTGTGAACTTCGTCGATCTGCGCGATGCAGGCGACCCGGTCGAAATGGCGGAATTCTACGACGGCCAAGGTGCTGACGAGGTCATCTTCCTGGACATCACGGCCACGTCGGACGACCGCGCTACGACGGTAGAGCTGGCAAGTCGCGCAGCCAACGAGCTGGCTATTCCCTATACGGTCGGCGGCGGTTTCCGCGATGTGGCGGGCATGCGACGCATGGTTGCTGCCGGGGCAGACAAGGTTTCCGTGAATTCGGCCGCCGTAAAGGACCCCGAGCTCATCACGCGTGCGGCGCTCGCGTTTGGCAGCCAGGCGGTCATTTGCGCAATCGACGCAAAGCGCGTGGGCTACAACAAGTGGGAAGTCTATGTAGCGGGCGGTCGAAAGGCAACCGGCATTGACGCGGTTGAATGGGCGCAAGAGGCGGCGCGTCGCGGTGCAGGGGAGATCTTGCTGACCTCTATGGACTGTGACGGCTGCCAGGACGGCTTCGACATTCCGCTCACGCGCACGGTGGCGCGTGCAGTTCCCATTCCGGTCATTGCGTCAGGCGGTGCGGGCACGCTCGATCATTTTGCCGAAGGCATCATCGACGGCGAAGCAGACGCGGTCTTGGCTGCGAGCGTGTTCCATTTCGGCACCTTCACCGTGCGCGAGGTCAAAGAGCATATGGCCAAGGCGGGCATTCCGGTGCGGCTGGATTTTTAAAGCGCCGATTTGCAACAAAACGGCGAGAAAGTGGAAAGAATTCCGAGTAGTGAACACCGCTGGAGTGTTCGATAGCGCACACGTACCAAGAAAAGCCTTTGATTCTGAACAAATGCTGCTTTGAAAAGAATGAACGCAGCTATTCGAGGGAGCGGAACTCGGTTTGTCCGTTCCATAGGGTTCACTACTCGGATTATTTGCCATTTACTGGTCAACTGACTGCAAATGGGCGGTCATTGCAGCGAGGATGAAAAGAAAGGCGACGACGCGTGGATATCAGCGAACTGAAATACGATAATCGCGGGCTCATCCCTGCGGTCGTGCAGCAATACGACACGGGCGAAGTCCTTATGGTGGCGTGGATGAACGCGGAATCGTTGCGCCTGACGTTGGAGACGGGGACAACGTGGTTTTGGTCCCGCAGCCGCCAAGAACTTTGGAATAAAGGTGCAACCAGCGGAAACATGCAGCAGGTAAAGTCCGTTATGGCGGATTGCGATGCCGATACGTTGCTTGTGCAAGTGGATTCGCCGGGCCCAGCGTGCCATACCGGCAATAGGACCTGCTTCTTCAACGCAGTTTTGCAGGAGCGCGACGGTGGCGAGCAGCGGGATTCGTAGGTTGTCGGCAGTTTGCATGCAGGTTTGAGAGCAAGGTAAGGAGAGCGCGTATGGGAGAGCGGACCGTGAACGTACGGCCAGGGGACATCGGTGCAACCATGAAAGGTCTGGCCGAGGTCATCCATGGACGCTGGGATGCGTCGGCGGATGAAAGCTATACGGCACGTTTGCTGCAGGGCCCTGAGGACAAAGTGCTCAAGAAAGTGACCGAGGAAGCGACCGAAGTGGCGCTCGCATGCAAGGACCAAGATCACGACCACATTCGTTACGAGGCTGCCGATTTGGTGTACCACCTGCTCGTATGCCTTGAGCGCTATGGCATTACCGTGGAGGAGCTTGCAGGGGAATTGGACGCACGCCATCGGTAAGAGCGCCTTGATGAAACAGGGGCGTCGGCGGGGCTGTATACGAAGCGCCAGTATTCGAGGCAAACGAAAAGAGGGATGAGCACGACCCGTTTGTCACCATTCGTGGGTTTTTCGTCCTGAAAAAACAAGCGTCTGAACAGGAGAAACACCGCATAATACCAGGTCAAAGCCATGACAAATAGTACGCGAATGGTGACAGCTTACCGGAAATGCGGGCGGTTTACCGCCGTTGCGGGCCACGCTGTTTCTCGCGTTACAGCTCGATGGTGCGCCAGCTTCCATCGGCAGTGGGGGCGTCGATGCTGCGATATCCTGCCTTGCGCGCGAAATCGTATGCTCGTTCGATTTCGTAGCAAATAGTTCCTGGCGTATGGCCGTCCGAGCCAACAGTCAACGGTACGCCCGCGTGGTAGAACCGCTCCAACAGTCCAGCTGTGGGGTAGAAATCGTCGCATGGCTTGCGCAACCCTGCGGTCGAAAGCTCCACATGCACGCGCGACTCCCGCGCCGCTTCCGCCATTCGGTCCCAGAGAGGTTCCAGGGGAATGTTTGGAGCATAGCCGCTGTTCGAGAAGAGTTTCACCAGGTCAGGATGGGCCATACTGTCAAAGTCCGCGGCAGAGAAGCACGCCGTGCACCAGCGGTCCACATATGTGCGCCAAACGGTGTCCGCCCCCCAAGAATCCCAAATGTCCATTTCCTTGGCGTAGTCGATGGCCATGCCGTCGATGAAATGAATCGACCCAAGCAGAAACACTGCGTCGCCGCGCCATTTTGCAATGTTCTCTTCGCATCCCTCGTACCAGTCGGCTTCGAAACCGTAGACAAGCTCAAGGCGCTTCCCTGCTTCGCCGAATTCCCCAGCGGCTAAACGCTCCTGCACGCGCACGAAGCTTTCCCGATGTTCCTGCAGGTCGGTTTCGGGAACGGAGCACTCGCAGTCTGGATCCATATCATGCGGGAGCGTGAGATGGTCGGTCGACGCCAAGGTGGTGCATCCTGCTGCCAGCGCTGCACGGACGTTCTCTTCGAACGTGCCCTCGCCATCAGAGAAGAACGTATGCGTATGGCAATCGACGATTTCTGGCGTGGGCATGAGGTGTCTCCTTGCAGCATGCGGGGCATTTCCAGTGTTTTCCATTATGTGCGTTTGGCCAAGCGGGGCAGCATGCGGTTTGCGTAAAAGGTCTGCAAAAGGTCTGAGACATGCGGCGAGCCTACGGTGTTTCGGGCGGCCTCGCTTGATAACTGCTCAGAGGACAGGCTTGCATTGCCGTAGTCAGCGGCAGGAACAGAGTTGGGACCGCCAGACGACTCGCCCCTGTCCGAAAGCGTTTGTTCCGTAACGTGGCAAGGCCGCTCGAACGAGCGGCCTTGTCGTGCAGAAGCAAGAGTGCGATGTAGGAGTGGAGAGCACCTGCTTCTGGAAAAGGAGACCATGCAAAAGCCTGCTTGCGCAGGTCGGGAAAGTGCTTGCAGCTTCCCGACCTAGCTGAGGGGAGCAGGGGTGCACACAGGTAAGGAGACCTGTCCGCTTGGGGGGGGGAGGCAAGCGCGCGAAGGGGCTATTTCGCGCTCGCTTCGGCCTCGTCGGTCACCCACGGAAGCTTTTTGCCCACTTTGCCTGCGGCGACGACAGCAAGCATGATGGCAACGATCATCACGATGCAGAAGACGAAGACCATCTCGAAAGAGCCGGTCAGCTCGTAGAGCGACGTGATAATGAAGCCGCCGACGGAGCCTGCTGCAAAACCGAAGATGGTGATGTAGGCGAAAATCTTGCCGTAGTCCTTCGTGCCGAACACGGTGGAAGCGACGCTCGCAATGCCCACGCCCAGCAGGACGTACAGCGTGTCGCCCAAGCCAGCGCCCAGGTAGGCAACCAGCTCGTTGCCGGCGCTTGCCATAAGGATGAGCATGGACAGGATGGATACGATAGCCCACGCAACGAACGCGCGGACGGCGCCGAATTTGTCGATGGTCGCGCCGATGATGGGGTTGAGCGCGATGTCGAAGATGAGCGCAACGGAAATCATCAAGGCGCCGACCGTCGGGGCGAAGCCCACGCTTTCAGCGTAGACCGGGAAGTACGAATTGATGACGGACACAATCTGGGTCGCTGCCAGCGCGAACGCGACCAGGATGAAGGCGAGGGACCCGACGGCCTTCTTCGCCGGAACGCCCGACGAGATGTCCTCGGCGGCGGCATCGTTCGGATCGTAACCGTACGGCTTTATGCCCTTGCGGTCCGGGCTGTAGCGAACGAGGAACAATGCGGACGGCACGGCCATGACCGCTGCGACAATGGCGAACACGAGCATGCTCGTGCGCCATCCCATGGCGGAGATGAGCTCGACGGTGACCGGGCTCATGATGGCGGATGCAACGCTGGCCAGCGCCCATGCCAGGCCGATTGCAAAACCCGTCTTCTTTACGAACCAGTTTGTCAGTACGGTCGAAACGAACACGATGCTCGTGAAGGACATGCCGATGCCGATAATGGCGCCGCCGACCCACCACCAGATTACGCTGTTGCTGAACGACAGCGCAGCAACAAGCACGGACTGCAAAGCGGCAAATGCCGCAATGCCCACCGGCGGGATTTTCGGCAGCAGGTTACCCACGAAAGGCAATCCAGCAGCAATGCCCAAGTAAACCAACGTCGAGTACAGCGAAATCATCGAATATTCAATGCCCAGCTCTTCAGACGCGGGTACGAAGAAGTTGCCGATGACAACGGTGTAGAAGGTCACGGTGCCCGCAATCATGAGGCCGCAGCCAAGCACCACCAGCCAGGCGTAGTGGAAGCCACTTTTGTTTCCCATGTTTTTCCTCCAGATGGCGGCCGGTTGCCGATGCCGCTTTCCTCGCGGGCGAAGTTTGGCAGCCGACCGCCTTTCGTCGATGGTTTCGCTCTAGCAGCCCAGCACGGCGGCGATGACGGCCTTGATGGTGTGCTGACGGTTGCCTGCCTCGCGGAAGATTTCGCTTGCATGCTTTTCGAACAGTTCGTCGGAAATCTCCATGCCCTCGTTGATGAGCTTGCGCGCGTCCTCGTCAGGCGCTTCGGCAAGCAGGTTCTGGCCGAGGGAGTGGTCCGCGTTATGGAGCGACGGCAGCATGTGGAGGACGATGGCGTCCGGGTTGTCCACAACCTCCATGAGCTCGCTCGTCAGACGGTAGGGGATAAGCTGCTTCGCGTAGGACATCCATGCGTCGTAGCCATGGTCGTCGCTGACGGAGGAGTTGGTGTACTCCCACTCTTCCGTGGTCAGGATGTCCATGCCTTTCAGCAGGTTGATGTCGCTGGAGATGACGAGCTTGTTGTTCGGCGCCCACTTAGCGAACAGGCCTTCCAGCTCTTCGACGAACTCCGGACGGAGCTGATGGTCGTAGGTGTCCGGGCCGATGACGTAGCAGTCCATGCCGAGCAGCGCGCACATGCGGCCATACCACAGGGGAGAGATAGCGCAAGCGCCCGTGTAAGCAAGCTTCTTGCCCTTGCAGGAACCGGCGCCGCCCCACAGCTCTTCCAGAGTCATGGCATCGGCGAGCATCTGGGTCGGGTGGTCTTCCGTGGTCAGTGCATTGATGACCGGGATGTCAGCGTATTCGGCAATCTCGTACATGAACTTCTCGGGACCCTGGGAGCGCCAGACGATGGCGTCGTACATCTCGGAGAACACGCGGATGGTATCCTTTACGGTCTCCTGCACGCCTACGTGCGAGTTGGACAGGTACGTGAAGCCAATGCCCAGGTCGTTGCAGGAAGACTCGAACGCACAGCGGGTGCGAGTGGAGCCCCACTCGAACTGGGCGATGACGTTCTTTCCTGCGTAGCGACGCTGGTCAACGCCCGCGCGCTTTTCGGCCTTCAGGAAATGCGCGAGATCGAGCAGGTAGCGGAAGTCGCCGGGATTCAAGTCACGAAGGTTGATGAAGTCCTTACCGCGGAAATTGTTGTTCATGAGGGTTCCTTTCTGGTGAATGGGTACAGGTGTGGACGGCATGCGCTATCGCGACATGCCGGAATATCCGTTTTAAAAAAGAGGGTTGGTTTGAAGGCCGCCTCAAGGCCGCATCTTCTCGTGTGTGTTTTGGCGGTGTGCGAAGAGCAGGGTGGGCGCAAAGTTTGAAAAAGGGGCTGTCGGCGGGCGCGCCTGCGGACGTTTGGCGCATGCGCGCCCGGATTGGTTGCATTCCCTGGTCGTGGACGGGATTAGGAACGCGGGCAGTAGACGTTCTTGGTCCAGCAGTGGACGCCGCCGCCTGCCAGGTTCAGGGCGAGGCTGTCGATCATGACGATCTTGCGGTCCGGGAAGCACTGCTTGAGCACGGCTTCGGCCTTCTCGTCCTTTTCCTTGATGGCCTCGTCCATGCCTTCCTGCCAGTAGCGCTGGCCCAGGACGACGCCGTTGCAGACGAGGAAGTTGCAGTAGCTCGTGGCGGCGAACAGGTGAAGGTCGGCGTCGTTCACCCACGGCGTGCCGTCCTTGAAGTTGTCGCCGACGAGTTCGTGGTAGTAGTCGAACAGGTCGTCGCCCGGCGACTGGATGTACTCGATATGGGCAGACGTGGGGATGCGGATGATCTCGAACGGGTTGCCCTCGAGGTCGGTTTCCTTGGACAGGATTTCGTAGGCGGCGTCAAGACGGCGCTTATTCTCGCGGGAGATGACGTTTTCGGCCGCTTCCTCTTCGGTCACCTCGGCAAGCAGGATCTTGTTCTTGCCGATGAAGCGGCACATCTCGTCCGTGTGGGCTGCGAAGCTCGAGCCGACGACCGGCGTGCCGTCCTCTTTGTAGTCGAGCGGTGCCTGGGTAAAGTCATCGTCGTCATACAGGGGTTGCGGCAGCCAGATGATCTTCTCGACATTCCAGAGGCGCTTGTATTCAGCCTCGATTTCCTCTTTGGTGTACTCGGGGTTGCGCTTGCGAACCTCGGTATCCTCAATGGCGATCAGCACGCCAGCGCCGTTGAATTCGCGGTCGCCGCCTTCGGAGACCATGTCGGAGCTTACGATGTTGTCGCAGCCGAGTGTGATGGCAGCGTGTACGCCCGCAAGGCGGGAATACTGGCGCAGGCCTTCGTTTTTCTCATAGCGGCCGTAGAAGCTCCAGCTCGGATTGACGACCAGGGTCTCGCCTTCGTCATTGACCATGACGTTCGGGCCGTTATCGCGGAAGTAGAAAGAAGTCGGGTCTTCGTTAAAGCTCGTGAACTCGATCTTGTCGGGGTCGACGCCGCCAGCCTTGAGCGCTTCGATGCACGAATCCATCAGACCGGGAACGGTCGGGCAGCAGTTGATGTGAACCTGGACCTCGTCCACCAGGTGCCGCACGATTTCGGTGACCGGGGCAATGGCGTCGTAGCCTTTGATCGGCTCGCCGAACGGAAGCCATTCTACGAACACGTCTGTCTGCGGTTCGAACTCTCCCGGGTACCTGAACGAGTTTGCCATAACTCCTCCTTAGCTCTGGCGTGCCTCTTGTCGGCACGCTCTGTCGGGGAGCAAAGTACGGCGCCTTTTCGTCTTTGCGAAGACAGAAACGGGTTTATCTTTAAGCTTGGAGAAGTCATGACCTGTCTAAACTCAAAAAAGCTCTCGTCTAAACCAATCTAAACCGGCTTATGCGCAGGTTTTCGCAAAAAGGCTGCTATTCTTCCGATATCGGTTTAGCCCTGCCACCTGCAGATTTTCTGCAGGATTGTCTGATACCCAACTCGAACAAACCCAACACCCGAAGGGGAGCGGTATACCTTGCCGTCCGCTTCGTTTGTACAAGGCCGCCCCCCTTGCGCTTTCTCCGGAAGGCGGTTTAGCGGACGTACATCCGGTGCTAGATTTGGTTATGCGAGGATTAGGGGGGTGAACTCATGGAAGCTGTGCTGTACGTTCTTGCGATAGCCGTCATCACGGTTTGCGTCGCCGCTTCGTGCATGTCGTTTTCTGCGTTCGCGGTCTCGCGAAGAAAGATGCTGCTGTTCTTGGCGGCGTTCTTCCTGTTCTATGCGCTGGAGCAAATGGCCATCTTCTACAACGAATACCTTACGCAGAACAGGCCCTTCCAAGTAGCTGCTTTCGGCAGCATGGAAGATGTGCTGTTGCGGCTGCTTCTTGGCGTGGGAATGTGCCAGTCACTCTGGATGGCGTTCTGTGCGTTTTTCAACGAGACGCGCCGGACGGTGCGTTATCTTCCTGCGGTGGTGTTCGTGGCGGTCTCGGTCATTATTCTGCTGGTGCCAACCGTGACGGACCAGGTGCAGAAATGGGCCTTTTACAGCGTTCGATCGGGCTTCCTGCTCTGGATGGTGCTCTTTAGCGTTTTGGAATATCGCTCGACGGATGCGGACGCCATCAAAGCGCGCTACAAAAGAAAGCTGATATGGCTGGTCGCGTTTGCGGCGCTTGTTGCGTGCACGTTCGCAGAAGATACCGTCGTCATGCTGTTGCTCGACCCGAACGTCGTCCCGTTCGAGACCGTTCTTCAGTACCTGTACCGAAGGAACACGAGCGAAACCATTCTGGTCATGCTGCTGGTTGCCTATGCCATCTACCAATCGTTCCAGGCGCTAGAGCTTAAAGTGGAAGAGGCGCCGAGCGCGTCCGAAAAGGGATTTCAAGCCCAAGCACGCGATTTGCTGCCCTATTTTTCCAAACGGCATGGACTGACGCCGCGCGAGCAAGAAATCCTGTCGTTTGTGGTCGACGGCGCAGACAATTTCCAGATTGCGCGCGAACTGCAGCTGGCTGTTGGCACCGTGAAGACTCATGTGCACAATATTTTCAAGAAGACCGAATCCCGGAGCAGGGAAGAGCTCATACGAAAGTTCTGGGCGGAAGAGTAGCTGTCCCAGGGCTTGTGGAGAGTATCTGCTGCAACGGGCAGCTTTTACTACAATAGGTCATTGCAGAAAGCGGCCGGCCTGGCATGAGCTGCCAGGCCGGCCGCTTTCTGCGCGAGATACGGTGCTGTGCGAAGAAAGAAGCAGTTCGGGTTGGCGGGCCGGTGCCGACTTTGGCCTTGGTGCGCTGCGGCCTGGAAGCTCTCGCAGGTGGCAGCATCGCCGATGCCCCGCGGCCATCGCGTGGGCGCTTGGGCCGTCGCACGAAAGCGGGCTTGCCGATCATGCGAGCGTGAGCGCGCGTGTCTGTCCGATACTGGAGTTCCCGAGCTATCTTAAGGTACGAAACCGGAAAGGATGCAGTAGTGCAGGAGAGGGAAAACGCCCTTTTGCTTGCGACGCTCTACGTGGCGGCGTTCGTAGCGGGGTTCAACGAGAACCTGGTGAACATGGCGCTCATGTCCATCATGGCGGAATACAGCGTGGATTCGGTAACAGCGCAGTGGCTGGTCACAGGGTATATGATCGTTTCGACGGTCGTGGTCTCGTGCATGGCTTTCCTGTATCGGCGCGTCAAGCTGCGTACGCTGTTCCTGGCGGCAGCGATTCTGAGCCTGGGCGGTTCGGCGATAGGACTCTTCGCAAACAGCTTTGCCATGCTTATGGTGGCCCGCCTGGTGCAGGCGGTGGGCACGGGCATCTTCATTCCTGCCATGATGAACACTATCCTTGCGGTTATTCCGAAAAATCGCCTTGGCACGTTCATGTCCATCGGCGGTTGCGTGATTACGTTCGGGCCTGCGTTCGCGCCGGTTGTGTGCGGTGCGCTGGTGACTTCGTTCGGCTGGCACAGCATTTTCGTGCTGCCTGCGGTCGTTATGGTTCTTTTGATCGGTTGCTGTTTTGCGTTCGTACGCAATCTTGAGAACTATCCTGCCCAGCTTGATATTCCTTCTGTTGCTTTGTCCGCGGTTGGCCTCACGGCGTTCGTGTACGGCATGGCGGAAATCACCGCGAACGTGCCGCTTGCGGTCGGCGCGCTTGCGGTTGCCCTTGCGTCTATCGTCGGGTTTGCCCACCGGCAGTTCCATTGCGAAAGCCCGCTCATCGAGCTGGTGCCCATGAAGAACAAGCGGTTTGTGATGCCGCTTTTGCTCGTCATGATGGCTATGATGACAACGTTTTCCATGAGCGTGCTTCTGCCGCTTTACTTCGAGGGCGCTTTGGGTATGACGGCGCTGTTTGCGGGCGTGGTGATGCTTGTGCCGGTGCTGTCGAACGCGGGCGCTACGCTGTTTGGTGGCAGGTTCATGGACAAGCGCGGCGAATGGCCGCTTCTGCCCGCGGGCTTCGCGTGCATCGTGGTGGGATTGGCGCTCATGATCGCGCTGGGAAGAACGATGGTGCTGCCGGGCGTCTTTGCGGGTGCAGTGGTCGTGTACGCCGGCGTGGGATTGGTGATGTCTCCGTCGCAGACAGCAGGGCTGAAGAACCTGCCGCCGCAACAGAATCCTTTCGGCGTTACGCTCATGTCCACATGCTTGCAGATTGCTGCTTGCATCGGGCCATCGCTGTTCGTAGGCGTCATGAGTTCGGTCCAGGCGGGCGAGCTGGCAGAAGGCATGAGCGAATCGGCGGCAGTGGCTCAGGGCTTTTCGGTCGCGCTTGTGGTTGCAGCGGTTATTGCCGCAGTCGGCTTGGTCGTGGCGTTCTTGTTTGCGCGTCCGGGCGCACGAGTGCTGGCGATGCGCGAGCGCAAGCCGGAAAGAAAGGGCGTTGCGCCTGACGACGCCGTGCTTGCGCGCATCATGGAGACGGACCCCTACACGTTGCCCTCCACAGCGTGCGTCAAGGAGGCAATCAGTCTGCTCATGGACAGAAAAGTGAGCGGCGTGCCGGTGGTGGACGGAACAGGGCGCGCTGTAGGTTTCTTGTCCGATGGCGACATCATGCGCTATTTGGCGGACCATCATCCGCTCGTGACCGGTGCGTATTCGGTCATTGCGCTGGCGAACCAGAGCACGTTCGACGAACGTTTGCGCGAGCTCGTCAGTCTGCCGGTGGGCGTTATCGCGACCGAGGGCGTAGTGGGCGTTTCGGCGGGCTCGTCGCTCGAAGACGTGTGCAGCTTGTTGGCACGACATAAGCTGAAGAAGGTGCCGGTGCTTGACGATGGTCGCGTTGTCGGCACGGTGAACCGATCTGATGTATTGCGCTACGCCATGGGAACGCTCGTGGAGACATGTGAATAAACGATGCCGCGATGGCGAGCGGAGACTGTGCACCGCAATCTCCTTATGGGGTTGGTCGCTCCGTGTGGAACCTCGGAGCTTTCATGCTGCGCGCTATGCGCTCACTATGCGGGGCAAGGGCAGGTCGTGCGGCTCGAGCGGGATGGCGCCGCACGGCACTTCTTGCTCCGCAAACCCGACGCCTACGATGCGCACATCCGGGCGCACGCATGAGAGGAACGCATCGTAATTTCCACCACCGTAGCCAAGTCGGTTGTTTGCTGCGTCAAACGCAACCAAGGGGCATAGTGCAAAGTCGATTTCACCAGGTGCAACGTGCGTGAACGCATCAAGCTCTTCTGCGTCGGGTGCGAACGAACGGAGAGGACGTTCGACGAAAGGCGCTTTGCCGTTTTCGAACTGCTCAGCAGTGACCTCGTAGAACTCCATCAGGTTGCGTGGAGTGTAGGGCTCGTGCGGCGTGCAAGCGGCGTTGCGATGGCATGCTGGCGCAGCGACCTCAGGAGAGAGGGACGCCTCGGTTGCTTTATGCCAGGCGGGATTTTTTATCATGCAGGGGAATGCCACGCGCGCACCACGCGCGTATGCCGTGCGCACGAATGGTGAGAGGTCTACTTCGGATCCCATAGAAGAGAATACGGCGACTAAAAGGCTGCCAGAGCAGATGCTGCCGTGCGCACGCTGTTCGAACGGAGCGCTCTGTCCGAACAGCGTCGAGAGTGCGTCGAGTTCTTTCGCAAGCTCTATGCAGATTTGCTCGCTTTTTTCGGCACGCACGCGTGAAGGCAGAGCATCCCGCCGCGCGAGCACGGTTTTGCGAAGAGCATCCTTATTTTTCATGCGAACACCTACTCGAAATTCTTTCCGATCACAGCAGTGTAAGCTGCAAGAAACAGGGTTTGGCGCCGGAAGCGTTTGCTCGCATAGCGCAAACGGGCCCCTATCCAATCCCGAGCACTTGCATGACCAGCAAGATAGCGGTCAGCACGGTCACGATGGCCACGGTCACCCAAAGCAGAATGCGCATGACGACAGGAAGGCGCCATTGCTTCATGACACGCTTGTCCGAGCTGATGATGGCCATAAAGACCAACAGAACGGGCAGGATGAGGCCGTTCACGAACTGTGCGGTCAACATCACGGCCATCAGGTTGATGTTCGGCAAAATGACCACGATGGCCGAGAAGAAGATGACGAACGTGAAGATGCCCTTGAACATCGGGGCTTCTTTCCATTTGAAGGACACGCCCGCTTCCCAGCCGAACGCCTCGCAGATAACGAAACTCGTGGTAAGCGGCAGCACGCACGCTGCCAAAAACGATGCGGCAATCAGGCCGACCGCAAACAGCACCTCTGCGTATTGGCCAGCAAAGGGCGAAAGGGCGTGCGCGGCGTCGGCGGCGCTTTCGATGACGATGCCTTCAGGGAACAGCACCGTACCGGTCGTCACGATAATGAACCATGCCACCAGACACGCGGCGATGGTACCAGAAATCGCATCGACCTTAAGGGAAAGCGCATCGTCCATCGTGGCGCCTTTTTCTACGATGTTGCTTTGAGCGAAGAACATCATCCACGGGGCGATGGTCGTGCCGATCATCGCGATCGTGAGCGAAATGAAGCTCTGTTCGTGGGCTACGTGCGGCACTACGGTCATCTGAATAGTGTCTGCCCAGTTCGGCTGGGACATGAAGGCTGCCACGATATAGGTTATGAACACGAACGAGAGAATGAGGAATACCTTCTCGACGCGTTTGTAGCTGCCCCCGACGATAAGCAGCCAAACGCCTGCGGCAGCGACCGGAACGGAGACCCAGGCGGGTACGCCGAACATTTCCATGCCGGAGGCGATGCCTGCAAACTCGGAAAACGTCGTGCACACGTTGCCGATAAGCAGGCACAGCATGGCGAGCGCCGTAAGCCTGATGCCAAAACGCTCGCGAATGAGCGCTGCGAAGCCTTTGCCGGTGACCGCGCCCATGCGGCTGGCGGTAAGCTGCACGACAATAAGCAGCACGCACATAACGGGGATGACCCACAGGCTCGTGTACCCGAATTCTGCGCCTACGGTCGAGTAGGTCGAGATGCCGCCCGCATCATTGCCTGCCATGGCCGTGACAATGCCGGGCCCCATGGCGGCGAGGATGAGCAGCAGCTTGCTCTTCTTTTTAGGCATGTCGGCGTCCGAAAGGGCTTTCGACGTCGGCTGATCTTTCAGGAGCCCTTTTTCCTCGTCACCAGTGTTTGATGCATCGGTGGCGGCGCGTACGCTTGTGATGTGGGCGCTGCCGTGCCCGGTGCGAATCTCACCGCTTGCGCGCCCGCTTCGCGTCTCTTTTTCGGAAGTCTTTTTAATGACCATGCCAAGACCTCCTTACGCGCCGGGATGGTACCCGATAATCTGGAACAGGATGAACGTGTAAGCGGCAAGGCCGAGCAAGACGCCAAGCACGATGAAGACTATCCAGGTCACGCGCTGGCGCAGGCCGGTTTCCTCGTTGTCCTCCTCCACGACGTCGAGCGCGTCGTCGAAGGTGACGATGCCGAGGAGCCGGTCGCGCTCGTCCACGACCGGCAGTGCCAGCAGGTCGTATTTGGAAATGTCCGAAGCAACTTCGTCCTCGTCTTCGTCTGGCAACGCGGTAATCAGGTCGTCATCGTACATAACCTTCGAGACCGGCGTGCTGTTGTGCGCGAGCACGAGCGAGCGCAGCGAAAGAACGCCTGACAGCTTTTCGTACTCGTCGACCACGTACACGTAATGGACGGACGGGAAATCCTCTGGCAGCTCGCGAATGACCTCGATGGTCTCGCCGACGGTAGTGTCCTCTTCGACGGAAACGAACTGGGTGGTCATGATGCCGCCAGCAGTTCCGTCTTTGTACCCCAGCAGGCGGCGGATTTCCGCGGCATCTTCTACGCCCATGAGGCGCAAAAGCGTCTCGGCCTTCTCGTAGGAAAGGCCGCGCACGATGTCTGCTGCGTCGTCCGGGTCCATCTGACCGAGGAACTTAGCGGCGCGCGCGTCGTCCAGGTCGTCGAAGACGTCCGCCTGGTATTCGTCTTCCATTTCGGAAATGGCTTCGCCCACGCGCGTGTCATCGAGATGCTTGAAGACGTTGGCGCGCTGCTGTGGGTCGAGCTGTTCCAGAATGTCCGCAACGTCAGCAGGGTGCAGCTCGTCGAGGCGTTTGTGCGTAACAGAAAGCTGCACTTCAGACAGGTCGCGGTCGAGCAGGTCCATGTAGTTCCAAGCGATGATCTGCTCGTCGATTTTCTTTCCGAGCGCTTTTGCCACCGCACAGACACCGCGTTCGACCCAGGGCGCAAGGCCACGCAGAATACCGCGTACGCCCACTTCGGCACCGAGCAAGCGAATTTGGCTGCCCGACACGGAAAGCTTGAGGTCGTTTACGCGCACGACCTTCATGCCTTGCGTGTCGACGATCTGGCGGTTGAGCAGGTCGCGTGCGAGCAGTACTTCGTCAGGTTGCAGATAGCTGAACCGGATTCCCGTAGCCTCGTAAGCGAGCGTCACGCCTTCGTCCTCGTCGAACTGGTCGACGTACTTACGCCACGAGATCATGAAGGGGACTTTGCCCGGGCCGACGAACGCAAGGCTTGTAATGCGTGGGAAGACCTCGCCGGTAGAAATAGCGACGTCCGAAATGGAGCCAATCTTTTCGCCGAGGGCGTCGACGACCGGCTTCCCAATAATCTGAGAGAGGTAGAGCATGGCACTCCCTTGTCATGTCGGGCATCGGCGCGGTGCGCGCAGGCGGGCGATTCGGCAAGCTGCGGCCTTTGCGTGGCAAGCGAAGTCTGCGGCTTGACGGCTTTTCGATCCAGCTGCCATGAGGTGCCGGATGTGAGAGCGTGCGCGGTGCGCGTTTGCGCTGATGCGATGCGGCAGTCTGCTTCGACCGCCGCCAAGGGAGGCGAAGGCCGAAGGCTTAGTTACTGTGAGGCTTCGATTTTCGAACCTTCACGAACATTCCTTTCCTTCTTGTTGCAGTTCGTTGCAGCGTTGCAGCTTATAAAATGTCGCATGCAACTGCAGCCTTCTTATAATAGCGGACAAAACGCTCCTGGTGAACCCATCAAAGCAGAGAGAAGAGGGTTCGAACCCCTCACGCGTCAGGGCATGAAAAATGCCCCTGGCTCGGGGCATAAAAAATGCTGCAAGTGGTGCGCCGTGAGGGATTCAGCGGCTTCGCTTCGCGAACCCGCAGCGCTGCGCCCCGCTTCGCGGTGCTCGCGCCGCGACGGCCGTTCAGGCCGTTGCGCCCTCGCGGGGTTCGAACCCCTCACGCGTCAGGGTATGAAAAATGCCCCTGGGCCGGGGCATAAAAAATGCTGCAAGTGGTGTGCCGTGAGGGATGTCCGCGCCTTCGCTTCGCGAAGTCGCACCGCCTGCGCGCGCCTTCAGCGCGCTCCGGCAGGCAACATGCCGAAAGGCATGTTGCCCCCTCTCGGGCTCAAATCCCTCACGGCATTCCCAAAAAAGCAAAAAGCCCCAACCGGGGCTTTGCGAGCGCTGAAAAAGTGGTGCGCCGTGAGGGATTCGAACCCCCGACGTACTGATTCGTAGTCAGTCCCTCTATCCAGCTG
>DVGB01000046.1 GCA_018712955.1 Candidatus Aveggerthella stercoripullorum
CGCACGCGCCGTTGCTATCCGTACCGCACACTGCTGGATGATGGCGTGAACCTGTGCTTCTCCACCGACGCGCCTGCTACGTCCTGGGCCGTCCCGTCCGACCCGTTCCCCTGCATCAAGGGCGCTGTCACACGCCATGCCTACGAAGACACCGACTTTGGCGAGGACGAGGCGGTGGACGTGGAGACCGCCATCACGCTTTACACGCGCGAAGCGGCGCGCATGGCGGGCTTTGAGGGTCTGGGCATGCTGAAGCCGGGCATGAAGGCAAGCTTTGCCGTGCTCGATCGCGACATCTTCTCCATCCCTGCCGACGAAATCGACCGCGTGCAGGTGCTGGCAACCTATGTCCGAGGCACCTGCGTATACCAGCGCGAGGCATAAGGAAACATGATTATGGGCTGCAAAGCCTAACGCGCCTTGCAGCCCATACTGACAGGACGTTCTATCATAATGCGAGACCCTGGGCGTTTCATCGGAAACCCCAGGGTCTCGCATTATGAGCGGAAACCGGAGCGCAAGCTTTGAACGCGGTCTCTGCTTTTCCCGTCCGCACTGTGCCTTCGACCGCTCAGCATCCGATTCGCCATCGGCGCCGACCAGGCGGCCGCACGGCTATTCCGCCTCATGCGCAGGCGACTATTCATACTCCCACATATGGTTCAAGGGACCGTGCCCGCGCCCAAGCTGCAAATCATGCGCGATGGCACCGGTTATGTACGCTTTTGCCGCACCGACCGCATCGGCAACGTCAAGCCCGTGCGCCAGACCGCACGCGATAGCGGAAGAAAGCGTACAGCCCGTACCGTGCGTGTTCTCTGTCATAACGCGCTTTGCGGTGAACCACCGCTCTTGGCCATCCGCGGCAACAAGCAGGTCGCGTGCATGCTCGGAGGACGAGAACGCATCGGATGCCGCACTGTCGGCGCCCTCCGCCACGCCGCCGCGCGCAGAGTCCTGCGCGACACTGCGGCCAAAACCTTCCGCCGCAGCATGCTCTCCCGCCGTGCGATGACCGCCTTTCAGCAAGACTGCGCTGCCGCATGCGCGCGCAATAGTATGCGCCGCTTCGACCATGTCCTCTTCCGTCGTGATATCACGCTTGGCAAGAATCTCCGCTTCGGGAATATTGGGCGTAACCACGTCGGCCACCGGCAGCAGCTCTGACACGAGCGCGCTCACGGCGTCTTCGCTGATCAAGCGCGAACCGGAGGTGGCGACCATGACCGGGTCCACGACGACGTTTGCCGCTCGGTGTTCGCGGAGACCGCTCGCGATGGCGCGGATAATCTCGGGGGAAGAGACCATGCCCACCTTTACGGCGTCCGGACGGATGTCATCGAATACCGCGTCAAGCTGCAAGCGCACGAAATCCGGCGTCGCCTCCTGGATGCCCGTCACTCCGAGCGTGTTCTGCGCCGTGAGCGCGGTAATGACAGTCTCGGCATAAAGCCGATGCGCTGCGATGGTTTTGATATCGGCCTGGATGCCCGCGCCGCCGCTTGAATCGGATCCAGCAATGCTCAAAACGGCTTTCATTTCGCTCCCTCCTCGCCTCTAGCGAACAAGACGGCTCCCTCCCCTGCAGGATGGGACAGCGCGCGTTCCGAAAACGGCGGTTACGCCCGAGCATACGGAACCGCGCACGAGATGCGGAGGACGTTTCGCCCGAAAGTCGCTCCACGTCCGATCACTCAGCGTCGAGGTCGATAGTAAGACCGTCCATGATGGCATTGACCGTGCGCAGGGCGCACATCTTGCCGCACATGGTGCACGTCCCCTCGTTCGAAGGCGGCGCGCTCTCGAAGTAACGACGCGGCTTCACCGGATCGATCGCAAGGTCGAACATCTCGTCCCATGCCACGCGGCGGCGTGCGTCGCTCATGCGGTTGTCCACATCGCGCGCGCCCGGAATGCCCTTCGCGATGTCGGCCGCATGCGCCGCGATCTTCGTGGCCACCAGGCCCTCGCGCACATCGTCCACATCTGGCAGGCGAAGATGCTCTGCCGGGGTCACATAGCAGAGGAAGTCCGCCCCCGAGGAAGCAGCGACGGCAGCTCCGATGGCGGCGGTGATATGGTCGTAACCGGGCGCGATGTCGGTCACGAGCGGCCCGAGCACGTAGAACGGCGCATTGTGGCACAAGCGCTTTTCCATCTTCATGTTCGCCGCGATCTCATCGAGCGCCATATGCCCCGGACCTTCCACCATGACCTGCACGCCTGCATCCCACGCACGCTTCGTGAGCTTGCCGATTTCAATGAGCTCGGCGATTTGGGATGCGTCACTTGCGTCGTAGCCGGAGCCAGGACGCATTGCGTCGCCAATGGAAATGGTCACGTCGTGCTCATGGAGAATTTCGAGCACTTCGTCATAGTGCTCGTAGAACGGGTTCTCGTTTCCCGTCGCCTCCATCCAGGCGAAAATGAGCGAACCGCCGCGCGAAACGATGTTCGTCAGGCGGCCGGTCTCCTTGAAGGACTCGATCACGCGCCGGTTCATGCCCGCATGGACGGTCACGAAGTCGACGCCGTCCTCCGCATGCGCTCGAATGACGTCGAGGAAATCGTCTGCGGTGATGGCAATGAGCGCTTTCTCCAAATAGCCGATGGCATCGTACATAGGAACCGTGCCGATCATGGCCGAAGAACGTTCGACAAGCGCACGGCGGAATTCCTGCGTCTTGCCGTGGTTGGAAAGATCCATGATAGCTTCGGCACCCAGCTCAAGCGCCACCTCGACTTTGCGCCACTCCTCCGCCTCGTCCATGAGGTCCCCGGAGATGCCCAGGTTCACGTTCACTTTCGTGCGCAATCCTTCGCCCACGCCTTCGGGCGAAAGCGACGTATGGTGAACGTTCGCCGGAATGGCAATACGCCCGGCGGCAACGCCCTGGCGCACGAACTCGACCGAACGACCTTCCTTCTCCGCGACCGCTTCCATCTGGGGCGTGACGATGCCTGCGCGTGCAGCGTCCATCTGCGTCATGGCGACTCCCTTCGTTGGCATTACCCGCTTCAGGTTCCAAGGGTCGAGGCGATACGGTGCCTCCTCTCAGCCTGCCCGGCGGCAAGTCGCCGACTTCGCACGATAGCGCCGGAAAGGCGCATCGCGCAAAGCCTGCGCCGCGCGCAAGCTCCCCTGCAAAACATGTCGCTCATTATATGCCGCCCCCTGCGGAAGGGCTCGTCGTTTCGCGAAACGAATGGTATTACCGCGCGAAATGCCCTTTAAGCACACAGCGCGCAGCGTGACAGGTCGTCACGCGCCTGCCGCGGAATGCCGTCGAGAGCGTCGACGCTGCAGCCAGCCCAAAGGGACGGGGTAAACGGGCTGTTTTCCGCTGCCGCTCCCTGGCGTTGTCCAATTCCAAAGAGGCACCTTGGGAATAGCCCATTTACCCCGTCCCTTTGGGCTATTGGCGCGCTCGCTAATGCAAGGGTCGGTCAGGTTTGTTCCGAGGGGACAGGCTGGGGTCGATGATCATGTTCGTGTACGGGGCTCCGCACCAACGGCAGGGGTTCGTGACGATCCGCTTGAGCGCTTCGTCATCGTAGGCGTAAAAGATGTTGCGGCATTTCTTGCAGTACACGCCATAGTAATCCCGGTAGGTGTTCCAACCGCCCGCCGCTTCGTCAAGCTGCCCATCGGGAATCTCGGGATTCTCGGGGACGTCGGGCTCGAGATTGTTGTTGTCCAGCTGCTTGTCGGTCATGATTTCCTCCTCTATTGACGGGAACGATTCAAATGGGGCTGTCTCTTTTTCTCGCTAGAACGTGGAGCGCATCCAGGTGTGCCTGCAACGCCCGCATTCGAACGTAATATGCTCGTACGGGCCGAGTTGGTCGTAGAACGATTCCCGCTTGATAATCGAAGGATAAGGAGCGCCGCACGCGGGGCATTCGAGTCGCGAAGGTTCACCGCACCCGCCGCCGGCGACGCCGTCAATGAGAGCCTTGAGGAATGAATGCAGGCTTGCAACCCGTCCATCAGGCAAAACTGCAGTGGAGAATCAAGGCGCTCCGGAAGTTTTCCCGCTCTTAAACTGCGCACAAGCACCTGTGCGGACGCTCAGGTCGTGCTGCAATTGAGAAAGGTATTGTCCTATTTTCTCAATCGGAAAGGCCGCGCAAATCGTCGATGCCGCGGTAGGACTTCTTCGCTGACGCGAACGCGCGGGCGACCTTTTCCAGGTAGCCGCCCTTGAAGAAGAGGCACTTCGCCTTGTCGGCCGCTAGGAATTCACCCGAGAGCGCACACGCAATGGCGCGGCAGCCCCCCATGCAGACTTTCCAGTACGGGCACGCCTCGCACTGTTCGTCGCGCTCGCGCACCTTCGACACAGGC
Organism: Candidatus Aveggerthella stercoripullorum; assembly: GCA_018712955.1. Lineage (GTDB taxonomy): Bacteria > Actinomycetota > Coriobacteriia > Coriobacteriales > Eggerthellaceae > Aveggerthella > Aveggerthella stercoripullorum. The sequence goes on from DVGB01000046.1 coordinate 4,349, forward strand.
GTCGTCACGCAATCGAGATAGGCGCCTTCTGTCAGAAACTCGCGCAGCGGCTTCTCTTTCACGTTGCCGAGGCTGATGCCGTGCGCGGCGAACCAGCCCGACAGCTGATTGCAAGGGGTGAGCTCGCCGGTGTGCGACACGGCGATCGTGCCGCGCGCGCCCTTGCACACCGGCGCGTTGTCGCGGTAGCGCGCACAGCTGCCCTGCACAGGGTGCATGCCGTACCAGCGCCCGTGCGGATTGAAGTAGACGAACTGCCATACGTCCACCTTGATGGCCATGTCGCTTTTCACGACGCGCTCGATGAGCTCGAGCATCGCGTCGTAGTACTCGTCGATGCCGAGGCACATGCCGCGCGCGTTCTCTTCCCAGCGCGGCGCCTCGGACGTGCGGATGATGCGGATTTCCTCGACACCCAGGTCGTCGAGCCATTTCACTGTGTCGTACATGCAGTCGAGGTTGCCGCGGTGGACGTTCGTCTGCGCACGGGTGCGGAAGCCCTTCGCATGGCAAAGCTCGAAGGCGCGCCGTGCAAGCTCTTCGGCGCCCGCGCGGTTGCGCAGCCAGTCGTGGTGCCCCACGCCGTCGTAGCTGATCTTGATCTCAGGGTCGAGGCCCAGCTCGCGGAACTCGTCGAGCATCTCGGGCGTGATGAAGCTGCCGTTCGTGTTGATCTCGGCAAGCGTGAGGTGTCGCCGCGCGATCTCGCGGCAGAGGTCCATGAAGTGCGGGTGCAGCATCGGCTCGCCGCCCGTAAGCGTGATCGTCTGGATGCCCGCGTACTCGACCTCATCAAGCAGCGCCAAGCATTCCTCCCATGTGAACTCGTCCATCATGGGCGCGTTGTCCGCCGCCATGAAGCAATGCAGGCAATTGAAGTTGCACTTGCCGGTGATGGACCAGTTGATGTGCGGGAAGTAGCGGGTAGAGGAGAGACGCAGGCGCTGCCACGGCGTTATCTCGTCGCCCGGCTCGCACACGACGACAAGCCCGCGCTCCATGAGGCCGCGCAGCACGGGCGTGTCCTCAACGTCATGGGCGCCGTCGCAGTCGATGAGCGTCAGGAACTCCTCGCGCGAAAGCCCCCGCGCCTCGCGGACGCCGGAGACATAGTACGCGCGCGGCACGAGCTTCCAGCTGCGCAGCGCGATGCGGTCGGCAAGTTTGCAGTACATGCGGCGTCCTTTCGGGTGGTCGAAGGTTCTTGCACGGCTTCAGCGCGACTTACATGATTCTCCAGCAGTATTCGCAGTCGCGGCACACCATGTTCAGGTAGCCGTTGTCAGCGATGTTGCCGGAACCGAAGTGGGTCGTGTCCGTCGATCCGCACCGAGGGCACGTTCTCGGGTCCGGAGGATAGCTGCATCCGCCGCTCACGTTGTCGAGCTCCTCGTCGGAAAGCTCCTGATTGGTCGAGCCGCCCTTCAGCGCGTCGAAAAACTCGCTCGCCCTGTCGTGGGAAAGTTCGACCCCTTCCGAGCGGGCGATGTCGACGAGTTCCTCAGGGGATTTCGCGGCACGTGCGACTTCTTTGAGGTGCGCGAGATCGTACGTAGGCATGTTCTGTTCGGCCATAGTGTCTCCTTCTGCAATCTGCACCCCTATGGTGCCGGAGGTGCGACGAGTATGCGGTCGGCTGTGCCGAAGGCTGCATGATAGCGCGTGAAGGAGGAGGCTCAGCGCTTCGAAGGAATGAATGCGGGCAACGGAAAGCGAATGCATGATGCGGAAGCGAAATCCCCGCAATGTGTTTGCGAGCATGCCTACGCAAGGTAAAGAGGGTTGCCGCATTCGCCCACGTTAGGGTCGTTGTCGTGAGCCTTGCGGTAATAGCACGCGGTTTCGCGATGCAGACCGAAGTAGTGCGCGCATTTTTCTCCGACGCGCACGGTCTGCGTCGCCTTGCAGCCGCCGCCCGCGACGTTGTCGAGCTCTTCATCGACAATCTCGCCCTCGTTCGCGACGCAAATACGTTCGAGCAGCGCTTCGGCTTCGTCTTCTCTGAGCTCGACGCCCGCACCTTCGGCGATCCCGGCGATCTCGTCTGCGCTTTGGGCCTTGGGCGCCAGCTCGTGGAGTTCCTCCGTGATTTCTGCTGTGGTCTGCCTTTTTCTCGTTTGCTCGCCATCCTGTGTAAGGAGTCTTTGCCTGCGGCGTTCCTCTAGACGTAGGGGTTGTAACTGCAAAGCCCCCAGTTTTCTCCCTTAGAGGACGGCGAAAAGTAGGCGCATGTGTGCTTGCAGGTGCCGAAGTGCCCCCACCAGACGCATCGTTTTCCGATTTCGCATTCCGTCTTTTTTTCCAAGCACGAGCCGCCCGCAACGTTGTCGAGCTCCTCATCGGCGACTTCTTCCGCATCCGTACTGTGAAGGCGCGCGAACAGCGCTTCGGCCTCGCTCTTCTCAAGTTTGACGCCCGCGCTCTCGGCGATCCTAGCAATCTCGTCTGCGTTTTGGGCATTCAACGCCTGCTCGTAGATCTCTTTCGTGATCTCCGCCATCGTCTTCTCCTTTCGGTTCGCGCATGCTCTGTGATGATCATAACGGGAAAGCTGTCACGCCATCGCACCCATTCAGCATCGAAAATGGGCAATGAGGAACCCAAAGGGACGGGGTAAATGGGCGGGGGTTTCGGCCCCGCCCATTTACCCCGTCCCTTT
>DVGB01000047.1 GCA_018712955.1 Candidatus Aveggerthella stercoripullorum
CCGCGTCGTCCACCGGCACCTTGAGCGCACGCAACGGACGGACAAACCACCGAAATGCATCGATCAGCGCTTCGGCGGACGTTGCAAATGAAACAACCAAGCTCGCCAGCACAAGGAGAAGTATGCGTACCGCATTGAAGACGGCCGCTTCGAAGGCCGCCGGAGAAATTCCAAAAGACCCCGCAACAGCAAAAGGCGCGAAGTCCGCTAACGCGCCGTCGGCCAAAGAAAACGCACCCATCCACGCGCTCGAGGCCGATACATTTCCCGTCACGCTGCCGAAGACAATCATCATTGCAAGGATCCCGTACAAGGGCACGACTTTTGTCAAAAGCCCTAACGGTGAAATATGCGCAAACGCGCAAGAAATCAGTAAGGCGCAGGTGGCTACCGCCAGCCCCGCCCAATGCGACACAGCGAACAACGAGACCGTGAACACGGTCAGCAACGTCAGTTTTACGCGTGCATCGCAGTTGTGTGTCGCTCGAGAGGAGCATGAAGACAGCGCGTTATCGTGAGACATGGCGCTAGTATAGGCGAGCTATTTCGTTCGCTTTCTTCAAACAATGCACGTGGGTGACAATCAGCGGCCTCCCTGGCAAGCAGGCATTCGAGACAATCCGTTTTCGCCTCGTTGTCGCCTTGGAGCGCGATAATCGCACCTCGCGCTTCCGGGAAAAGGGCACACTGCGCAAAAACGCCCGAAGGGAATCCCCTTCGGGCGTTCGTTTCATGCCTTTGGTTGGGACGATGAAGGCTATTCGGCCTTCTTCTCCTCCTCGACAGCCTCTGCGGCCTCTTCGGCAGCAGCCTCGACGGTCTCCTCGACCTTCTCCTCGGCTACTTCCTCGGCCGGGTCAGCAACGACCTCTTCGGCCTTCTCCTCAGCCTTCGGCGCTGCGGCAGCGGCAGCCTTCTCGGCGGCGGCAGCCTGGCGCTTGGCCTTCGGAACGCACGGCTCGGTCACGAGCTCCATGATGACCATGGGAGCACCGTCGCCCTTACGCGGGCCCAGCTTCATGATGCGGGTGTAGCCGCCCGGACGGTCCTTCCACATGCCCTGCTCGACCTTCTCGAAGATCTCGCGAACGAGCTCTTTGTCGCCGAGCTTCGCAATAGCAAGACGACGAGAGTGCAGGTCGCCGCGCTTTGCCCACGTGATGATGCGGTCAACGTCGGGGCGAATCTCCTTCGCGCGCATCTCGATGGTCTTGATGCGGTCGTTCTCGAACAGAGCGCGCACAAGGCTCTTCTTCATGGCCTGCGTATGGCTCCAGTCGGTGCCAAGCTTGCGGCCCTTGTAATGATGCCTCATTCTCTATCTCTCCTAAACTTTCAAATTGAGGTCCATGGAAATGAGCTTGTCCTTCACTTCCTCGATGGACTTCGCACCAAAGTTCCTGATGTTCAGCAGGTCGTTCTCAGAGTATTCGACCAGCTGGCGCACGGAATGGATGCCCGCGCGCTTCAAGCAGTTGTAAGAGCGGACCGAAAGGTCGAGATCCTCAATCTGCTTGTCAAGCTCGGCATTCGACTCCTGACCCTCCGGCGCGAAGATGGACGGGGCCTCGGACTCTTCGTCCGAGCTGTCGCCTTCGCCCAGGCTCAGGAACGCGCCCATGTACTGGTTGATGATGTTCGCCGCACGGGTCACCGCCTCGGTAGGAGCGATAGAACCGTCGGTCTCCACCTCGAGAACCAGCTTGTCGTAGTCGGTACGCTGACCGACGCGCGTATCGGTGACGTTCAGCGTGCAGCGGCGGACCGGCGAGAACAGCGAGTCGACGTGGATAACGCCAATCGGGTCCTCGGTGCGCTTGTTGCGCTCGGCAGACACGTAACCGCGTCCCACGCCAATGCGGATCGTCATGTCCAGCTGGCCGCCGTCGGCGACCGTGGCAATGACATGCTCCGGGTTGATCAGCGTGAACTCGGTCGGCACCTCCAAGTCGGCACCCGTGACAGTGCACGGGCCCTCGGCGGAAACATGAGCGGTTGCCTCCACGATGGAGTCGTTCAGCGCGGAGAAGACCAGGCCCTTGACGTTGAGGACGATGTCGGTGATGTCCTCGATGACGCCTTCTGCCGTGGTGAACTCGTGCTGAACGCCCTCAATCTGGATGGCGGTCGCTTTCGCCCCGTCAAGGGACGAAAGCAGAACACGGCGCATGCAGTTGCCAAGCGTGTAGCCGTAACCACGCTCAAGCGGCTCCACAATGTAGCGGGCAACGGTGTCGTTGACCTCTTCGGTTGTGACGGTCGGCCTCATGAACTCTGTCATTGAATGCAAGCCTCCTTATATAAGCCGCTGAATCGGTTACTTCGAGTAAAGTTCGACGATGAGCTGCTCGCGGATATCGAGATCGATCTGATCGCGGGTCGGGAGGGACAGGACGCTGCCCTGGAGCTTCTCGACGTCGACTTCCAGCCAAGCCGGAACCTCGACGCGCTCGTTGGAGACCAGAGCGCTCTTGATGACCAGGAGTTCTTTCGCCTTCGGGTGGACAGCCACCAGGTCGCCCGGACGAACGCGGAAGGACGGGATGTCCACGCGGCGGCCGTTGACCGTGATGTGACCGTGGGTCACCGTCTGACGAGCTTCCTTGCGAGTGCGAGCGAAGCCCAGGCGGAAGACAACGTTGTCGAGACGGGTCTCGAGAATCTGCATGAGGTTCTCGCCCGTGATGCCCTGCATGGACTTAGCGCGCTTGAAGTAACCACGGAACTGCTTCTCGAGAACGCCATAGATGAACTTGGCCTTCTGCTTCTCGCGAAGCTGCATGCCGTATTCGCTCTCCTTGCGGCGGCGCTTCGGCTGGCGGATAGATTCCTTGCCGGTGTAGCCCAGCACGACCGGGTCGATGCCGAGCTGACGGCAGCGTTTCAGAACCGGAGTCCTGTTAATTGCCATTTTTCAGATCCTTTCGAAGTTAAACGCGACGACGCTTGCGCGGACGGCAACCGTTGTGCGGAATGGGCGTGCAATCCTGGATGCTGGAAACTTCCAGACCAGCGGCCTGCAGGGAGCGGATAGCGGTCTCGCGGCCCGAACCCGGACCCTTCACGTAGACTGCAACCTTCTTCAGGCCATGCTCCATAGCCGTCTTGGCAGCGGCTTCTGCAGCCATCTGCGCCGCGAACGGCGTGGACTTGCGGGAGCCCTTGAAGCCCACCGTGCCGGCGGACTGCCAGGAAATCACGTTGCCCTGCGGATCAGTGATGCTGACGATGGTGTTGTTGAAGGTGGATTTGATGTGAGCGGCGCCCACAACGATGTTCTTGCGCTCGGAACGCTTGATGCGCGTCGTGCGCACATTCTTCTTAGCTGCCACTTAAGCTACCTCTACTTCTTCTTGCCGCCGATTTGCTTCCTGGGACCCTTGCGGGTACGCGCGTTCGTATGCGTGCGCTGACCGCGAACGGGCAGGCCGCGACGATGACGCAGGCCACGGTAGCAACCGATCTCCATGAGGCGCTTAACGTTCTGGGAAACCTCGCGGTGCAGGTCGCCTTCCACCTTCAGGTTCTCCTGAATGTAGTCGCGCAGTTTGCCGAGGTCTTCTTCGGTGAGGTCTTTGACGCGGACGTCGGGATTGACGCCGGTCTCAGCGATGATTTTCTTTGCGGTGGTAGGGCCAATGCCGTAAATGTAGGTCAAGCCGACTTCAATGCGCTTATCGCGAGGAAGGTCGACACCGACAAGACGTGCCATAGATTAAACTCCTCTTTCTTCCTAGCCCTGACGCTGCTTGTGGCGCGGGTTCTCGCAAATCACGAGCACCTTGCCGTGGCGTCGGATAATCTTGCACTTGTCGCACATTTTCTTGACCGAAGGACGTACCTTCATAGTTGCTTTCCTTTCGGGTCTGTGCAGGCTCCTTCCGAGCCTTTCGCGTACGTATGTATAGCCATACCCAGCCGCAGGTAGTTTGCTATTCGCCTTGGCCTTCCGGCCGCGCGGTCGCTCCCTTGAGAGGCGAAAGTAAGGGTTTGACCACGACCTGTGCGCTTGCTCGGCGACCAGCAAACACACAAAATGCGCACAACAAGCATGCTTGTGCGCGCGAGAATTGTCGCTACTTGAAGCGGTACGTGATACGCCCGCGGTTCAGGTCGTAGATGGAAAGCTCCACCGTTACCTTGTCCCCCGGCAGAATCTTGATGTAGTGCATCCTCATCTTGCCGGAGATATGGGCCAATATCTTGTGGCCGTTTTCGAGCTCAACCCTAAACATAGCATTCGGCAGCGCCTCGAGGACGGTGCCTTCAAGCTCGATCACATCTTCCTTGGTCAACAGTGCTCCTTCTGACGACAGGTCATTAAGCGACAAAGATAGATGATAGCAAAGCACAGCAATGCCGTGCAAGCTTCCTCCACGAAAGCTGCACGTGCATCGAGGGCCTTCCTATCATGCCGCTCGCTCAGCGACGTCACGAAGGCTGAAGGTCAGGCCATCGCGCCGTTTGGAATGAGGCGCTGCGCGAACGAGCGCGTGTATTCTAGCACGCGCTTATGGCAAGGTGCAACGTCATTGCCTGTTTTGTGTTGACCAAAGCACCCCTTACCTTTAGAATACATGTTTGCGCTGAACGGAGATGGGCCGTTAGCTCAGTTGGCAGAGCAGGGGACTTTTAATCCCAAGGTCGCGGGTTCGATTCCCTCACGGCCCACCACTTTTCCAGCGTCGCTCAGGCGGTTCGCCCCGCACGGCAAGGGTCTCCGTTTGGACGGCCCGACTTGCGGGCATGCCGCTGGACAGTGGGCCATCGTCCAACGGCAGGACTCTGGATTTTGGTTCCAGCTATCCAGGTTCGAATCCTGGTGGCCCAGCCACTTTGCTTTCTTGTCGCCCCTCGGGGCGATTTTTTTTGTTTTGCGTGCTTCTGTTTGCTCTTCTTGCCCTCATTCTCAAACGGTCTTTCCTGCAGCGATGCACCCTTCCAAATTGGCGTGCGGTCAATTAGCAGGTATCTAAACAAACCCCTAAGACGATGTGCGTTCGTTGCTCCCTTTTGAACGGACGCCCTTTGGGGCTCGCTCATTCTTTTGCGGATTCTCGTTTCTCTATTTCCGGCTAGGCACCCTTCGTTTGCCCGGCCCACTCATCGTTGGAAAACGTGCAAGATTCGTTGGAATCCGTAATGAGATTCCGTGCGAAGGCCGGATAGACCCAGCGCCTAGACTGTCCGCATCTCAACAGGCCCGCACGCAAAGGGCGGGTTCGTCCCCTTGCCCGCCCGTCGTCGACTGAAAGGATTCTTGTGCGGCCTGTTTCCCTATCGGGAGCCTGCTTGCAGAGCCGCGTCATGCGCACGCGGCTCCGGCAGGCCCGTGTGCCGGAAAGGAGCCAGATGCGACATTCGAAAGACATGCATGCAGTCCTCGGAAAAGGGTCGGGCATGTTGTGCGCAGAACGCTGGGCGCGCCTTGCGGTAATAGCCCTTTTCTGCGCGGTCTTTCTTCTGTGCGCAGGCCCCGCATCTTCCGCCGCCGCAGAGCGAGTGGCAGGAAGGGCTTTCGTGGGCGGCTCGTGGATGGTGGGAGGCCAAAGCTACTTCAGCGTAACCATTCTTGGGCATTCGACCGTCGGATGGTGCATGAACCGAGGAGCAGCAGAGCCCTTGCAAGGATGGTATGCCTTCTCGGCAGACCGTACGATCTCAGGGCCAGGAGGATCAACCGACCTCTGGCTCGAAGGGTCGTTCGAGCCTGTCGCCTACGATGCGCAAAGCGGGATGTCGTACACGCAAGACATCGTCTTCATGGCAGGAACGGAAAACGCGCGCTGGGACGTCACTGCGCCCGCAGGCTGCACGCTCCATGTCAATGACCGCTCCTACCCCGCAGGCACGGCCGTAAGCGTAGCTCCCGGCCAACGCGTATCCTTGTCGGCCTTAGACCCCGCGTCTCTCGGCAATGCCGAAGGAGTCGTTTCTTTGGCAGGCAGCGCGCACGCCGATGCAACCACCGTCGAGACATACCGCAATATCGTTATCACACCCCCAGGTGCTTGGGACGGCGTCTCGTACGCTTACGGCCTTCCCGCGGGATACCAGCGCGTTGGCGTAGGGCCCATCACCATAGAGCGACCACGCTCTGCGACAGTCGTTCTTGACGCAGCAGCGCGATTCTCTGCAACCGTCCGCTACTTCGTCGACGGCGAACGAGAGCCTTGCTTTTCCGAACGGGTGCCCGCCCAGTCCACTTTCCAGCCTGCGCCCGCTGCTGCCTTAGCAGCAAGAAAACCGAACTGCACGCCCGGGCTGGACGCCTGGTACCTCGACCGCCCGTGCCGCAATCTCGCCGACGCCTTCGTGGTGTCAGAAAGCATAGACGTGTACGGGCAAAACTTAGCGACTTTGAGCTACGCGCCCTCTCCGGCGTCGGGCTTTCAGCACGAAACGATCGCGCGCAAGGACCCTCGCCCCGACGCTGACCTTGTTTCCTTGTCATCGACGCTGCCCAGCTCGCGCATCGTTGCATGGGGAACGCAAGCAGCGCTTGCACGCACGTCAACCGGCCCTTTGTACGAACACGACGGAGACAGATGGAGAACGCTGCGCCGCCCGGACGATGGATGGCACCTTGCCGAATCGGCGCTCGACGACGCAATCGGCTCCGTTCGCATTGAACAGGACCTGACCGTGTACGACTACTGGACGAAGTCCACATTCGACGGCGTTCTGGACTGGTAAGCAACTCGAACGAGAAACGGAGACACTATGGACGCCTCGCTTTTCACGCCAACAGGAACAACGGCGTTGGCGCTTTCTTCTCTTACGCTTGCAGGAATTGGCGCGTCTGTTCCGGCCGTGGCAGACGGCATCCTTCGCCGCTCGCGCGAACGATACCGCGCTTGGCTGCACAACGCTCTGGAGGAATACTGCGCGTTCTGGCGCGCAAGCGGTCATGCGCCGCAGAAGTGCTCTTCGGGGCAAGAGCGCGCGTTATTCGAGTGGGCGGCAGAATTGCCCCGGCTTGCATCGGACGGCATGCTTTCGAAGCACGAATTGCGACTCGTTGCCGCCGCCAATATGCCTTTTTCCGCCTTCGTGACCGAAGACGTCCTCGATGCCGCCCCCTCGGAGGAGACGGTCGAGCGGGAATTCTCCCTGCCCTCGACGCCTTTGCTCGTTGCCTCGGGAGCCACCCTGACCGGTGCAGCGTCTGCGCTGTCCTGCATTGCGTGGGGCTTTAGCGCAACCTCGGCTTTTGCGGCGCTGTTCGTGGCTTCGTGCTGGCTGATGGCGGTAATCGACGCGCGCAGTCGGACTATCCCTGGCGTTTGCACGGCATGTATCGCGGCGTCTGGAATCGCATGGCATATCGGCTTGAACGAAGCAGACATTACAGGGAGTCTTGCGGTCGCGTTCGCCACATGGGCACTCCTTGCGATCGGAAATCGTCTTTCATGCGCACTGCGAGGAGAACGGGGCATCGGCGGAGGCGACGTGCGCACGCTTCCCGTCGTCGTTGGAGTCCTTGGCGCCAGCGGCGCGGTCTTAGGGCTCTCCGCTTCTGCTGGAGCGCTTGCAGCATACCTGGCCGTGAAAGCCGTAAAAGGCTCGCTTTCCTTGAGAGAGAAAATCCCGTTCGGCCCGTTCATTGCCGTAGCGGGAATTGCAGGCATGGCATCCCTTGCACTTGGCTGACGGGAGGAAAGCGACATGAACAGGCATGACAAGGCGCGGTTGCCGAAAAGACAGGCGGCCGCTCACGAAGATAGGAGACATCCATGCGCCTTTTTCGAACAGTTTCGCCCCGCGAGCCAAAAGGAGGGCAAACACACACGGTCGAAATCGTCATTTTCGTGCTTATCGCCGTTGTCCTCGGGCTGTTCGTCTACACGGTCGGCGTTCCCGCAATCGAAGGGTTCTGGCAAGACGTTATCGACCGTATCGGAACAATCAGGTGATCGCCCGACCGCCCGGAATACCGTGCGCGGCATTCCGGAAACGTGGCGTCCGCTGGAGCCGCTCACGCAGCTTTCGAAGCTGGCCCAGTCCGCCGCGCGCCGTCGCATGCGGCCAATCGGCCGTGGAATTTTGCGTAGCAGCACTCGTTCTTCTGGCGCTTGCCTGTCCGTGCGTGGAAGCGGCACGCATGTCCGCAGACGCACTCGCAGCGGAATCCGCTGCAGCAGACATAGCGCGCGCCGCTGCCTCAACAGGCCCTTCGTTCGACGAGCGCGCTTTCCTCTCGCAAGCTTATCCGGGAATTGCAAACGCAAGCGCAAACGTGTCCTGGAAAACGCCGACATTGGAACCTTACCAGCATCGGCTCGTGAAAGAGGATGGCACCGTGCTCGTAAGGGACTCCATTGCCAGCAGCCAACGCGTCGTCGCGCGCGTTATCGTGGAGCGCGCGTTCATAACGCCAATCGCAGCAATGTTCGGCTCGTTCTCTGGAACGCGCGGCTACACGGTCGAAGGGACAGGCGTAGCACTTCGGGATACGACCGCCCAGTCGGGCCGTTGGTAAGCGGAATGTTATGCCTTGAGACCGCCTTGGTAGCGCCCGCCGCAATTCTCTTGCTCGCGCTCGTTGCCCAGTTTGCGTGGTTCGGATTCCAGACAGCGTGCTTCGACCACGCCGTGAACACCGCGGCCTGGCGCATCACGGCACAAGACGCGCTCTCGCCAGACTACAACGCGGTCGTGCACGCTGCTATCGCGGCAGATTGGATGCCGATTGACGGCACATGCCTGACTGTTTCGAACGCGCGCATTGAGTCCCACATAAACGAAGAATCCTCTCCGACAAACAGGCCGAACGACCGTGACCACTTCCTCGTAGAAAGGACAACTCGGCACGTGAGGACAGTCAGGACAAAAGCCGATGCGGTTTATACGATACGCCCGCTTGCTGCGTTGCCTTTGTTCGAGCCGGTGCTTCTGCAGCGCGC
>DVGB01000048.1 GCA_018712955.1 Candidatus Aveggerthella stercoripullorum
TCCTGACCACGCTGGACGGCGAAGAGCGCACGCTCACGTCTGACATGACCGTCATCGCCACGCCTGAGCGCGCGGTGGCGCTTGCGGGCGTCATGGGCGGCCTGGAGACCGAGGTCACGGAAGAGACGACGGACATCCTGCTGGAGGCGGCCACCTTCGAGGCGGGCCGCACGAGCCGCACGAGCCGCAACCTGGGCCTCATTTCCGAAAGCTCCATGCGCTACGAGCGCGGTGTGGACGACCATGGCATCGAAGAGCGCTCTGCTGCCGCGGCGGCGCTCATGGTGGAGGTCGCCGGCGGTACGGTGAGCCGTGTGGTGGGCGACGGTGCGGGCGTCGTGGACGCGTGGCCGCGCCAGACCGAGGCACCGCGCCTTGAGTTCCGCATCCCGCGCTTCCAGAAGATGATGGGCGCTGAAATCCCGCGCGATTTCATCGAGGACATCCTGGCACGCCTGGGCTGCGAGGTCGCCGCGACCGACAACGCCGACGTGCTGTCCGTTGTGGCGCCGACGTTCCGTCCCGACCTGGAGCGCGAAATCGACCTCTACGAAGAGGTTCTGCGCCTGTGGGGCATGGACCGCGTGCCCTCCACGCTGCCGGGCGGCCCGGGCCGCGTCGGCACGCGCAGCGAAGAAGAGCTGAAGCTCGACGTCGTGAACCGCACGCTGCGCGCAAGCGGCATGAACGAGACCATGACCTATTCCTTCGCCATGCCTGACGATCTGGAGCGCTTGCGCATGAGCCCGGAGGGACTGGGCGATCCGGTGGAGCTCATCAACCCGATGAACGCCGAGCAGTCCGTCCTGCGCCGCAGCGTCATCCCTGGCTTGCTGCGCAGCGTGGCGCACAACCAGGCGCACGGCGTGAGGAACATCCAGCTGTACGAGATCGGCAACACTTTCCATGCGGGCGAAGGCCGTCAGCTGCCGAAGGAGCGCAAGCGCGTGGCCGGCGTGCTCGTGGGCGCCATGGGCGAGGACGGCTGGAACGTGCAGCATGCCGCGTTCGACTTCTTCGACGGCAAGGGCGTTGTGGAAAGCCTTGCGCGCGAACTGGCGCTGCCGAAGTTCCGTGTGAAGGCGCTTTCCGCCGAAGAGGCGCCGCATCTGCAGCCGGGCCGCGCTGCGCAGGTGATGGCCGGCGGCACGGTGCTCGGCTGGGTAGGCGAGCTGCACCCGCTTGCCGTGGCGGCGTTCGAAGTAAACGGCCCGGTCGTCGCCTTCGAGCTTGACCTGGCGGCGCTTGTGCGCGAAAGTCAGCCGGCGCGTCCCTACGTGGACGTACCTCAGTTCCCGGCCGTGTCCATGGACGTGGCCTTCGTGGTGGGCGAGGACGTTACCCACGAGCGCCTGGAGCAGTGCATGTCCTCGGCGGGCGGCAAGCTGCTGGAGGATGCGCGCCTCTTCGACGTCTACCGTGACGAAGAGCGTTTGGGTGCGGGCAAGAAGTCCATGGCCTACGCGCTTTCGTACCGCGCGGCCGACCGCACGCTCACGAGCGAAGAGGTGGAGAAGGCCCACGAAAAGCTCGTGAAGAAGGTCTGCGCTGCCACTGGCGCTGAAGTCCGCGGGTAGGCTTTCGCTCTCTTTGCAAACGAAGCGGGGGCGCCGGGAATCCTTTTCCCGGCGCCCCTTTTTGCACCCCCGGCGCTTTCGTCGCGCACCCCGGCGTCCCGGTCCGACCTGGCGCCCCCCGGCGTGTACCCTGGCGCTCCGGTCCGGTCCGGTATCCCGGCGCGCACGCTGGCGCCCTCAGTCTGGCTCGGTATCCCTGGTTCGTCCCGGCATTCCCGGGCGCGCACCCTAGCGCCCCCGGTTCACTCTCCTGTCGCAAACCCTCACCTTTTCCGCGTTTTCGAGCGAAAAAACGCGGAAAAGGTGAGGGTTTGGTTTCCCTTTATCGTTTTGCGCTGTTCTTCAGGCCCCAGCGCAAAAGCAGGGCCGAATTCGCGATGACGATCACCGAGCCAGCATTGTGGACGAGCGCGCCGACGACCGGGTTCAGGATTCCAAGCATCGCCAGTACGATAGCCACGAAATTGAGCGTCATGGAGAACGTCATGTTGAGCTTGATGGTGGTCATCATGCGTTTCGAAAGTGCCAGCAGGTGCGGGACTGCCGCCAGGTCGTCGCGCACGAGCGCGATGTCGGCAGCGTCGACCGCGATGTCGCTGCCGACGCCGCCCATGGCCACGCCCACGTGCGCCCGTTTGAGCGCCGGAGCGTCGTTGATGCCGTCGCCCACCATACAGACGGGCTCTCCCGCCTGCTCGTAGACATCGATGGCGGCCAGCTTGTCTTCCGGCAGGCAGTCCGCCTGCACGTCCTTCACGCCCACCTGCGCGGCAATGTGGCGAGCTGCCTGCGCGTGGTCGCCGGTGAGCAGAACTGGCGTGATGCCCAGTTGCTTGATTCCCGCCACCGTCGCCGCCGCGCCTTCGCGCACCGTGTCTGCCAGCGCCACGAACCCTGCAGCGATGCCGTCCACTGCCACGTGCACCACGGTGCACCCTTCGTCTTCGTAGGCGCGCGCCACGCTGGCGACGAAGCCTCTCACGCCGCGCTCTCGCATGAACTCGGCATTCCCTGCCAGTACGCGCCGACCGTTCACCGTGGCTTCGACGCCGCGACCTGGCACCATGGCGAAGTCGTGCGCTTCAGGCAGCGTTCTCGGCGTGCCTGCGGTCGTCAGATTCGCGTCTGCGTCAGCCGCGCTCCCGTTCGTCAGCTCCGTGCTCGCTGGCTGCTCGAGTGCGCATTGTGCGTTTTTCGCTTCTAAGCCGTCGCCGCAGCGGAATCCTTCGATGATAGCGTGCGCCAACGGGTGTTCGCTCAGCTGTTCGGCGCCTGCTGCAAGGGCGTACAGTTCGCGTTCGCGAAGGGCCGGCGGGAGGGAGATGCCGCCTGCATGCTCGCAGCCTGCGCCGCCATGGACGTGGTCGGCGCCGTGCGCGTGGTGGCCGCAGCACCCTTCGTGCCCGTGGCCGTTCGCCACCGCCGGTGCGGAGAAAGCACGCACGGACACCACGCGCGGCGCACCGTGCGTGAGCGTTCCTGTCTTGTCGAAGGTCACGCGCTTGACCTGGGCAAGCCGCTCCAGCGCATCGCCTTCGCGCACCAGCACGCCGAGTTTGGTGAGGTTGCCGATGGCGGCCATGATGGCGGTAGGGGTAGCGAGCACGAGCGCGCAGGGGCAGAACACGACAAGGATGGTGACCGCTCGAATGATTTCCCCGGTCACCAGCCACGTGACCGCTGCCGACGCGAGTGCGATGACCACAATCCACGTTGCCCACCTGTCAGCCAGCCGCACGATCTTCGCTTTGCCAGCGTCCGCGCTCTGCACGAGTCGAATCATGCGTGCCAGGCTCGAGTCTTCTCCTACGTTCGTGGCGCGCATCGTGAAGGCGCCGAACTGGTTCACCGTGCCGCTTTTCGCTTCGTCGCCGACTGCTTTGTCCATGGGAATCGGCTCGCCGGTCATGACGGACTCATCGATGGACGTCTGTCCGTCGACGATGACGCCGTCGACGGGGACCGTCTCGCCCGGCAGCACGCGCACCAGTGCTCCTTCGCGCACCTCCGCCGCATCGACGATGTGCTCGGAGCCGTTTTGCACCACGCGCGCCGTGGTGGGCGTAAGGTCCACCAGGCGTTCGATGCCCGCGCGCGCACGCGCTACCGTCAGCTCTTCGAGCAGGCCGCCGAGCTGCATGATGACTGCCACTTCGCCCGCCGCAAAATACTCGCCGATGGCGACCGAGGCGATGAGCGCGAGCGAGACGAGCACGTCTGCCTTGATATCGAATGCGGTGACGAGTCCGATGACCGCTTCAAGGATGATGGGCAGACCGCACAGCGCGATGGCAATCCACGCCGGATCGATCGGGAATGCGCCCGGGAACGCCAGGCTCAGCACGAGCGCCACGGCGGAGACGATCAAAAACGCGACGTCGCGCTTTGTGCCGCCCCATTCTGCGACGAGCTCGAGCGCCCCTACGATGCGTTCTTTCGCGTTGGGGGAGTGTTCCCGAGAGTCCGGGAAGCTTGCTTTCGCGCTCTGTCGTCCTTCGCTGGAGCGCTCGGCCGTTTCGTTTCCGCAGCTCCCGCATCCCATGTCGCCACCTCGTTTCCGCTTTACGTCTTTGCGCCGT
>DVGB01000049.1 GCA_018712955.1 Candidatus Aveggerthella stercoripullorum
CTGCTCCACCTGCTCCACCTGCTCCACCTGCTCCACCTGCTCCACCTGCTCGTCCCTCTATGCATCCCCCTCATTTCGCCCTTTCCGACAGCATCAACTCCTTCCCAGGACAAAAAAGTGTCGAAAGGTAACGGGAACCCAAACCCTCTTCCAGGATTCCTGCGCTCATTTCCCGCTCAAAGCAGCGCTTCCAACTGTATAACTCCAGGTGAACATGAATTAATGTGCGGTCTCCTTCGCTTTTCCCGTTCAGTCCGTCACGTTTTGCACGCAAAGCGTGTATGGTTGCCGTTACCACTGTCACCATACGTGCTTTTTTCGTCCTGAGAGGCATCGTAAAGGTGTCGATTTTGCACCGTCGCGCTTATCGCAAAGGCTCACGCTTCGCCAGCTCCGACGCATTCCGCCCGAAAGCCATGCACCGCACACTACCGCGCACGTTTATTCGAACGTGCAAACTCAAGCATGGTGGACCAGAAATCGACATCACAGCTCTGCGCGCAAAGAGAACGCCCACAGACGCTGGAGATTACAACTGATATTCCGCAAGAACAATAGCGCTTGTTCATACCCTACCCACGGCGGTCCGCTATCATCGGTCCAACAGACTCCTCTTTCGAAAGATGCTGCCTATGGAGCACAATCCTCTCTGCACCCCCGAAAAACCGTCCGACAATCACCTTTTGGCTCTGGCCACACCCGACACCAGCTACAACGCCAAAGACACGACCTGCGCAGAGCTCTCGTCAACTCTGGCAGAATCCAATCCGGCCAATCCACCCTGCACGGCCAGCTCGAATTCCTTGGCAAAGCGTGCGAGCATCATATTCGGATTTTCGACCGCACTGCAAATCGCACGCACGCTAGGAGAAGCAAAGCCGACGAAAAACCGCCGTCACGTGCCCCCGCCTGCTGCACCGCCTAGGCAGGCTGAGGTTACTGACGCACTCGAGGCGCTTCCATCTCACGAAGGCAAAGCGGATCTGCAGCACCTATCTTTCCCTATCCATTGCCTGGTCGCCCGCACTGCCTCACGTCGACAGACGAATGCGGTGTCGCCGCATTCGCGCACTTCGCCTATTCCTCCGCACTGCCTGTATCGAATCGGAGCAAACGTTTACTGTGCCATCCCTGCGTTCGCACTGCTGCAGGAAGCAACTCGGATTACCCACCGCATTGCGCTCCTTGAACTATGCTGGGAAGCTTGCGGCACGTATCGCACCGCAAGAACGAGCGCCCATCCCGATACCGCCAAAGAAACAACCTACGGACAACCACCGCTCACGTCGGTCAGGTCAATCCGCTCCTTTGTCGCGGCAAACCCCTCTTTGCACGGATCCCGAGCTATCGCGGCTGCGCTGCGATATCTTGCGGACGGCTCCGCGTCGCCCCGCGAGACCAAATGCGCCCTACTGTTCGGACTGCCTATGAGCCACGGCGGGTACGCCCTCGGCATACCGCGCATGAATTATCGCATACGCGCATCCATGGCAGCTCAAACCGTCACAGGCAAGCAATTCTTCCGTGGCGACATGGTCTGGCCCGACGCGAAGCTCATCCTTGAATACCAGAGCTTCGAAGATCATGCTAACGAAGCAAGTCGGCTCAAAGATTCACGGCGCGAAAATGCCTTGCAGTCGATGGGCTGGACCGTCGTTGCCATCACCAACGACGAACTCGACAGCATGGCCTCCACTGACGTCGTAGCCGAAACCCTCAGGAAAAAGCTCGGCGCGCACAAACGACCCGCAATCCCCCATTACCACGCACGCAAACTCAAACTGCGCCGCCTGCTCGGCTTACGCATCGGTCATGAGTCAGAATCCCCCTCGTGACCTCTGGGTTCAGGATGGTCGCCAGCAAGTGGTTCACGTTGATAGAAGGGCAGCACGTTGAACGCTGAGACGCGCGCTGATTCCTCGTCGATCTGCCTTTTCGTGCAGTGCTGCCTCCCCGTGCTGCTCTGATTTCTCACGTCGTGTTGCTTTTCCTGCTGCTCCGCTCTCCCGCATCATGCTGTCTTCCCGTGCTTTCGCACACCTTGCAACGCGCTTGCCTGCGAACGCTGCGCAGACGGCCCTTGCAGCACCCTCGCATCCTTCTCAGGGCAAAAAAGTCGCGAATGGTACCAATCGAAGTCTGCGCGAAAGCCTTTTCCCACGCATACTCCAGGGACAAAGCCTCTAAAGTGCCTGTTCAGGCGTTCTTGAAGCATCCGTTTGCACCTTCGAAGCAAAGCCAAGACTGTACCGATGTCACCATTCGCGCTCTTTTTGCCCTAAAGGCCCATCGAAGACTGCGCAAGGACAAAGATGGGCCCGCAAACCGAGGAAGAAAAGGGCGCAGGCGGCAAAATCATCTTCGCGCACAAAACAATGCGGACTTTGCGCGATACGGGCCTCGAACGATATGGACTTTGCGCGATACGGGCCTCGAACGATATTGACTTTGCGCGATGAAGACCTCAAGCGATACGGCCTTTGCATGATACGCGCCTCGCGCAATTCGAACCTCGCGCAAAAAAGCGGGATTCCGGACAAAGCCGAAATCCCGCTCTGACAAACCATGGGAAGGGTCCTTTTGGCACCCTTGCGCAATCGCTAGAACAGCTGCTTGATGAACTCCGTCAAACGCTCGCCGGATTCGGGACGCCCGTACTCCTGCACGAATTTGCGCGCTCCCTTGAGAGCATCCAGGCTTACCGAGACCTTCTCGCCGGTCTTACGACGCTTCAGCTCGATAGTGCCTTCCGCCAGGCCTCGCTTGCCGACAACGACCTGCAACGGCCAGCCGATGAGGTCAGCATCGGCGAACTTCACGCCTGCGCGCTCTTTGCGATCGTCGATAACCACCTCAAGCCCCAGCGCCGACAGCTCTTCGGCAAGCTTTTCCGCCACGGGATAGACCTCTTCGTCGCCCACCGTCAGCGGAATGATGCACACATGCGCCGGCGCGACGTTGGCCGGCCAGAACATACCGTGCTCGTCGTTGCACTGCTCCACGATCGCAGCCATGCAGCGGGAAACACCCACGCCGTAGCAACCCATGACGAACGGCTTTTCGGTTCCGTCCTCCGCCATGTAGGTCGCGTTCATCTGGCGAGAGTACTTTTCGCCCAGCTTGAAGATCTGCGCAACCTCGATGCCGCGCGCTCCGGAGAGCGGCTTGCCGCAGACCGGGCAGGCATCCCCCACGTGCACCGTGCAGATGTCGCCCCATGCGTCCACCTGGAAGTCCTCGCCAAGCTTCGCGCCCACGAAGTGGTAGCCGTCGTCGTTGGCACCTACGACCCAGCGCTCGATGGAACGCAGCGACTCGTCCGCCGCCACGCGCACGCCCGCAGGCAGACCGACCGGACCCATGGAGCCCTTCACCAGGCCGGACTTCTCCATATCCTCGTCCGTCAGCGGCTCGAAGCCAGGCACCACGCGGGCAGCCTTGCACTCGTTGACCTCGTAGTTGCCGGGAACGAAGAGCACCCACACGTTGCCTTCGGCGTCTTTTCCAGAGAATGCCTTCGCCGTCGCAGCCTCGGAGCAGCCAAGGAATTCCGCCAGTTCAGCGATCGTGTGCACGCCGGGCGTAGCGACCTTCTTCAGCTCGTCGGCCGGATACTGCTCGGGCGACGGGCTGCACTCGCCCACCTCGACGTCAGCGGCATAGCCGCAGTCGCAATACACGAGCTCCGCCTCGCCCGTCTCTGCAAGCGCCATGAACTCTTCGGTCGCGTTACCGCCGATCTGACCCGGGTCAGCCTGTACGATGCGGTATTCCATGCCCATGCGCTCGCACATCTTGCAGTACGCATCGCGCATGTCGGCATACGTCTCGTCAACGCTCTCTGCCGTCGCGTTGAAGCTGTACGCGTCCTTCATCATGAACTCACGGCTGCGCAGCAGGCCGAAGCGCGGGCGAATTTCGTCGCGGAACTTGATCTGAATCTGGTAGAAGTTCTTCGGCAGGTCCTTATAGCTGCGAAGCTCGTTCTTCATCAGATTCGTGATGATCTCTTCATGCGTGGGGCTTAGGCAGAACTCGTTCTGGTGACGGTCGAGCACGCGCAGAAGCTCCGGACCGTAATCGTTCCAGCGACCGGACTCCTTCCACAGCTCAGCACGCTGCAAGAACGGCAGCAACAGCTCCTGGGCGCCGGTAGCGTCCATCTCTTCGCGCACGATGTTCTCGATCTTGTGGAGCACGCGCAGGCCCAGCGGCAAGAACGAATAGAGGCCGCCTGCCTCCTTGCGAATCATGCCAGCACGAACCAGCAATTTGGCACTCGTGATATCGGCGTCGCTCGGATCTTCCTTGAGCGTCGGCGCATAGATGTTCGTCATCCGAAGGATGTTCGGATTCACGGTTTTATTCATGCACTTGTCCTTTATTGGTCGAACTTGCGGACTTCTTCCATCAAAGCGTCTACGATACCGCTCTCCTCAACCTTGCGCAAGATTTTGCCATGAGCGAACAGGGCACCGGACCCCTTGCCGCACGCAACGCCCAAATCAGCGTCGGCAGCCTCTCCCGGCCCGTTCACCACGCAACCCATGACTGCGACCTTGATCGGTGCGCGCACGCCGGAAAGACGTGCTTCGACCTCTTTCGCCATGCTAATGAGATCTACCTGGCAACGGCCACACGTGGGGCAGCTGATGATCTCGGGACCGCGACGGCGCAAATCGAGTGCCGCGAGCAGGGTCCAACACGCGCGCATTTCCTGCACCGGGTCGTCCGTGAGCGAAATGCGCATCGTGTCGCCAATGCCCTCTTCCAAAAGAATGCCCAAACCGCTTGCCGACTTCACGACGCCCTGGAAGAGCGTGCCCGCCTCCGTCACGCCGATGTGCAGCGGCACCTGCGGAATCTCCTGCGCGAGCAGGCGGTATGTGCGCACGGTGGTCATGACATCGTGCGCCTTCGCGGAGACGACCACGTCCTCGAACCCGCAGGATTCGCAGAAGCGCACGTACTCGACAGCAGACGCCGCCAGCTTTTCCGGCAGCGAAAGGTCCGGGCGCAAGGCGAGCGCATCGTCAAGCGACCCGGCGTTCACGCCGATACGGATGGGAATGCCCGCCGCGCGCGCCGCATCCAGCACCGGGCGGGTCTTCTCGAGACCGCCAATGTTGCCCGGGTTGATGCGCAGCTTCGCCGCACCGCGCCGTGCCGCTTCGACAGCAATCTCGGCAGAAAAATGGATGTCCGCCACGACCGGCAGCGGCGACCGCTTACAGACCTCCTCGAACGCACCCAGGCATTTCTTGTTCGGAATCGCCATGCGCACAATCTCGCAGCCCGCCTCCTGCAACCGCTCAATCTGCTCCAAATTCGCTTCTACGTCCTGCGCGTCAGCATTGAGCATGGACTGCACCACGCAGGGCGCACCACCGCCCAGGGGAACCGAGCCCACCATAACGCGTCGGGTCATTTCGTTCGGTCTCATTCGCGTCCTTTCACCCTATCGCAGCCGTGCGCATTCTGCCCGCGGACCGCGCCTTTCGCGTTAAGCCTACCAGTTGCCGAAGACGAAGCGCTGCACATCCTGGTTCACCATGATGAAGAAAAAGCAGATAAACAGCGCCATGCCCGCCATGCTGAGATAGTTGAGCGCCTTGAGCGACACCTCTTTGCGACGAATGCGCTGGAAAATCTCCACCACGAAACGCCCACCGTCGAGCGGAGGAATGGGCAGCAAGTTCATGACGCCCAGGCTGACCGAAATCATGGCAGTAAAGTACAGCAGGTAGATAAGGCCCATGTCGAGATAGCTTTTCGAAATGACGGCCATACCGACCACGGACACCGAGCTGTCGACTACCTGCGCCGCGGTCGCAGGGTTGAACAGCTGCGCCACTGAGGCTACGACCGCGCCGATATAGGAAAAGCCCGCTACGACCGCCTCTACCGGACCGATGGTCATGTGGAAGACCTCCCCGGTCTGGGTGTTCTGCACGTCCATGCCGATGACGGAGAAGATGAGCACGAACGCGACCACCGCGAACAGCAGGTTCACGACCGGACCTGCCAGCAAGATGACCGAACGCTTCCAGAACGGCAGACTGCGGTACTGCTGACGGCGTTCGCTCTCGTAGAACGCGCGCGAATCCGCAACGGGGCTCGGCTCGCCCTCTGCGCGCACGCCTTTGATGGCGGGCGTGCGGTAAATGTTGTGCTTGTCCTTGCGACGCGGTGGCACCAGCGTGCCCCATTCGGAGAGCTCATCGAGCGCATGGTAGGCATCGTCGTCGGAAATGCCCAGATGGGCAGCGACATCCTCCAAGTAAACGGTGCCCTTTTCGTACGCGAAGGCCATCGTCTGCTCGAGGTACGGGCTTTCTTCCCCAGGCTCCATGCCGCAAACGCGCGCGTAACCGCCCAGCGGCACGGCCGTCACGCCGAATTTCGTCCCATGCCAGGTAAAACCGACGCGCGGGCCCGGCAGGCCGATCATGAATTCCGTTACGCGCACGCCGAACAAGCGGGAAGTCAGATAGTGGCCGCCTTCGTGGATGAAGACGAGCACCGAAAGGACTACCGCCAGGCACAGTATCATGATGAGTACGTCCATACGTCCTCCCAGAATCATCGAGCATGAGCAAGCGCACCGCCAGACCCTGCCTTGTGCGCTCAGCGCGCGTCCGCATACCGTTCTCTGCGCACTGCCGCGCGGTCTTGCGAGCGTTCGCACCATTGTACGCATTCAGCAGCTCCGCCAAGAGCATGCAAAGCCCGCTCCCCGCATGATTCACACGAACGTAGGAAAGCTGTCACCTTGCCGCACGCAAAACGGGCTCAGGACTGTCAGCGCTCCCCAATCACGCGACGCGCCTCTTCGCGCGCCCATTTGTCGATGTCCTCGAGTTGCTCAAGGCTTTCTACCGCCTGAACGCCCGCACGTTCGTGCGCGTCCATGACAGCCTCTACTGTCTCGGCAATCCCCAGATAAGAGCAGCCCTCTGCCAAAAATGCTGCAACAGCCACTTCGTTCGCCGCGTTCATGACGCATGGCAGCGTGCCGCCCGTACGCCCCGCGTGACGCGCCAACGCCAGACAGCGGAACGTATTCTCGTCCGGTGCGGCAAAATCCAGGCTGCCAAGCTTCGTGAAGTCAAGCGGCTCGACCGGCGCATCCCAACGCTGTGGATAGCTCAGCGCGTACTGAATGGGAATGCGCATGTCCGTCGTGCCCAGATGCGCCTTCACGCTGCCGTCGGAGAATTCGACCATGGAGTGAATAGCGCTCTGCGGGTGCACCACGACGCTGATCTTCTCATACGGCATAGCGAACAGGTGGTGCGCTTCGATGACCTCAAGTCCTTTGTTCATGAGCGTGGACGAATCAATGGTAATCTTCGCGCCCATGTTCCACGTCGGGTGCGCCAGCGCCTGCGCGGGCGTGATGTTCGTCAGCTCTGCACGCGTGCATCCGCGGAAGGGGCCGCCAGAAGCGGTAACCCACAGGCGGGACACCTCGCGCTCGCTTTCGCCTATGAGGCATTGGTAGATGGCACCGTGTTCGGAGTCAATGGGCATGAGCGCCCCGGCCGGACCGTGCGCAGGCGCCTTGCCCGCCGCACGACGCGCCTCGTCGACCTGCGCTGCCAACGGCATGATGAGATCGCCGCCGACGACAAGCGACTCCTTGTTCGCCAACGCCAGCACCTTCCCCGCACGCAAGGTCTCATAGCTCGCACGCAGGCCCGCTTCGCCCACCAGTGCGTTCACGACAACGTCGGCCTCTGCCAAGCGCGCAAGCGCCGCGACCGCCTCGGGTCCGAAACCGACCGTCGTAAGCTCGGGGCTGGACGGAGCCGACGTGCCATTATTTCCCGCGCACTTCGAAACCGCCTCGTCGAACGCACCGACCATGCCGTCGCCAGCAGCTTTTCGCATGCCGTCAAAGCGCGCATCCTCAGCAAGCGACGCATTCCCAACCGCCAAAGCACGCACGCCGAACGCGCGCGCCTGGCGCAGCAGCTCGTCTACGCTCGAATTGACCGCAAGGGCCACGACCCTGAGCTTGTCCGGATGACGCCGCGCCACATCAAGCGTCTGCACGCCGATAGAGCCCGTCGAGCCCAAGACCACGATCTTCCTCACTGCGATCACCTCGTTCGTTCCGTCTGCGAATGTGCGCACAGCATAGCACGAGCTTTTTGGGTGAGCGCAAATCCTGCGGCAAACGCGAGCAGCACGCCTGCGCACGTCAGCGGCAGGCATATGGAAGCAGCTCATGCTGACGACAGGGCGCACGAAGACCACGCCCTATCAGAAGCGAACACGTTCGTAAAAGCAAGCTTCAACCTGCCAACAGAGGCACGCCGCACTCGGCAGCCGGAAACTACCGTTCGCGCGCGGCGTCGGATGCGGCAAGCTTCGACTCCAGCTCTTCGAGGGTTTTGCACCCGTAACCTCGCGCGATGGCAGCGCGCTCTTCGAGCGCAAGGTTCCTGCCTTCTCCAACGGCATCGCGCACCAGCTCACGGTACAGGCGCAGCGTGCGTAGCGAGTACGTGCGCAGTTCTCCGCGCGCGTACACGTCGACAGACGCCAACCCGCCCCCCGATGCGCCTTCAGCACGCCGCGCACGGGCGGCGACAAAGGGGTAGCGCTCGTGCACTTCCTGCTCCCATGCGCGATTCTGCGCGAGAATCTCCTCGATGATGCCGCGCGCCTCCTCGCTCGTCTTCGGGAATCGCGGCTCGAGGACGCGATGGTAGTACTCCGGATCCGTTTCCTCCATCATATAGCCGTACTTTTCCGTCATGAGGTTGCGCCCCGCCGCTTTCGCCTGGAACAGGTCGTCTTCGTAGCTGGCGACCATGGCATCAGTCCATGCCGAAAACTGCGCCGAGCGCATAAGCGCAAATGTGTTGGGCATGCTTTGGCAACTCGCCGGGCCGCCCACATTGTTCACCGCCTGGAACTGCGCCCATTCTTCCTGGAGAATGCGGTCGACCGTCGCCTTGCGCCCTCCTTCGAGCTTTGGGGTACCCTGTCCTTCGTTGCCTGCAGTCATGTTTCGCTCCTTCTGCCTGAGCTTTGTTTTATCCGTACATGAGCGGCAAACGCCGCACGTCGTCATTCGCAATCGATTCCTGTGCTTCTTGCGCATGCCGCAGCAAAAATCCGTCTTCCGTCGCTGCCATGCCTTGCGCCCGCATCGCATGGGCCAGCAGGGAGCACGCCTCTTCGACGGCCTCGCTTGCCCCCGCGGCCTCCCCTGTCACCGTATTCTGCACGGCACGCTCGAGCAGGTCGGCAAGCGGCGCAAGCTCAAGCTCGCGCAAGCTTCTGAACGCCCACTTGTAGAAAGGAGCGTAGGCGTGCGAAAGAAGGTGCGCAGCCCGGATGGCCGCCTGGGCGAATTCGGCACAGCACAGAGCTGCCGCCCCCGTATCTCCCCGCTTGAGCGACCGCGGCAGGTTGTATTGGCCGCTTTGCGCCGCAAGGGCAATCTGCGCAGCAATCTTCTTACGGCGTACATCCTCCGGGTAATAGGCGCAGAGCACCGACCGAAAACGCTGGAATGATTCGCATTCGTCGTAGAACACCTCGCCGTTCGAAGCGACCGCCGCATCCTCCTGGCGAAGCGCCAGCCATTCGCGGAGCGTCTGGGGTGGCTCCGTACGGCCAATGAACTGCGCGAAATACCCACCTACGGGAAAAGCGCCCGAACGCTTCCCGCCCTGCGAGGAATCAGGCCGCACAAAACCCAGGAAATGCGCAGGGAGTGCGTCGTAAGCCCGTTGAACTGCGACTCCGCGCTCGCGATAGAGCTCGTCGGACAGCCAGATGCATAAACGCGGGCCGAAATCATGATCGCGCGATGCCTCGTCGTCGAACCCGAAGCATTCGGACCCTTCGCCTGCCAGGCCGACCGAAGCACAGCGCATCTCGTCCGGAATTTCCGCAAGCAGCGCTGGGGCGCATGCGCGCCAGTACGCACGCGCGAGGTCTAATCCCTTCATAGCACACCTCCTCATCTTGCAGCGTAGCACGCGCCTCGCTTGGTGCGCAGTTCAAGAAAGGGTATTGTGGCAGAGCACAACGGTGCGTTTTCGCAGGCTGTGAGGCACACAACCGCATCGCTGCACGTCAGGCACCAGGACACTCGACGCGACGAAGGCGGCAAACAAAGAACCCTTCGTAGAGATCGGTCGGCCGAATGCAGAGCGCACCCTCCAAAGAACACGGCAGTACCGGCATATCCGGAAAACAGGCCTGATCGATTGGCACGATTTCAGCGTGAATTGGCTCGGACGGAAGGTGGCTTTCGGCCGCTTCGCCACGGCGGCCTTTGCCGCGCTTGCCGCCTCCGCCTTTCCCTGCACGCAGTGAACGGCCTTGCGCCGCCTCTTCGAGCACGCGCCGGACCAGCAGCTCGTTTTCTTCCGGCAGAATGGAGCACGTTGAGTATACGAGCTCACCGCCTATCGGCAGCAGCTCGAGCGCCTTTCGCAACAATCCCCCCTGCGTGCGCATGCAGTTCGCAAGCAACTCGGAGGAAAAGCCGGTCTTCCAAACGACAGGTTCGATATCCTGCGTGCACGTCACCGTTCCGCTGCCGCTGCACGGTGCGTCGAGCAGGATTTTGTCGAAGCGGAAGAAGGGGTCGAGCCGTCGCGCATCTTCGACGAGCACGTTTACGCGCCCTGCGCCCTGACGGTCAAGATTGAAACGCAGGCGTTCGGCGCGCGGCGTACTGCGCTCGCATGCCGTAATCTGCGCCCTGCCGCCCGAAAGAGCCATCATCTGGGTCGTTTTACCGCCGGGGGCAGCGCACATGTCGAGGATCGAATCGTTTGGATGAGGGCCGAGCACGAGCGGCGGCACCATGGAAGAGAGGCTTTGCAGGTAGACCTCCCCTTGCTCGTAGAGCGGCAGCGCCCGAACATCCTGCTCAGACGCGCCCTCCAACACCAGCGCCTCCGGACTCCAAGGAACGTCGTGCCAGCGAATGCCCGCTTCATCAAGCGCAGTGCGAACAGCCTCGATCGTGGTTTTGAGCGTATTAGCCCGCAGCGTGACCGGGCGCACAGCGCGATAACCTTCAAGAATGAGGCTTCGCGTCTTTTCATCATAGGAATCCCGCAGCCGCTCTTCGAGCGCCGCAAATGCTACCGCAGGGTCGACCGTCTGAGGGACACGACGCACGTGCGCAACGCTCGACTGCCCCTGTCGTCTCCGCGGTTCGTTCGAGCGCCCCTTTTGCCTGGTGCCGTCCTTGCGATTCACGCATACGCCCTTTCTTGCCAGTACCCCATCTCACCTGGGTAAATCCTTTTCTCTACCGTATGGGGTAGCATACCCTTGCACGTCGGACCTTTCAATCGCAAGAGCCGACAGAAAGCAGTCTTCGAACACCTGGAAGATCGCATTCGCACGCCGTTAGAAATTGAGGGAGATTTTGCACGGTTCGCCCGTTTTCCGCTACAATCGGGCATTGTCGAACGCCGAAATCCGTACCGTGCGCTCGCATGCGGGGCCATAGCTCAATGGTGGAGCAGGGGACTCATAATCCTTTGGTTCTCGGTTCGAATCCGGGTGGCCCTACCAGCAATTATCCAGGTCAGAAACGGATTCTTACAATTCGCTTCTGACCTTTATGTTTTGTATGCCAAATCTTGCCATTTTTCAGCGGCGATAACCAATATACAAAACGTCATGCCTCAGCTGCTTTAATTCGGCATACAGGCAGAAAAAGGGCCTGTTCGTGATGAGCAAGCCCATGAATGGCAAAGGGTTAGAGATGCTTTAGCTCAATGTTATGAACCAGCCGCCGCCTCCAGAAACGTGTTCTCCCTCAAAAAGCGGTTTCACACGACAATCGACGCTGTACCTTTTTCCTGGCTCAAGTCCTGTGAACACATTACTATCCTGCCATTCTCCGCCGTCCCTAAGGCGCCATTGGCAAAGGGCTGTAATGTCATTACCTTCCGAATCTTCAGCATACATGGTCCCTGAAGTTCTGGTTACTTCGCCTCGAGTTATTCTAGTAACGTTAATCCTGTAGTCAGTAGTGTCAAATGCGGCAGTGCTAAATGAGTGCGCTTCAGAAGAACCGGTGGCTTTCACTCTGACATGGTACGTGTAGTGAAAGTCAACCGACAGATTTTCAAAAGTTGGCGAGTCTTGCCAAACCTCTTCCTCTTCGTAGTATTGGTCGATACAGAATTCACACTGATTGGTGATGTCGTTTCCTGCCTTGTCTTTTACAACGATTGTTGCGCCTCTCTGATCTATTTTTATTGCCTCGAGAGACCCTATCACACCGCTGTATTCATACTCCGCCGTTGTCACTTCGCCTTTGATTTCTGCCGAAGCTGGACGGTCCCCAGACGCTTTAAGTCTGGCATACACCGTAAAAGTCCACCCTGCCGGTTCTTTGTCGAACACTGGTGAATCCTGCCAAAACAGAATTGGGTCAGTAGTGAACTCGCACTTAGACGTGATGTCGTTGCCGTATTTGTCATAAGCAGCAACAGTCACGGACTGTGCGGTCTTTGCAACAGCCTTAACGGTTCGCGGGGCATCCGGGCTAAGGTCTTCGTATTCCGGAGCTACATCTCGAATTAGCACGGTGACAACTTTAGCCGTCTGCGCTCTCGTGAAGTTGCTTTGGGATCGAGAACGAAAGTTCCGTCTCCGACATCGTTTCCTTGGAGGACTCCTGTATTAGCCAGCCACAACCACTCGTTATACGCATACCCCGGAACACCGTTCTGTCCAATCGTTCCTGACGGCCATTCAAGTTCTCCGGTTGAAATATAGAGCTTTAGCACGCTTCCTGCGAAACGCCCGAGCATCGCAGCCGCTTCTTGGCGGGTTATGCTGTCGTCTGGCCTGACTTTTCCATCGTATCCCGTTAGAATCCCATTTTCATACGCCCAATTCACGGCAGCCGTATAGTACTGATCGCTTACATTATCCGTGAACGGAGTTGCATTATCAGCCGCATCGTTATCGACTTCTACACCAACCGCCCGCGCAAGCATTATCGCGAACTGCCCACGCGTCACATTTTGGTCTGGAGCGAATGTGCCGTCAGGGTACCCGCTCACAACTCCATTTTCGACAGCCCATTCGATGTATGGAACATACTAAGCATTGGTTTGGACATCCCAATCAGGAAACCCGGCAGCCGCTTCCGCTTTTTGCACACCAACGACTGGTAAAGCCAGCGTCACAGCGAGCGCGCCCGACAAAAATGTACGACCCAACTTGTTTGCGGTTGTGCCCATGCACACTCCCCCTCTCTATCAGATATCCTCAATGTCCTTTAAGCAATGTGTTAAGTATGACGACTGTATGCATATTGTCGTCAATCTATGTGACCAGGCATAACTTGGTTGCTTTTATGCTGCTAGAGGATTAATGGAGGGGGTCTGCCACAATTCGCGGGCTGATCGGAGTTAGCGGCCTTCGTGGTCTAGCGCTTGGCGTGGCTTTTGTTTTACGCCAAGGGTGTGCGCCGTTTCTCCTATCGGCGAAAGCTTCATCGAAGCAGGAACCGAAATAGGGGTAGAACTGCTGCGTCCGCTTGAATACCCCAGCACGTTGGAATAACCGCAGCCGACGACCGTGCGGGCGAATCTCACGGGAAGGTGACGGCTTGCCCTCCGGTCGCTTTCCTTGAACGCCGATGCTACACTGCACCTATCATTACCTTCCAGAGCGCGCCTTCCGGCCCGCTCGAGAATCGAGGCGCCATGCGTGCACCACGTTCAAGATTCCTTTCGGCACTTGTCGCATTTCTGCTTGTTTTCTCACTCTCCCCTGCTGCCGCTTTCGCGCAGCCGAGCGCCACAGCATCGAACAGCCGTGCGGAGAATTCATCCCCTTCATCCGAAAGCGCCCCCGCGCAAAGCGAGGTCAGCAGCACCAAGCTCGGATTTGCCAAGACGGTCGACCCTGACACGTCATCTGCCTGGAAAAGCCTGTTCGGCGAAGACGAAGGCAGCAACAGCTCAGGCGCAGACGGCAGTGCTGCGCTCTACACGACCGAAAACGCAGGACGCATCTGGGCGGACAAATCCGTCTATGCAAGCGCCGAGGAAGCCCACGCGGCTGGAATCGACGGCGCGACGCTTTCGGACGAGGACTACGGGTTCATCGTAGGCCTTTCGGCCTTTTCAAGCGCCGTATCCATCCGGACTGAATCCACCGTACCGCACGACGTCGTGTTCGTCGTCAGCCTGAACTCTACCATGGGAAGCTTCGTCTACGACGGAAAAACGTATGCCGAACACCTGGCCGATGCGCTGAACGAAGCCATCGGCCGCCTCATGCAAGAAAACGATTCCGGCGCCAAAGGCACCACGCGCGTGGCCGTGGTCGGCTACAACATCGACACGACCGTGCTCATGCCGCTGGACGCTTACACACCTGACGCTGACGGTGCATACGTCCGCTTCACGCGCTCTCTCGCGTCAGGCGGGAGCGGGCTGGAAGTCTGCGCGCTGCCCGAAAGCGCCACGACCCGCACGAGCAATGGACGTTTGGCGGGATACGCCTACCTGCAGCGTGGCATCCACACCGGCGCGGACATCCTGGTAGAAGCCCTCAACGAAGAAAGCTCCGGCGAACAGCGCCAGCCCGTACTGGTGGTTATGGGAACCGAAACTCCCGAAACCGCGAACACGAACATTGTCGACCCACCCGCATATGCTGATGCGAACGCCGAGGAGAACGGGTTCGTCGGCACCATGCCCGCCACGCACAATGCCAGCTTCGGCACGGATGCCGCGCTTTCGACGCTGCTCACCATGCAGTACGACAAACAGCGCCTTGCAAGCGCCGCGGAGCTCATCGGCCAGGAGTTCAGCCTCTACACCGTCGGCCTCGACACGTCCTCCCTAGGAGCCTACGTCCTGCAAACGGCCCAGGGCCAAGCGGGCATGAACGTGGTAGATACCATCAACGGGAGCGAAGTAGACCTGGTGGAGAATCTCAACAGTGCCCGCCAGACGTATGCGGAAGCTGCCGAAGGCCACAACGCGTCCGTCACGCTCAAACTGTACGGCTCAGGCAGCGGCGGCCTGAAAGCGGTAGAAACAACGTTCCCCAACCCGGCGGAAAACCTCCTGAGCGATTCCGACGACTATGCCTTCACCGCAGTGGACGAATACTTTCTTGCAACCGATGGCGGAGCCCTTTCGGGAGCCTTCAGCGCGGCGGTAGACCGCATGCTCGACATCGAGTACTCATCCCCTATCGACGAGCGCGTGCGCAATGCCGCCGATTCCTCCGATCGCTTCCGAGCAGAAGATAAAATCGGGAGCCTCATGACGGTCGCGCGCATCGAGGGCATCCAGTTTCAAGGACGCCTGCTCGACGGTTCGCTCGCGGCAAAAGCCGTGACCGCTAGCTTCGCGGACCCATGGGACGTCGAATCCTACCATGAAGTGAACTATCTGATGAACGCACTGAATGCGCGCTATGACCTGGGCTGGGGCGCGTACAACCTGCTCTACGAAGCGTTCGCCGACGGACAGTTCGCGTACCGTGCAGACGGCACTTGGTCGAACTGCGCCTCGTGGTTTGTGACCGAAAACCACAAAATGGTGAATTCCGACGGACAGGGCTACACCTTCGCAAGCAATGACATCGTCAAAGCAGCAGAGTCAGGAGATTGGAAAAACGACAACACAGGCCAGGCCTATAAAACGATTACGGCCGCCCAAAAAGCCGGAGCGACCGCTGTCTGCCAGACGTACTTCTATATCGGCAATCTGGAGAACCAGTACACGGGCGCGGACGTGCCGCTGTACGACTTTGTCGTCATGGTGGAAACGAGCTTGGAAACCGGCAAACAGACCGTGCTTTTTACCGTGCCTGCTGATAGCATCCCCGCGCGCAAAGCATACGTGACGAAGCGCGGCGACGGAACAGCGACCCTCGAGCTTGACGAGGGCGACGCCGACCTACAGCCCCTCAGGCTTGTATACGAAGTGGCGCCACGTGACGACGTTGCCGCCCTGCTCGACCGTATGGCAGCTGGCGAAGAGGTGTCGGACAACGAAATGAACGCGGTATTCGGCAATTCGATCAACGCTGACGCCGACGGCAGTCGGCTTCTGTACACGAATGCGTTCGATGCGGGCGGTTCGGGCGGCGAAAGCCAGACTATGCCGCTGACTGCTGCGTCGGCGGTCGTTGCCCCCACCAATTCGTATTACCTCTTTGCAAAGGACACACCACTTTTCACGCTCACAGACGCCACGAGCGCGCCCGCGGAAACCGGCCCTTCTGCAGACGACCTTGAACCGTTGAAGGAAAATCCGACACCCGGCTGCACTTATTACTACGCAGTGACGTACTACACCGCCACTGGCGCTAGTTCGAGCAGCCCTGTACCCGCGCAGGAAGTCCAGGCCTACCGTCCGTTCACGGCACCGTCAGCTGACGCCGGAGTGGGCGACATCTACGCAAAAGATGCTCACGGCACCGTTGTCGTTAAAGCAGGCACGCCGAAATACCCCGTGCCAAGCGAACTCCAGACCGTTCCCAAGAGCGAGAACGCAACGTCGACCGCACCGTTCTCCTCGCAATCGTCCCTTGCGAACAACGCTGCAACCGACACCGCCTTGCTTTCCGTGAAGCTCGGCAACAACGGGGCCTTGCAGGTGCCCTCGTCGCACGAAAGCGGCAGCGTCACGATCAAGAAGCTCGTCGAGGGCAATGCGGTCGGCAGCATGAACAACCCAGCACCATCTTTCCCGTTCACGCTCAAACTGACCAGCAAAACCGGCACGCCCCTCACCGGCAGCTTCCCCTTCTCGTTCTCGGACGCTCAAGGGAACACAGCAAGCGGCATGGCAACCGTCTCTGAAGACGGAACGGTCACGTTCAGCAACGGCAGTACGCTCGCGCTTGCCCACGGGCAATCCCTCACTTTTGCGGGCATCCCCGTCGGCACGTCGTACACCGTCCAGGAAAGCGACGCCGAAGGGTACGACGTCAGCTGGACGAAGGCGAGCACCGCGACCGAATCAGCCAACGCAGACAACGGCACGTCCGGCACTGTCGCCGAGATGACGGGCAGCCTGACGCAAGATGGCCAGGTAGATACGCTGACCTGCATGAACGCACAGTGGGCTTACGGAGACCTGAGCATCTCCAAACAGGTCGTAGGCGAAGAGGACGCAGGCGAGAAAGAGTTCTCGTTTGCCGTAACGCTTACCGATTCTGCTGGAAAACCGGTGTCAGGTTCGTTTGAAATGAAAACCACCACTGATCCAGACTCCGGAATGAGAGCTTCGGAACAAGCAATCTTCGACGAAAACGGCTCCTGCACCGTCAAGGTCAAAGCCGGAGACACGCTGACCTTTTCGGGCATCCCCCAAGGAACGCACTATAGCGTCGTTGAGGACGCAGGCTCCTCCGAAGGCTACCTGGTAAAACGTGCAGACGACGAAGGCATCATCGGCGCTACGGCATCCGAAGCGCGCTTTGACAACGTCAAGGCATCCGGCGCGCTCGGCATCGCGAAAATCGTCACAGGAAACGCAGGCGATTATAAACGGGAGTACGGGTTCACCGTGACCGTCGACGACCTGTTCGATGCCGAAAGCCTGACCGAGAAAAGCCTGAATGCCACCTTGTTCGAAGCCGATGGCACAACGAGCAAACAGACCGTGGCCTTTAAACGCGCAGACGACGCGCAATCTACCGTAGGAACTGCAACTTTCACGCTTTCCCACAACCAGGGTTTGTTGATTCAAGGGCTGCCCGCTGAAAGCTCGTATACCGTGAAAGAGGATGCTTTCGACGAACTTTTCGACGACGGATACCGCGTGTTCGCAGGCACCGATAGCGACTTCGCAAGCCCAGGCAACGGAGAAAGCACCGACGGCATCTACCGCGGCACGCTTCCAGCGTCCGACGATACCGCTGTCGGCGTCTACTTC
>DVGB01000050.1 GCA_018712955.1 Candidatus Aveggerthella stercoripullorum
GCATCTCCGTCGAACATGCCCGCACTGCCTTCTTCATACAGGCTCTCGTCCACGCTCTTGTCCAAAAGCGCCTGGATCTCCGCTTCGCTTGGCCAGATGTCGCGCAGATAGACCTCTCGTCCGTCGGCAGCAATGAAAGGCTGCGCTTCGAAATCAAAGTCCATGGTTCCTGCAAGCGCATAGGCAATGACCGTTGCGGGAGCGCAGAGGTAGTTCTGGGACACGTCCGGGGAAATACGGCCGTCGAAATTGCGATTGCCGGAAAGGATGCTGGTCAGCTCTATGTCATCGGCCACTTCGTGCATGGCGTCCATGAGCGGGCCAGAGTTGCCGATGCAGCTCATGCACCCGAACCCGCACGTGTAGAACCCAAGCTTCTGCAGCCCTTCCAGCAAGCCTGCACGCTCCAGCAGCAGCTCGGTCGCATGGCTGCCGGGAGCGAGAATGCACTTCGTCCACGGCTTAGGCGCAAGACCCGCCTCCGCCGCCTTCTTCGCCAGCAGGCCGCAGGCGACCATCATGGCAGGGTCGGTCGCCGTCGTGCAGCTGGTGACTGCCGCGATGGCAATAGCGCCATGGCCGATTTCGTACGCTTCGCCGCCAATCGTCACGGCCGCTCGCTTCTCGGCGTCCAGTCCGCGGTCTGCGGCAATGGCCTCCACGGCAGCCTTCGCGCCCGAAAGCGGGATGCGGTCGTGAGGACGGGACGGGCCTGCAATGCACGGCTCGATGGAGGACAGGTCAATCTCCACCACGTCGGAGTACACGCGCTCGACCGTCGGGTCGTTCCAGAAGCCCTGCGCTTTCGCGTACGCTTCCACCAGCGCAACCTGTTCGTCAGAACGGCCGGTCAGCCGCAGGTACGAAAGGGTCTGGTCGTCCACCGGGAAGAGCGTGCACGTGCTGCCGTACTCAGGCGTCATATTGGACACGCACGCACGCTGCGTGGCAGAAAGGGCCGAAACGCCTTCGCCGAAGCATTCGACAAAGCAACCGACCACGCCTTTTGCACGCAAAATCTGAGCAAACGCGAGCGAAAGGTCCATGCCGCTCACGCCATCGCGAAGAGCTCCCGTCAGCTTGACGCCCACGACACGGGGAACGAGTGTCGTGATCGGCTGGCCGAGCGCAGCCGCCTCAGCCTCGATGCCGCCAACGCCCCAGCCAAGCACGCCGATGCCGTTTGCCGTAGGCGTATGGCTGTCAGTGCCGACAAGCGTGTCGAAGTACGCGACCGTCGCACCGTCCGATTCGGCCGTCATGACGACCGGCGCGAACTTCTCGATATTGAGCTGGTGGCAAATGCCCGCCCCCGGAGGAACGATGCGCACATTGTCGAAAGATTCCTGAGCCCATTTCAGGAAGTCATAGCGTTCGCGGTTGCGCTGGAACTCAAGGCGCATGTTCGTTTCCATCGCACCCGGACATCCCGCCTCGTCCGCGATGACGGAATGGTCGATAATCAGGTCGCACGGTACCTGCGGGTTAATCTTCGACGCATCTCCCCCTAGATTCCGGCACGCTTCGCGCATCACAGCGAAGTCCACGAACACCGGCACGCCCGTGAAATCCTGGAACAGGACGCGTGCCGGGCTGAACTCGATCTCGCTGCCGGCTTCGCCCGCCACGCCTGCATTGACTACGCGCTGGGCCAAAAGCGCGGCGGATTCGTCGCTTTCGGCTTTGCGCAGGACGTTCTCAAGCAGCACGGTAAGCGAGCACGGCAGCTTCTCTGCGCCTGCAACCTGGCTTACCGGGTAGTACGTATATACCTTACCGCCGACTTCCAACGCTGCCGTACGGTCAGATGCATGGGACATAGATGAGGCCCTCCCTCTCGTCTTGCGCGCGCCTCAAATCGCGCGCTCGGTCGTGCAACAGGAGCGTCGCCTGAGCATGCGCGCCGAAGACTGCCAGCTCCTCGGAGCGCATCCGTGCGTTCGCTTCTTTACGCGAGCGCCCTCACGAGCGCATCGGTGAACTCCGTGCAGGTTGCTGCCGGGCGGTCGGATCCCGTCGTGCGGCGAATGTCGCCGGTCAAGCACGAGCCTTCCGCATAGACCTCGCGGACCGCCGTGCGGATGCGCTCTGCACACTCCTGCTCTCCCAGATGGTCGAGCATCATCGCCGCAGACAGAATCTCTGCTGTAGGGTTAGCAAGGTCTTTGCCGGCGATATCCGGAGCGGAGCCGTGCACTGCTTCGAACACGGCATACTCTTCGCCTATGTTCGCGCCCGGCGCAATGCCCAGGCCGCCGACCAGGCCGGCGCAGAGATCGCTCGCAATGTCACCGTACAGGTTCGGGAATACGATCACATCGAACTGGGACGGATCGACAACAGCGTTCATGCAGAAGGCGTCGACGATGCGATCGTCGAATTCGACGCGCCCTTCGTATTCCTGAGCGACCTCGCGCGCAGTCTTCAGGAACAGGCCATCCGAATGCTTCATAATGTTCGCTTTATGGACAGCCGTCACCTTCTTGCGACCCTGTCTCACCGCGTAGTCAAACGCATAGCGCACGATGTTCTGCGTCGCCGTAATGGAAATGGGTTTGATGGAAATGCCCGAATCGGGACGAATCGTCCCTGCGCCACGATCGGCGCAGAACTGAATGAGCTCGCGTGCAGCATCGCTGCCCTCCTCGAACTCAATGCCCGCATAGAGGTCTTCGGAGTTTTCGCGCACGACCACCAGGTCAACATCCTCAT
The DNA here is from genome assembly GCA_018712955.1 of Candidatus Aveggerthella stercoripullorum. Taxonomy (GTDB): domain Bacteria; phylum Actinomycetota; class Coriobacteriia; order Coriobacteriales; family Eggerthellaceae; genus Aveggerthella; species Aveggerthella stercoripullorum. Next base: position 2,713 of record DVGB01000050.1, read on the forward strand.
AGCGCCCGCCTGCTCCTGGAATGGACAAAACAGGACGAAGGCATGCGAACAGGCCAAGCGTCTTTCGCAGCGCAACGTTCACGCTGCGAAAGCCCGTTCCGACCGGCGTCGTGATAGGGCCTTTGATAGCAACCTTATTTCGCTTGACGGCTTCAACGGTCTCATCAGGCAGGGGGGTTCCGCACTCTTCCATCGTGCGCATGCCGGCTTCGGCGATTTCCCACTCGATCTGCGCGCCCGCCGCTTCCAGAACGCGCTGCATGGCGGCAGAAGTCTCTATGCCGATACCATCGCCTGGAATCAACGTGACCGTATGCTTTGACATGAGCCTCCCTTTCTCGCAGAGTGCTTCGTACGCTTCGAACACGAAAGCAGGCGCCGAAAGCGCCTGCCACGAACGATCGGTTACTTCACGTTCTCCAGAATCTGAGCTGCGCGGCGTTTCAGAACGCCCTTGCCGTTCGACGCATCGAACGCCATGCGCTCGGCAAGAGCCGCTTTGACGGCATCAGCCAGCTTTCCTTCCGAGAATCCCGTGACGGCAACCAGCATATCCTGAAATTCGAAATCACCGTGATAGCACTGGATGGCTTCGTCGATGAGCGGCCAGACTTTTTCAGAACGGTTCTCTGTCGTCGAGCCCAGCCGACACAGGAAGCGCATCGCAGCAAGGCGGGCAGGACCGCTCTCCTCGTCGAACAATGCCGTCTCAGCGCCAGGAATCGCCTTGTCGCAAGCCCGCGAGTCCACCGCAACAAGCTCCGTCAGTGCATCCAGGCACTCCCAGCGCGTCTGCGCCTCCGGTCGATTGAGCGCATCCACGAAGGCATTCGTCCTGTCGGCAACAAGCTCGGGGTTCTCGCGCGCAATCACGGCCAGGACCGACGCGGAAAGCTGCCTCGTCCGACGGGACGACCCTTCAAGGTTCTCGAATAATTTCTCAAGCTTGTCCTTATCAGCCGCTGCCTCATGCGCCGCCGCAAGGATGCTCTCCGACGCCGTGCTCACTGCGCGCCTCCTGCCTTTTCGCATTCGCGAACGTATCGTCAAATAACGTGCCGTCCAGATACTTATCCGCACTAGTATACGGAATGCACCACGCACGCATGGTTAAAAAACCGCAAAAGACGTATGAATTACGTCAAGGGAAAACCTGCGCGCAAAATAAAGCCCGTCGCATTACCTCTGCAAAGAAGGCAACGCGACGGGCAAGCACATTCTTGCATCACCTTGCAGCAACGAAACGCTCTACGAGCATAGCCCCAGCCCTGCTCGCACGAAAGACAGGCACCAGCGCCCTGCGCTATCGCGCAGGGCCTGCAAGGAATCTACGCCCCTTTCGCAGGGGTATGCTCCAGAGACTCATGCTCCTGATCTGCAGAAACAACGCCACCGCGCAGCGCATCCGCGGACACATGCCAGCACTCGGTCGGGGGCAAGCCCTCAATGCGGTCAGAAACGAAGACAGGGTCTTTGCCCGCCTTGCGCTGAGCGGTGTAATCGTCGAGTGCGCG
>DVGB01000051.1 GCA_018712955.1 Candidatus Aveggerthella stercoripullorum
CCCGCTAGATGGTCGGAAAGGCGATAGACAGCGGCGTCGTCGCTCGTCTCGAAGCCGAGCAGCGCTTCGGGTGGCAGCACCTGGTCTTGCGCGATGTCCGCCAGTATGCGTTCAAGGTCGCCCGGACCCCATTTCGCGGCTCAACCGCCTTTCGAAGTCAGGCGTGAAAGCTGTATGCGCTCTTTTTCGCTCATGGCTGCCTCCTGTGGGTTTTTCGCGTCCTTGCGCGCAAACTCGGTGCGTGCTGCATTCTCTTTTTGCAAGTATAAACTGAGCACGGAAAGTGTTCACCAAATCTGCCGTGGTCACGTCGTCGTCCAGCACGGCCTTACCGCCCACGTGGTTTCTTCGCGCATTCGCTGAGCTGATTTCGCGCGTTCGCAAAACAACGTACAATAAAAGGACGTCGTTCAAGGGCGGTGCCCGCGCAGGCGGGGCCGTTCTTATTCCTACTCATAAGGAGGAGCAATGCCCACGATCACGCACGACCAGGTTCGCGTCCCGGCCGATGTCATGCCGGAGGCTCGCGAAGCCTACATCGAGAACTATCTGAAGGCCACGCGCGGCACGGGACGCCTGATGCTGTTCGCATGCGACCAGAAGATCGAGCATCTGAACAAGGACTTCTACGGTGAGGGCATTGACATTGCCGACCTCGACCCTGAGCACCTGTTCCAGATCGGCTCTCAGGGCGTGTGCGGCGTTCTGGCCGGTCAGCGCGGCCTCATCGCCCGCTATGCGCCGGACTATCCGGAGATCAACTATCTGGTGAAGATGAACTCCAAGACCAACCTCGTGAAGACCGCGCAGGAGGATCCGTACTCCCCGCAGCTGCACGAGCTGGAGGCCGTGCTCGCCATGCGCGAGGCTGGCGTGAACATCGTGGGCCTGGGCTATACCATCTACCTGGGCAGCGAGTTCGAGGCGACCATGATGGCAGAAGCTGGCGAGCTCATCGCCGAAGCCCACGCCCAGGGCCTCATCGTCGTGCTGTGGATTTACCCGCGTGGCCAGGCGGTGAAGGCAGAAAAGGACCCGGATCTCATTGCGGGTGCTGCGGGCGTTGCCCTGTGCCTGGGCGCTGACTTCGTCAAGGTCAACCCGCCGAAGCCGGAAGGCGAGGACACTCGCACCCCGGCCGAGGCTCTGAAGGTCGCTTCCACTGCTGCCGGTCGTACGGGCCTGGTGTGCGCAGGCGGCTCCACCGTTGACGCCGAGACCTTCCTTACCCAGCTGCACGACCAGATTCACATTGGTGGCGCCTGCGGTAACGCCACGGGCCGCAACATCCACCAGCGCAGCCTGGACGAGGCAGTTCGCCTGACGAAGGCCATCTCCGCCATCACCCTGGCTGACGCTACGGTCGAAGAGGCGCTGGCCGTCTTCAAGGGCGAAAAGGATTTCACCATCTAAATTGCGCGCGAACGCACTGTTCGAACAGGGAGGCCCAAAGCGTCGGGCCTCCTTTTTTGTGGGCGTTATGCTGCTCTTCGACTCCAGCCCTGGCAAATGCGACAGATATGCGACAATGTCGAACCCCTTTACTACGCAATCCGGTTGATTAGCGAGAGGGTGCTCTGCCGTGCGCCCAAAGGGAAGGCTCAGGCGGCTGTTAGGCGTTTGCCCACGTTCCGCGCAGGCGGGCTGGGTGTAAGCGCCGGGAAAAAAAGAGAGAGGATGCATCGTGAGCAACGTGCGCAATGACCTGCGGCTGGGCATGCCGGATTCGCTCGCTCCGTTAGAGATTGAAGCGAAGGTCGAAGAGGTTGGCGTCGGTAAAGTCGGCATGGCCGTTTCGAAGGTGCTTGTTTTGGCCGTTTTGGCTGGCGCGTTCATTGCGTTCGGTGGCATGTATTTCTGCATCTTTCTAGGCGATGCAACCATGCCCTTTGCGGTTCAGCGGGCGGTAGGAGGCCTTTGCTTCTGCCTGGGCCTTGTGCTCGTGCTGTGCTGCGGTGCGGAGCTGTTTACGGGAAACAGCCTGATTATCTGCGCGAAAGCTTCTGGCAAAGTCGGTTGGGCCGCCATGCTCAAGAACTGGGCTCTCGTGTGGCTGGGCAACCTCGCTGGTGCGCTTCTAGCCGTGGCGCTGATCTATCTGGCGCAAGTGTGGTCCATGAACGGCGGCGCCGTCGGGGAGGCTATGGTCTCCGTGGCGGCGGGTAAGGTCTCGCCCGCGTGGATGACGCTCTTCTTCAAGGGCATCATGTGCAACATCTTCGTCTGCCTGGCAGTGTGGATTGGTTTCTCCGCTCGCACTGTGGTGGACAAGGTTATCGGCATCATTCTGCCTATCAGTGCGTTCGTGGCCGCTGGCTTCGAGCACTGCGTGGCGAACATGTTCTTCCTGCCCATGGGCTGCTTGCTGAGTTCCATGGGCGTGGGCGCCCCGGGCGCCGTCCCCTTCGAGAGCATTCTCTACAACCTCTCCGCTGCTACGCTGGGCAACATCGTCGGCGGCTTGCTGGTTGGTCTGGCATATTGGTTCGTGTTCGGCCAAAAGAAAGTAGAAAAGTAACGAAAGGGTCGGTTTCTCTTCTTCGTGGGAAAGCGGATTCCTGCTCAGAAGGGAAATACTGTTCACCCCTGAGCGGCCAAGTTCTGCGGGGTCCTGCTTTTCCGAATCCCATTCCCCCAGACCCCGCCCGCAAGCTTTCGTTTCGCAAGCTTTGCCCCCTCGTTCTCTAGCTTTCAAGGCCAAGCCTCTAAAGCCGGAACATTCCCTCAATTGTGCCCGAAGATGCCCCAGCGCCCGTTTGCGCGCGATATTGGCCGAATGGTGGTCAATTATGACGATAAAGACGCTGGGTAGCGTCTCTATCGTCAAAAATGACCAGACCACAAGGAGAGCAGGAAGACTTTCTGGCGAGAAAACTGTACGAACAGGGGTTTTGTGCGCGGTCTCGCAGGGACATCTCTTTTTGCCCCGTCTTTATCGAAAAAAGTGTCCAGGGGAGGGAGGCTACTTCGCTCAAACGTTTTCGGAGCTTGTGCGGCAGCGTCTCTGAAGGGGTTTGTCTACACTCGCGCGCTCGGGCTGCAAGGAGTTTGGTCGTGCCTGCCCTTTCGGGCTGTGAGAGGTCTGGTCGCGCTTGCTCCCAGGCTGCAAGGAATCTGGTCATGCTCGCCTTCCCCAGCTACAAGGGGTCTGGTCGCACTTGCCCTCCCAAAAATATAGGGCCTGGTCGTGCTTGCCCTCACGGTAGCAGGAAGTTTGTTGCGCTCGCTCTTCAGGTCGCAAGGGATTTGCGGCCCGAGCGCAACCGCGCGTTCTCAGCGTATTCGCCGTTTCCATTTCGAACGATCGGGCGATTATCTCTTCCGATACTGATTGACGGCGTTAGAATGTATGCCAGCAGCGTTATCCTCCTGAACGTCCTTTTCTGCGCGGGCGTTCTCTTCTGCAACCTCGATAGCGCGCGTTTTCGCCTGAGGCACGGCCAGGCCCTCTGCATGCCCGTGCGCATTTCTCTGCCTACAAGTTCATAGGTCTTTTTTCGTGCTCTCAAAAAGGGGGAGACATGACTGACTATCATGCAATGTGGGAAGATCTCGGCATGGATTTGGACACGCACGACCTTTTGTGCGCTGCTTTGCCGCAGGCCTTTGGCGATATCTACCTGTCCCAGAAAAACCGTCCGGAAGGCATGTCCTTCTACGACTTCGTCGTATCTGAAATTCACGGCATCCGTCCCGCCGAGCTCATCAAGCTGCAAGAAGAGGGCGGCAAGGTCTTCGGCACGTTCTGCGTGTTCGTGCCGGATGAAATCGTCGTCGCGTGCGGCGGCGCCGTCACGGGCCTGTGCGGCGGCTCGCAGTTTTGGGTGCCCGAGGGCGAAAAAGTGCTGCCTTCTGGCATGTGCCCGCTCATCAAGGCATCGCTCGGCGCTCATTTCGGTAAGACCTGCCCGTACTTCAGCGTTTCCGACGTCTACGTCGGCGAAACTACGTGCGACGGCAAGAAGAAAGCGTACGAAATTCTCGGCGCTGACAAACAGACCTATCTCATGGATATGCCGCAGATGAAGCGTCCGCAAGACATTGAGAAATGGACGGGCGAAATTGCGGCGTTTGCCGATATGGTGCAAGAGGTTACGGGCGTTGAGCTCACGGCCGAAAAGCTGGGCGAGGCCATCCACCTCATCAACGAGAAGCGCCAGGCGCTTGCCCGCGTGCACGCGGCGCGCAAGGCCGACCCGCTGCCCATCAGTGGTAAAGATGTCCTGCTCATGACCCAGATTGCGTTCTTCGACGACCCGGCGCGCTGTGCGCAGATGGCAAATGCTCTTGCTGACGAGCTGGAGCAGCGCATCGCCGACGGCGTCGGTGTGTTCCCGGCAGGCACGAAGCGCATTCTCGTGACCGGGACGCCCCTGGCTATTCCGAACTGGAAACTGCATCATCTCATCGAGACAAGCGGTGCTGCCGTCGTCTGCGAAGAGATGTGCACGGGCACGCGCTATTTCGAAAACCTGGTGAACGAATCCGCTACGACGCTCGAAGGCCAGTTCCAGGCCCTGTCAGAACGTTACATGAAGAACAACTGCGCCTGCTTCACGCCGAATCCGGGCCGCGTCGAGGACATCGTGCGCCTGGCGCGCGAATACCGGGCAGATGGCGTGATCGACTGCAACCTGAAGTTCTGCACGCTCTATGACGTGGAGAAATCCAGCGTCGCGGCGGCGCTCGAAAAAGAAGGCATCCCATGCTTGGCGCTCGAGACCGACTATGCGGACAATGACGCCGAGCAGCTGCGCACGCGCATCGGTGCTTTCATAGAGATGCTGGGATAGAAACAAGCGCTCGCCCGGGCGGGCGGCGGAAGGTGGCGTGCTTGCGCCGCCTCCGTTTGGCCAAACTCTGCCCGGGCGCGCTGGACGGAAGGGTAAACATGCGCGGTATTGGCATAGATATCGGGTCGACCGCCACAAAGGTTGCCGTCTTGAACGAGGCGGGCGAGCTCGTGCGCGCCGAAGTGCGGCCAACTGGTTTTAGCAGCGTCGAAGCGGCCGAAAGCGTGCGAACGTTTTTGGAGGAGAGCGGATGCCTCTCGCAGCCTCACGCTATCGTAGCAACGGGCTATGGGCGCGTGGCCGTGCCGTATGCCGACAAGGTGGTCACCGAGATTACCTGCCACGGGAAAGGCGCGACGCATCTTTTCGGGGCAGACGGCGTTGTCGTGGACATCGGCGGACAGGACACGAAAGTCATCAAGCTCAAGGGCGGCAAGGTCGCAAAATTCATCATGAACGACAAATGCTCCGCAGGAACAGGACGCTTTCTCGAAATCATGGCGGATCGCCTTGCTGTGAGCCAGACCGACATGGCGCGGATGGCGCGCGAAGGCACGCCAACGCCCATCTCCAACATGTGCACGGTCTTTGCGGAGTCGGAGGTCATCAGCCTGGTCGGCAAGGGCGAACCGCGCGAAAACATCGCGAACGGCGTCATCGAATCCGTCGTAGCGCGCGTGGCAACGTTGGTGTTGCAGATGCCTGGCGGGTCGTACTTCCTGACCGGAGGCCTGTGCGAGAACGACTACGTGGTCGAACGGTTGGGCGCGCGGCTGGGCAGTGTGGTCGCCACGTGTCCCGAAGCACGCTACGCCGGAGCCATAGGCGCTGCGCTTTGTGCACTCGACCTGTAGGATAGGGCCAGCGGGCTGGCATGGCTGCTCGCCTTGCGCCTGCTCTCCCGGCGTTCGGGCAGGTCGGGTGGGGCTTGATAGAAGGAAGATCCATGATTTATTTCGACAACGCGGCGACTACGTTGCAAAAGCCGCCCGAGGTGGCGGAGGCTGTCGCGCACGCCCTGACGTCTTTCGGCGGCGTGGGGCGTGGCGTGCACCCGGCGTCGCTGGCTGCGGGCATGGCGGTGTACGACGCGCGCGCTCGCGTGGCGGAGCTGCTTGGGGCTCCGTCGGCTGCGCGCGTTGCGTTCACACTGAACGTCACGATGGCGCTCAACATGGCCATTGACGGCCTGCTTGCGCCGGGGGAGGGCGCCGTGACCACGGCGGCTTCGCACAACTCCGTACTGCGTCCGCTCTTTCGCGCGCGTGACGAGCGCGGTTGCTGGGTGGAGGTTGCCGACATTCTGCCGGACGCTTCGCTTGATTTCACGTCGTACGAGCGCGCGCTCGCGCGCGGGCCAAAACTCGTTGCAGCTACGCACGCCTCCAATCTGACGGGCGACGTGTACGACGTCGCGCACATGGCGCGCATGGCGCATGAGGCGGGTGCTCTGTTCGTGTTAGATGCGGCGCAGTCTGCGGGCGCCATGCCGGTGGACATGAGCGCACTAGGCGTGGACGTGCTGTGCTTTACCGGGCACAAAAGCTTGTTCGGTCCGCAGGGCACGGGCGGTCTGTGCGTTGCGGAAGGCGTGGACATACCGCCGTTCGTCGAAGGCGGCTCGGGCGTGCACAGCTACGACGAGCGCCATCCGCGCTTCATGCCCGAAGCGCTCGAGGCGGGCACGGTAAACGCGCATGGCCTGGCGGGGCTGGCAGCGGGTGTTTCGTTTTTGCAGGAGGTAGGCGTAGGAAACGTGCATGCCCACCTGGCTCAGCTTACGCACGCTTTCGAGGCGGGCGCACGGAGCATTCCGGGCGTGGTTGTTCTCGGTGGGCACGGCGGCGTGGATCGCAGCGGTATCGTGGCGCTCAACGTGGGCGAAATCGACTCCGCGTTGGTGGCCGACCGCCTTGCGCAGGAGTTCGATATCTGCGTGCGTGCGGGCGCCCACTGCGCGCCGCTCATGCATAAGGCATTGGGAACGGACGAGCAGGGTGCTGTCCGCTTCAGCTTCTCGTGGTTTAACACGCAAGAAGAGGTCGAGCAGGCAGTGGACGCGTTGTCCCAGGTCGCGCATGAGCTTTCGAGCGAGGATTCATGACGAGCGAAAAGGCGGGCGGCAAAGTGGAGAACGGGGCATGGTATGCGCTGGTCGAATCCGCGACCGAAGGGTTCGCTGCCTACCAGAAGCTTCGTGCTGAAGGGTTCAGCGTGCGCATAGCTCCGGCACCGCGCGGCGTGCAGGCATGCTGTGGCATGTCGATCGTGTTCGGTGACGAGGCGGAGGTCGAGCGTGCGCGGAAGTATGCGGCGAAGGAAGCGCTTGCCGTGACGGAATTCGTCAGGGTCGAGAGTGCTCCCGATCCGCGGCGTGACAGGTTTTGTTAGGCGTTCGTGCGGCTTCTATGCTGCTCGGTAAGATTGGTGTCGGTGCATGCAAGGCGCAGGCAGACGTGAGAGAAAGTAGGCGCATTGCTCTGCGGGAGGTACGGTGCTTCCGCAGACGGCGCAGGAAGAAAGAGAGGCAAACCATGGAAGTCATCAACGCATTCGGGCTGCAGTGTCCCAAGCCGCTTATGCTGGCGAAGCAGCAGATCGATGCGGGCGTGCACGAGTTCGGCATTCAGGTCGACAACGAGACCGCAGTGAAGAATGTGTCCCGCCTGGCAGAACGCACGGGCCTGGCATGCGAGGTTGCGGAAATAGCAGGCGGTTGGCTCGTTTCTTTTTCGGAGGGCGACGCCGACCTTTCGCACACCGCTGCGGCGGCGCCTGCTGCAGCAACTGCTCCTGCTGCAGCGCCCGCGTGCGTACCGGGCGTTGGCTGCGGGTACGCCGTATTCGTGGGCAAAGACCATGTGGGAGAGGGCGAAGGCGAGCTTGGCTACAATCTCATGAAGATGGCGCTCTACACGCTGTCCGAATGCGGTGATGCCCCTGCTTCCCTTCTGTTCATGAACAGCGGCGTGAAGCTGGTTGCAGGCGGGGAGGACCAGGTGGTCGAAAGCGTGCAAAAGCTGATCGACCAGGGAACCGAGGTCTTGGTATGCGGGACCTGCCTTGACTTCTACGGGCTCAAAGAACAGCTGCAGGTAGGCGACGTTTCGAACATGTACGACATTCTCGAGCGCATGCGGGATGCGGCGAAAGTCATTACGCTGTAAACCTAAAGCGCAGGGCGTTAATCCGGCTTGAACAGGCGGGCGCGCTCGGCTTTCTGAACCGCATGGTTGCAGAGCAGGCTGCCCGAAAGGGCGCGCCCCGAACGAAAGGAACGCATGAACACCTACGTTATTGCCTTCGAATCGACGCACGCCGCTATGGCGACGGAACGTGCGCTCAAGCCGCTTGCCAAAATTACGATGTTGCCTACGCCGAAAGCCATTTCGGCAGGCTGCGGCATGTCGATCAAATTCGAAGCGGCCGATGACGCCGAAGCCGTCTCTCTTGCGGGAAACTCGCCCGATGCGAAGGGCATGGCTGCGCTGTTTCGCCAAGAGGGCGAAACGTACG
>DVGB01000052.1 GCA_018712955.1 Candidatus Aveggerthella stercoripullorum
GCTACCGTGCAGGATCCTGTCGGTCCTGAGGCGGAAGTCTTCGCGGAAGAAGCAAACGGCTCGGGCTTTGCCGACGAGTTCGCAGACGTGGAAGCGGACGAAGATACGGGCGAAACGGCTTTGGAGACGCCCACGCCGGAGCCCGACGACGGTTTTAAGCCGGAGATTGCGGCGGATTCCGAAGAGGGGCGTGAGGCTGACTTTGCAATGAGCGCAGAGCCAGCAGCTGAGCTCGAGCCTGAATCTGAGCTCGAACCTGAGGCAGAGCCCAAGCCCGAACCCGAGCCCGAGACAGAGCTCGAGCCCGAACCCGAGGCCGAGCTGGAACCCGAGCCCGAACAACCGCGCAAGAAGCACTTCTGGGAGCGCTGGTTCTAGGCTTGCGCGCTGAAAGCGCCGGATGAGGCGGTGTCGGTGCTTTTGAGGGCCGACGTGATTTCCACGGTCGGATAGCGGCAGGCACGCCCTCGCCCAAGGGCGTGGGCCGTGCGGAATTCGCGAGCTCCCGCCTGCGTGTGCAGTGGGCGGGAGCCTTGTCGTATAATCGCCTGCGAGATTCATGACATGCAAGGAGAAGACTCAATGCTCGAGAACCTTTCCGACCGTTTGCAGAACATTTTTTCGGGCTTGCGCGGCAAAGGCAAGCTGACCGAAGAAGACATCAATGCCGCCATGCGCGAAATCCGCATGGCGCTTTTGGAGGCCGACGTCAACTTCAAGGTCGTGAAGTCCTTCGTCGCGCGCACGAAGGAGCGCTGCCTGGAAGCGGAGGTCATGGACTCGCTCACGCCTGCGCAAAACGTCGTGAAAGTGGTGCTTGACGAACTTACGGGCCTGCTTGGCCGCACAGACTCCAAGCTGGTGCTCACTTCCCGCATTCCGAACGTCATCATGCTGGTAGGCCTGCAAGGCTCCGGTAAGACGACCGCTGCCGCGAAGCTCGCTTACCGTCTGCGCGAGCAAGGACATGCGCCGCTGCTGGTCGCGTGCGACGTCTACCGACCCGCTGCCGCCGACCAGCTGCAGACGCTCGGCGACGAGATGGGCATTCGCGTGTATCGCGGCGAGGGCAAAGACCCAGTGAAGATTGCCCAGGAAGGCGTGCGCGACGCGATCGACAACCTGCGCGACGTGGTCATCGTTGACACGGCGGGCCGTCTGCACGTCGACGAGGACATGATGGCGGAAGCGGAGAACATCAAAGCCGCCGTGAAGCCCGACCAGATTCTCATGGTGGTCGACGCGATGACCGGTCAGGATGTCGTGAACGTGGCGGCAGCATTCGCCGAGCGCGTCGACTTCGACGGCGTCATCATGTCGAAGATGGACGGCGATGCCCGTGGCGGCGGCGCGCTTTCCATCAAAGAAGTGACGGGCAAGCCGATCAAGTTCATTTCAGCGGGCGAAAAGCCGGATTCGCTGGAGGAATTCCATCCCGACCGCATGGCGAAACGCATCCTTGGCATGGGCGACATGATTTCGCTCATCGAGAGCGCGGTGAAAGTGCAGCAGGAAGAGCTTGAGGCCGAAGAGGCCGAGCGCATGGCGCGCGCGGACCTGAACCTCAACGACTTCTTGACCATGAACAGGCAAATCAGGAAGATGGGCGGTGTCGGCAAGCTCATCTCTGCGCTGCCGGGCGGCGACAAGGCCATGGCGAGCGGCCAGGTCGACATGAACGCGCTCGACCATATGGAGGTCATTATCAACTCTATGACAAAGGCAGAGCGAGAGAAGCCCGACCTGCTCAACGGCTCGCGCCGGGCGCGCATTGCGCACGGTGCTGGCGTGAGCGTCTCCGAAGTGAACCAGCTGATCAAAAAGTTCAACGAGACGCGCAAGATGATGAAGAAGATGATGCCTGCCATGGATCAGATGAGCGCAGGCGGTAAGGGCAAAAAGGGGAAGAAGGGCAAGCGTCGCCGTCTTGGCATTCCCGGCATGGGCGGCATGAACATGTCCGATTTGAAAAAGCTTCAGGACATGATGGGCCAATAGGGCACCGATTGCCCGGGCTGACAATCGCCTGTCCCCAGCGCGCGTCGAAAGGACCTTTCTATGGAACCGACCGTTCGCCCCTGCGAGAAAGCAGACCTTCCTGCCATGATTTCTGTCTGGAACGAAGTGGTGGAGGACGGCATCGCCTTTCCGCAGGAGGACCTGCTTGACGAAAGCACGGCCCCTGCCTTCTTCGAGTCGCAGACTGCCGTGCACGTTGCGGAAGTCGAAGGGGAGGTCCTCGGCCTTTTCATCCTGCATCCGAACAACGTTGGTCGCTGTGGGCACGTGGCAAACGCAAGCTTTGCCGTCGCCTCGCGCGCCCGCGGTAGGCATATCGGGCGCGCGCTCGTGCGCGGCTGCCTTGACGCGTGCGCGGTGCACGGGTTTCGCGGCCTGCAATTCAACGCGGTCGTGGACAGCAACCATGCGGCGCGCCACCTCTACGAATCTCTGGGGTTTTCCCACGTGGGCGTCATTCCGGGCGGTTTCCGCATGAAGGATGGCCATTACGAGGACATTCACGTGTACTACCACGCGATACCGTGCAGCTAATTTCCTGCAGGATGTGGAAAGCGGCTGTCCGTCGCCTTTCACAACGCGGACGGGTCTTCCAGGCATGCAAAAAAAGCGGCCTTTCGCTCTGAACGGGCATTGAGGGCGAACGGCTCTTGCGTTATTTCCGCAGATTGTCTACGATACGCATGGTCATTTCCGTATTCGAACGGAATCTATCCATTCCCTTTTTTCTTCTGTACGCAGGCAGAAACGCGCTGCGGCCGTATTCTGCTTGGTCTTTGCAATCCTGCAAAAGGAGGACCAGTGAAATTCTTTCTGGACACCGCCGACCTCGCCGAGATCGAGGAGGCGGCAAGCTGGGGCGCGCTCGCAGGCGTGACCACGAACCCCTCGCTGTACGCTCGCATCGGGGGAAAGCTCGAGGACTTCCACGCGCACATCAAGCGCATCTGCGATATCGTGGACGGTCCTGTTTCCGCCGAGAGCGTCGCGATGACGCGCGACGAGATCATCCGCGACGGCCTTGAGCTGGCGGAGATCGCGCCGAACGTCGTGGTGAAGATCCCGACCATGGTCGAAGGCCTTGCTGCCACGCGTGCGCTTGCCGACCGCGGTGTCGCGGTCAACATGACGTTGTGCTTCTCGGTGCCGCAGGCGCTTTTGGCCGCGCGTGCCGGCGCCCGCTATGTGAGCCCCTTCATCGGACGCTTCGACGACATTTCCGAAGACGGCCTGGCCCAGGTTGAAAACATCGTCGCAGCGCTCAACAACTACGACTTCACGAGCAGCACGGTGAACGGCGAGCGCATCGAGGTCATCGCTGCATCCGTGCGTAGCGCGAACCACGTGACCCAGGCAGCCCTCATGGGCGCCGATATCGCGACGGTTCCCTTTGGCGTGCTGAAGAAGATGGTTCAGCATCCGCTCACTGACCGTGGTCTCGACTCCTTCCTGAAGGATTGGGAGAAGGTCCAGAACGCATGAGTGAAACCGAGACCATGACCGAGAACGTCCCAGCGTACCTGCGCTCGACTATCGCGCTGGCGCAGAAGGCGGCAGAACGCTCTGCGGAGCAGGCTGCCTCGTCGCGCCGGACGCGCCGCCGCACGGCGGGCGCAAGCGAGGGTGCGGACGCTTCCCGTCAATCCGAGGGCGAAAAGGCGACGCGTTCCCGCAAGGCGGCTTCCGCCGAAGCCGTTGCCGAAGGCGGAGAGGGCGTGAAGCCTGCTCGTCGTCGCGCTCGCGTAGCCCAGGCGGACGAGCCTGCTTCCAACTCCGCCGACGGCGGCGAGGAGGCAAAGCCCAAGCGCCGTCGGGGCCGCCCCACGAAGGCGGAGGTCGAGGCGCGCAAGGCCGCCCAGGCGGCGGCGGAGTCCGGGCGTGCTTCCGATTCTGACGCAGCGGCTGCCGCATCGGCAGAAGACGGGGCTGCAGAAAAGCCCAAACGTCGCCGCGGCCGTCCCACGAAAGCGGAAATCGAGGCCCGCAAAGCGGCCGAGATGTCGACCTCGGAGCAGGCAAACGAGGGCGACCGTCGTCCCGACCAGGCAGAACGCTCCGAAGAGGCACGCCAGGAAGATAATGCCAGGCGCGCTGACGACGCGCACGGCTCGTCGGAGGACGGGCGAAAGAACCGTACGGGCAAAAATCAGCAGCAACAGCGTCAGGACCGTCAGCAGAGGGATCGCAAGAACGGCCATGACCGTCAGGACAGGAACGCCCATCAAAACCAGCGCCGCCAGCGCCGCCAGCACCAGAGCGCGAACAGGGAAGTGCGACCCAGCGTCACGCGCGAAGAGCTTGCCGCCCTTAAAGTGGCGGAGCTGCGCGAGAAGGCGGTGGAGCTGGAGCTTGCCGTGGCGGGCCTTAAGAAGGCCGAACTGGTGGAGGCGGTCTATGCCGCCAGCATGCAGGCGGAGGGCTTTGTCGAGGTGGAAGGCATTCTGGACACCATGCCTGACGGCTACGGATTCCTGCGGACCCAAGGCTACCTGCCGAGCGAGCACGACGCGTACGTCAGCACGGCGATGATCCGCCGCAACGGTCTTCGCAAGGGCGACCACCTCAAAGGCCAGTTGCGCCCGAAGCGCGAGAACGAGAAGTTCGCTGCAGTGCAGACGCTCGCTGCCGTCAACGGCACGCCGGTCGAAGAGCTGGGCCCCCGCGTGAAGTTCGCCGACCTCACGCCCATCTACCCTGACGAATGCCTGCAGATGGAACACGGCAAGAACGCTATTACCGCGCGCGTCATCGACCTGGTATCGCCGATCGGCAAGGGTCAGCGCGGCCTCATCGTTTCTCCTCCGAAGGCGGGCAAGACCACCATCCTGAAGGACGTGGCGGCTGCCATCACGGCGAACAATCCCGAAGTGCATCTTATGTGCCTTCTGGTGGACGAGCGTCCTGAAGAAGTGACGGACATGCAGCGCTCTATCAAGGGCGAGGTCATCTCTTCCACGTTCGACATGCCGACGGAAAACCACATCGCCGTTTCCGAGCTCGTTATCGAACGTGCGAAGCGCCTGGTAGAGTGCGGCAAGGACGTGGTGATCTTGCTGGACAGCATCACGCGCCTGGCGCGCGCCTACAACCTGGCGCAGCCTGCCAGCGGCCGCATCCTTTCGGGCGGCGTGGATTCCACGGCGCTTTATCCGCCGAAGCGCTTCTTAGGCGCTGCCCGTAACATCGAAGGTGGCGGAAGCCTCACCATCCTCGCATCGGCGCTCATCGACACCGGCTCGAAAATGGACGAGGTCATCTTCGAAGAGTTCAAGGGCACGGGCAACATGGAGCTGCGGCTTGACCGCAACCTGGCAGACCGTCGTATTTTCCCGGCGATCGACCCCATCCAGTCCGGCACGCGCAAAGAAGACTTGCTGCTCGACCCGCAGGAGGCGCCGCTTATCTGGGGCGTTCGCCGAATCCTGTCGAACATGAACAACACCGAGCGCGCTATGGACATGCTTATCAAGTCGCTTAAGCAGACGGACACGAACCAGGAGTTCCTGCTGCGAACGGCGAAGAAGGCGCAGGGCAACCAGGGCCACCGTGGCGAAGAAGGGTTCGCCCTGTAGTTTTGCCGACATCGCCCGGAACGCCCCGGCAGGAGGCGCGCAAGAACGTATAATGGGAAACCGCGCTTGATCGCGAGCGCGGTTTCATCATGTTGGGGTCTGCTTGAACGAAGGAGGGTTTGTCGTGCAGCAGAACGATTGGCAAAACCAAGCATGGCAGCAGCCAGGGGCGTCTTCGCCTCAGCCGCCTCGCCGCACGCCGGACGAGGTGCAGGGCGGCCCTCAGCCATCTTCGCACGCAGCGCAAGGTGCTTGGGCGCCTTCCTCCGGATCGCAGACGACCGACATTCCCGGCGGGCAGCAGGCGTACGCGTATCCCGCGCAGGCGGCGCCTGCCGCGTACGCATCGCCGCAACCGAAGAAGCGCGGCTGGATCGTTGCGCTGGTAGCGGTCGTGCTGTTGTTCATCGTGACGATCTTCGGCATGATGTCGTGCACGAACGTTCTGAGCGGCTTCTCTTCGCTGGGGTCGTCCCTCGACGAGGGGTCGTCTCTGGTGACCACAGGCCCGTCTGTTGGCGTGATCGAGATTTCGGGCACCATCCAGTACGATGGGTCCGTCTGCTCGCCTGAAGGCCTGAAGGGCAAACTGGACGAGGCCGCGGAAGACCCCAACATCAAAGCGATCGTGCTGCGTGTGGACTCCGGTGGCGGTGTCGCGACAGCGGGGGAGGAGATGACGCAGTACGTGAAGGACTTCTCGAAGCCCGTTGTCGTCTCGAGCGCGTCCATGAACGCGAGCGCTGCGTACGAGATATCTTCTCAAGCGGACTATATCTACACCGCCAAGACCTCTGCTATCGGCGCAATCGGCACGGCGATGCAGATCACGGACCTTTCGGGCCTGTACGAGAAGCTCGGCATAAACATCGAGGACATCACGTCTGCGGAAGGGAAAGACTCGAGCTACGGAACGCGCGGCCTGACCGACGAGGAGCGCGCGCACTACCAGCACATGGTGGACCAGATCAACGAAACGTTCCTCCAGTCGGTTGCTGAAGGCCGCGGCATGGACATCGAGGAAGTCCGTGCATTGGCAACGGGCATGACGTTTACCGGCATGGACGCGGTAGAGAACGGGCTTGCAGACGAGATTGGCACCCTCGAGACCGCGTGCATGAAGGCGGCGGAGCTTGGCGGCATCGGGGGCACGTTCGACACGGTGTACCTCCACGATGAGGCCTCGACGCTCGAAAGCCTGTTCAGCCTTGAAAACTCGTCCGACATCACGGACATTCCGAACGCAATGAAGGAGCTTGATTAAGGATGGCTGCATTGTCGAACAACACTATCGCTTGGCCGAAAAGGGCGGTCGTCACCGCGGGCATGCCCTACGGTAACAAGCCGCTTCATTTCGGGCATGTGGGCGGCGTCTTTGTGCCTGCAGACTGTTTCGCGCGCTTCCTTCGCGACCGGATTGGCGCAGAGAACGTGCGCTTTATCAGCGGGACCGACTGCTTCGGGTCGCCTATCAACGAAGGCTACCGCAAGCTGGTGGAAGCAGGGGAATTCGAAGGCGATATCGCCGACTACGTGCAACGCAACCACGACCTGCAGAAAAAGACGCTCGATTCCTACGACATCTCGCTTGATATCTACGAAGGCAGCGGGCTTGGCTACTGCGGCGAAGTTCACCAGCTCATCAGCGAGGTCATTATTCAGCGCCTGTACGAAAGCGGCCATCTGCAGCGCAAGTCCACGCTGCAGTTCTACGACGCAGAGGCGGGCACGTTCCTGAACGGACGCCAGGTTGTAGGCCGCTGTCCGGTCCAGGGCTGCAAAAGCGAGCATGCGTACGCTGACGAATGCGACCTGGGACACCAGTATGCGCCGGAGGACCTGATCGCGCCGAAGTCCTCGCTGACCGGCACGACGCCCGAAATGCGGCCGGTGGAAAACTGGTATTTCGACCTGCCGTCGTTCGCCGAATTCCTGCGTGCGTACGCGGACGGTCTTGCCGCCGACCCGGAAGTGCGCTCGATCGTCTCGAACACCATCAAAGAGTTCCTCGTCCCGCCGGTCATCTACATCAAGAACGAGGCCTACGAAGAGTATCGCGCAATTGCAGGCGACCTGCCGCGCCATAGCTACCGCGAAGCGGAAAAGGGCAAAGCGAGCTTTGAGGTAGAGTTCAAGACCATCGAGGACCGCGATTTCGCACGTGAGGTGCTCGCGAAGGCGGGCATCCGGTTCCGTACCGGCAAAGCGCTCGTGCCGTTCCGCATCTCGGGCAATATCGAATGGGGCGTGAAGGTGCCGACCATCGAAGGGCTTGAGGGGCTCACCGTATGGTGCTGGCCGGAAAGCCTGTGGGCACCCATGTCGTTCACCATGGCCGTGAACGACAAGATGGGGTTGCCTCGTGGCAGCTGGCGCGACTTCTGGTGCTCTGACGATGCGCAGGTCTACCAGTTCATCGGCCAGGACAACCTGTATTTCTACGGCGTTGCGCAGACGGCGCTGTTCGAAGCGCTCTCCGGCACGGACATCCTCAAGCCGGAGCAGACCGACACGCCGGTGCGGCAGACGAAGCTCGTGGCGAACTACCACATCCTTTTCCATGACAAGAAGGCGTCGTCCTCGAGCGCGGTCAAGCCGCCGACGGCTGACGAGCTGCTCGACCATTACACCGCCGAACAGCTTCGTGCGCACTTCTTGGCGCTTGGTCTTGACCAGAAGTCTGTCGGTTTCAAGCCGAAACCCTACGACCCGGACGAGACGAAGCGCGACGATCCGCGCGTGGCGGACCCTGTCTTGAAGGAAGGCGCGCTGCTCACGAACGTCTACAACCGCCTTGCGCGCAGCTGCTTCTACGAAGCCCAGAAGAACTTCGATCGCCTGATGCCGGTCGGGCGTGTGTCTGAAGGCGTGCGCGAGCGCGCGCTTGCCACGATGAACGAGTACGAACGGATCATGCATCGCGTCGAGCTCCATTCCATCATGTCCCTGATGGACGATTTCATCCGCTGGGCGAACAAATACTGGAGCGACGGCATCCGCACGGTCGAAAAGGAGCACGAAGGCGACGAAGAGGCCGCTCGTGCGGCAAGGCGTCAGGTGCTGCTGGACAGCTTCTACCTGCTTCGTGTCGTGACGCTGCTCATGCACCCGGTGGTTCCTACGGGCGCCGAGCGCGTGTGCGACTACCTGAACTTCGAGTTCGCCGATTTCTTTAGCTGGAATTACGATTTTGACAGCATGGAGGAACTCTGCGGTGCGGCAGAGCTGGAGCAGGGCGGCCATTTGGTGCGCGAGCTTCCCCCGCGCTTCGACTTCTTCGAGAAGCATCCTTCGCAATTGAAGTAAGGATTCGTCAGCCGTTCACGTGGTTTGACTCACTATGGACGCCCTCCCTGTCCTGTGGGCAGGGAGGGCGTCTGACGCTTCCGAAAAAAGTTCTTCTAACCCGCAAGCCGCTGTGCTATTATGCAAAGGCTTGTGTTATGCCTTGGTCGGAAACCAAGACACTATCAAAGGAGATAGAACCCATGAAACAAGGTATCCATCCGGAGTACGTTGACTGCACCGTGCGCTGCACCTGCGGCAACACTTTCCAGACCCGTTCCACGAAGCCGGAGCTGCGCATTGACATCTGCAATGCCTGCCATCCGTTCTTCACCGGCACCCAGAAGCTGATCGATACCGGTGGACGCGTCCAGCGCTTCGCCGACAAGTTCGGTGCTGCTCGTGAGACCGTTGCCGCCCGCGAGGCCGCTCGCAAGGCTGCTGCCAAGGAAGCTGCTGCTGCCAAGGAAGCTGCCCGCAAGGCCGAGCGCGAGGCGAAGGCCGCCGCGAAGGCCGAGCGCGCTGCCCAGTTCGCCGCCAAGGCTGAGGCCGAGGCTGCGAAGGCTGCCGAGGAGGCTGTTGCTGCCGAGGCTGAGGCCGCTGAGGCGCCCGCTGAGGAAGCTGCCGCTGAGGCCGCTGAGGCGACCGAGGCTCCGGCCGAGGAGGCTGCTGCGGAGTAACTCCGTTTACCCGCTGTCGGCGGCGGGGCGGACTGTCGTGGTTCGTCGAATGCCGACATGACCGCATTTTCGGTGAAACACGCGCATTGTCGGAAGCCCGGCCGTTCGGTCGGGCTTCCGCACGTTAAGGTACCGTAAATCCCTTTCGCCTTGTTTGAAAGACGGCAGGGGAGGAATAGCGCATACCCGTGTGTGGTATTCTGCCTGAATGCGAAAGGGGACAGGTGTTACCGTCCTCGTTCTTGTGCCGGGTGCTTTTGCCGCGGCTTGAACGTGGCGCTATATCGAGAATGTCAGGGGGACGCTCATGAAAACGTGTGCGTTGGTGGGGTCGGTCGACTTCAACGCCGAAGACTTCCTGCATCGCAGCTTCGACTACGTGATCGCAGTCGACGGCGGTTACGCGCACCTTGAGGCGATCGGAGTGAAGCCGAACGTGGTGATGGGCGACTTCGACTCGCTTGGCTATATCCCGCGCCACCCTCGCATTGCGCGGTTCCCGATCGAGAAGGACAAAAGCGACATGGAACTCGCGTTCGAGCGCGCACTCGCACGCCATGCGGACGAGATTTTCGTCTACGGGGGGCTGTCGGGCCGCCTTGACCACACCATTGCGAACCTGCAGCTGTTCGCGAAGTTCTCCGAGAAGGGCCCCTACGTCACCGGCATCGGGCACGACTTCGCGGTGCGCGTGCTGACCGGCCCCGATGTCTTCGAGCTGCCGGAAGGACTGGATGTGGGAACCGTCTCCGTATTCGCGGCGAACGACCGTGCTGTGGGCGTCATTGAGTCTGGCATGAAGTACCCTCTGGACGATGTCGTGCTCACGAACCGTACAAGCCTCGGCCTTTCCAACGAGCTTCAAGGCGAGCCCGCCCGCATCGGTGTCGAGGAAGGCTCGCTCTACATCTTCTATCCGCTGGACTGAGCTGCATTCATTCTCTCAGCCTTGCATTCGTTCGTTTGATGCATCCTGTCTCCTGCGGTAAAGCATTATCATAAAGGCATCAGCAAAGCGCCTCGCCTCGACAGGGAAAGGCGCAGACAGTCAAAGGAGGCGGCAATGGAAGACAACAAGCGCATGCCTGAAGGCGTCGAACGCCTGGATAACGACGATCTCTCTCAGGTGTCGGGCGGTAGGCTTGTGGGGCAGCTCTGACATGTCCAATGCTCCAACTGCGGCGCTGATTACATATGCGAGACATCCATGATGTCCGAGCCGCCGTGGTTCTGCAGAGAGTGCGACGCTCGAATTCGTGCGGAATTTATCGGTTTCCACGAAGAGCGTTAAATAACTGGCATTTGACCGAGGAACAGGGCGAAATAAGCATCCTGCCGACAACGTATTTCAGATGAGGGCTCGGAGATAATCCGGGCCCTTCTTTCTGCCTTGGGGCGGTTCAGCGGAACCAAAAGTACCCAAAGGGACGGGGTAAATGGGCGGGGCCGAAACCCCCGCCAATTTACCCCGTCCCTTTGGGTTCCTCATTGCCCATTTTCGATGCTGAATGGGTGCGATGGCGTGACAGCTTTCC
>DVGB01000053.1 GCA_018712955.1 Candidatus Aveggerthella stercoripullorum
TGCCGGACAGGTGTACGAAGCAGGTGCACGAAGCTCGCGTTCGAATCCCGCGCTCGTAAGGCGTGGCCTACTTAGCGTTTCGCCCGACCGAGCCTACGAGGGGCGTACGAAGCCTGCGTTCGCGAGGCGTAGCCTGCAACCGAAATGGCCGACGAACGTACCAGGCGCAAGGCTCGTTCCCGCAGCTTTGCCTGCGCCCAGCGCGCCTGCTCCAGCAAGCGCGCCTCACCCCTAGCAAGCATGAGCCCCATGCCTTTGCGCAAAAATCCCGCCATCCCTTGGACACTTTTGACGATAAAGACGCTCGCCCAAAGCCTCGGCGCCCCTATTTGGCTTGATTTCACCGTGCGAAAACCTCCCGATGGTCAAAAATGACGATACAGACGGCAGGACGCATCTTTGCTCCGTCTTTATCGTCATTTTTGACCACAAGGCGACCCTTCGCGGACGCAAACGCTCCGAGGCACTGCTATCCCGATGATGCGGCTGGCCCGTACGATACGGAACATCTTTTCGCTCACAAACCCCCGAAACGCCAGCTCCTTTGCAAGCAGGCTCGGCCGAGCACCCCGAGATGGAAGGACCTTACGGTTTGGACGAATCCACGGTCTTGCGCCACCTTGTGCGCCCTTATGCGACTTTGCGCGACTCTGCACTGGAAGAAACGCCGTTCGGCAGTAGGCTGACTATGCGGGCCCGACGAATCAAGACAGCGGCAGTAAAAAGCGACCGAGCTTGCCAAAAAGGCATGCTCGGTCGCTGCATAAATTATGACGCGCTGTATAGGACATGCGCTGTGGTGGACCATACGCGAACAGTCAGTGCGGGGCGCTATTGCCCGCCCCGCCGCGCAACGCAATTACTGTGCGTTCTTTTTACGCTGGTAGAGAATGTTGTTGGTCTCAAGCCAGCTGTCCACCGTACCGGTGTCGAAGCCGTCTTCCGGGTCGATGACGAGCGCGTACATCTCCTCTTCCTTGAGCACGGCGTCCAGTGCGTCGGTCAGCTGGATCTCCCCGCCCACACCCGGCTGCACGTCGGCGAGCAGCTCCATGACACGCGGGCTCAGCAGGTAACGCCCGAACACGGCCAGGTTGGACGGCGCATCCTCAAGCGCCGGCTTCTCGACGAGCGAGTCGACCTTCCACACGTCCTCCGAAAGAGCCTCGCCTGCGATAACGCCGAAACGGCTTACCTGGTCGTCCGGCACCGGCAGCACGGCAATCACGCTGGCGCCGCCATGAGCGTCGGAAATTTCCTGCATGCGCGGCAGCATTTTGTTGTCGGGCACGAGCACGTCGCCCAGCAGCACGTAGAACGGCTCGTTGCCCGTCTTCTCGTGCGCGCAGTAGATAGCATGGCCCAAACCGAGCGGCTCGTCCTGATAGACGTAGGAAACGTTATAGTCCCCCACCTGCTGCACGGCGTCAGCGTACTTATCCTTGCCGCGCGCACGAAGCGTGGCAACCAGTTCGGGGTTCGGCGTGAAATGGTCTTCGATGGACTTCTTGTCGCGGCTGTTGATGATCACGACCTCGTCGGCGGCGGAAGCAAGGCCTTCCTCGACGATGTACTGGATGACCGGCCGGTCGACGACCAGCAGCATTTCTTTCGGCTGAGCTTTCGTTGCCGGCAAAAAACGCGTGCCCATGCCGGCTGCAGGGATAAGTGCCTTCATGCTCCCTCTTCTTTCGTGCGGGTACAGAACACGCCGATTGTAGCAGCAACCTGCCTCCTAAGAACGCGCCGCATCCTTCTTTCCGAAAACGAGCGCAGGCGAGCGGATTTCGCGCAAAGCGCACAGGCTCCTGAAGCCGCGAATATGATTGAAGCCGAAAAGCCGTGTGGCCCACAATGCTCGCTGCGCATGGCGAACGCACGGCACGTGCAATTCCCGTAAGGAGACAACCATGGAAAAGCCTCAGTTCACCGGCCTTTCTCACGTCTGCATCTTCGTAGACGACGTTGAGCAGGCATTCGACTACTATGCGCGCATTTTAGGCGCAGTTCCCGTCCAACTGATACCGCACTGGAAGAACAAGGGATTTTTCCAAGCAGGAGGCTTCATTGACGAGGCCGAAAGAGGCGACGTCTCCATAGGCTTCATGTCCGTACCAGGCACACGTTTGACCATCGAGCTCATGTGCTACCACTACCCTGTCGGCCGCAAAGAGCCACTGTTTTTCAAAGCGAACGATGTCAGCGGCGTGCGCCATGTCGCGCTCAAGGTCGAAAACGTCGATGAAGCTTTCGAGTACATCAAAGCACAGCCTGACGTAACGCTCGTGAACAGCTCTGATGCATACCGCGCATTCCAGATCAGTAAGACGCGTCCCGATGACTTTAGATTCCTCGATGCCGCAAAAGAAGCAAATATGCCAGCAAAGGAACAGGCGGCCGAAATTCTGAGCAATACGAGATACTTCTACTTCATAGACAAGTACGGGACCCAATGGGAATTTGAGCAAGGCCACACGGATATCGGCGACTAGACCCAGCTGCAGGCAGCAATCCACCCTCGGTCGCGT
>DVGB01000054.1 GCA_018712955.1 Candidatus Aveggerthella stercoripullorum
GATGCGACGAAGGATCGCGTCTATGCCGAAGCGCCCGATTCGCCGCGCCGCCGTGCCGCGCAGACCGTCATGATGAACATCCTCGAGGTGCTGGTCCGCGTGCTTGCTCCCATCATCACGTTCACCTGCGACGAAGTGTGGGAGTGCTATCCGGAGGCTGCCCGCAACCGTGCGGGGCGCCCCGAATCCGTCCAGCTGGCTGGCTGGCCAGCCCGTGAGGACTTCGTGCCTGCCTTGGCCGATTCGGCGCATTACGAAGAGATCGCCGAAGACTTCGGTGCCGCTCTTTCGGTGCGCGAGGTCGTCACGAAGGCGCTCGAGGATGCTCGCGATGCCGGCGTGGTGAAGAAGAGCCAGGAAGCGGCCGTCACCGTGACGGTTCCTGAGGATTTGAGGGCTCGTATCGAAAAGTTCGATTTCGCTGTGTTCGAAGAGCTCTTCATTGTGTCTGCGGTCACGTTCGAACCGGGCGAAGAGCTTGCCGCCCAGGTTTCTCCCGCTCCGGGCGAAAAGTGCCCGCGCTGCTGGAACTACCGCGAGCTTGGTGGCAACGCGGCACATCCGCACGTGTGCGAGCGCTGCGGCGATGTGCTCGATGCCATCGGCTTTACCGAGGAAGCGTAAGCGTGGACGCGCTGTCTTCTTCGAACGCGACAACGACGGGAACGCGAGCGCGCCACGCGCTCGCGTTCTTCGCGATTGCGGTCGCTTGGATCGCTATCGACCAAGCTGCCAAGCGCTATTTCGAGAGCACCCAGGAGCTCGGTGCGGTTGTTCCAGGCTCGAACTTCGGCATCGTCCAGTTCCGCTTAGTCCACAACACCGGTGCTGCCTGGAGCCTGTTCTCGGACATGACCTGGCTTCTCGGCGTCGTTTCGCTCGTCGTGTGCGCAGGCATGCTGGTATACGCGCTGTTTTGGGTAAAGCGGCCGAATTGGGTGCTGACCTGCGGCGCGGCTCTTGTCTTCGCTGGCGGCATCGGTAACGCGATCGATCGCTTCTCGCAAGGCTACGTGGTCGACTTCATCGAGGCGACGTTCATTGACTTTCCCGTGTTCAACATTGCCGACATTGGCGTGACCTGTGGGTTCGCGCTTGCGCTCATCGGTGCGTACCGATACCTTGCGTGGCGCGACCATGAGGCTGAGCGCGTTGCTGCGCAAGCGGCCGAAGAGGAGAGGAAGCAAGCGGAACAGCGGGCTGCCAATCGCTTGGCGCGCCAGAAAAGCGGCAAAGGAGGCGGGCGCGCATGACGCGTATCGTGAGCTACACTGCGACGACCGCAGACGAAGGAACGCGCCTCGATGCGTGCCTCGCTGCATGCGGCGCGTACGCAAGCCGTTCGCAGGCTGCATCCTACATTGAAGAAGGCAAGGTCTTTGTTAACGGCGTGACCGTGCCGAAGAAGCATGCAGTCCATGCCGGGGATACGATCGTCTACGAAGCGGTCGAAACGCCGGTGCGCAGTACGATGCGCGGCGAGGACATTCCGCTTGATATCCGCTATGAAGACGACGATCTGCTCGTCATCTCGAAACAAGCTGGGCTGGTCTGCCATCCGTCGCAAGACCATTGGGACGGCACGCTGGTGAACGCTCTGATTTTCCATTGCGGCGCGGACCATCTTTGCAACGTCCAAGGCGAAGACGACCGCCTGGGTATCGTACACCGCCTTGACCGCGACACGACCGGACTCATGCTTGCGGCAAAGACCGATATCGCAGGTGCAGCGCTTATGGACGATATCCGCGACCGCGCGGTCGACCGACATTACCTCACTCTTGTGCAAGGGGTTATACCGCATGAAACGGGCATGGTCGACGCGCCGATCATGCGCGCTCCGACCGAGCGAACGCGCATGGCGGTGGGAGACGGTTTGAGCGCGCGCGACGCCATCACGACGTTCCGCGTGCTTGAACGGTTCGAGCCGGGCGCGAAAGATGACGGTTACACGCTTTTAGACTGCAAGCTTTTTACCGGGCGCACTCACCAGATTCGCGTGCACATGAACTACATCAAGCATGCGTGCGTAGGGGACCCTGTCTACGGAGCAGGGCACGAGTCGACCCAGCTGGGGCTTGAACGGCAATTCCTGCATTCGTACCGACTGGAATTCGACCATCCTACGACCGAAGAGCACTTGTCGTTCGCCGATGCATTGCCGGACGACCTTCACGAAGCGCTTTGCCTTATCGCCGACCGCTCTCGGGGGCTGACGGAGGCAGGGGAAGAGATGAGGGATCTTATAAGGGTCGACGAGCGCCCCTAGGCTGTATTGCCGCCTCGCCCTACAAGGGCGAGGCTTATTTCCTAAACAACAAAGGGTGCGTAACGGGTGATTTTCCCCGATGGTCCTTTTCTTCCAAAGCCTTCGTGCTACTATCACGGTGTTTTTCCGTCGTGCGCTTCCAGCCTTTGCCGTGCGGTTTCTGCGGGGCAGAGGGGTGGAGGCGTCGGCGACCGTTCGTGCTCGGATTCCAGCAAGGAGGCGAATCGACCATGGCGAACCCGCCCGCATGCGGTGTGCTCCTTATGAATACGGGCACACCTGATGCGCCAACACCGAATGCCGTCGCTTCCTATCTGCTCAAATTCCTGAGCGATCCGAATGTCGTATCGTCCCACCGCTTGGCTTGGTGGTTCATCCTGCGCTTCGTGGTGGTTCCACGGCGCAAAGAGGCGTCGGCCGAGAAATACCGTACGATTTGGACGCCTGAAGGCTCGCCGATCGTGCTGCAGCACCAAGCTCTCGCTCGTGCGCTTGACGCGCAGTTCGCTGAAGAGTTCGGCCCAGGGCGCGTGGTCGTGCGCACTGCCATGAACTATGGACAGCCCGACGTCCTTTCGGTGTGCAGAGAGCTTAAGCGCATGGGCGTTCGCGAACTTTTGGTGCTGCCGACGTACCCGCAGGCGGCCAATTCCACGACAAAAGCTTCTGCAGCGCGCGTAGGCGAGGCCATCCACCGAGCACGGTGGAACGTCCGCTGTGAGGTGATCGCGAACTACCATCGCTCGCCCTCCTATGCCAAAGCCATCGCCGCATCTCTTTTGAACGCCGGCTTCGATCCGAACGGAGACGACAAGCTGCTCCTCTCGTTTCACTCAGTGCCGCTTGAGCACCTTGAAACAGGGGATACCTACGAGCGCGAGGTCGGCGCAAGCGCGCTTGCCATCGTGGACGAACTCGAGCTCGACCGCAAACGCTGGACTATCGGGTATCAGTCGCCGTTCGGCGACCCGTCGAAGTGGCTGCAGCCGTATTCCCGGGACATTCTTGAGCGCTGGGGTGCCATCGGCGCCGACCGCGTGTTCTTCGTCTGCCCTGGTTTTGCGGCAGACTGCCTGGAGACGCTCTACGATATTCCTGCCGACCTGCAGCCTGCGTACGAACGGGGCTGTGCGCAGTCGGGCACAACGGGTTCTTTTGTGGGCGTCCCGTGCCTTGGTAAAACGAAAGCCCATGTCAGGGTGCTTGCTGACGTGGTTCGACCTCGATTGAAGGAGTTACTGGATGAATGAGCAAACCGACCAGACGGCACCTTCGGTGCGCCCGACCGTCCTGTTGGGCGTAACGGGCTGCATCGCCGCCTACAAAAGCTGCGAAATCCTGCGCGGTCTGCAAAAAGCAGGCGTGCGCGTGAAGGTCGTCATGACCGAGCATGCGACGGAATTCGTTGGTCCCACGACATTTCGTGCGCTGACGCACGAACCGGTGGCGGTCGGCCTGTTCGACGATCCAAGCGACCCTATTCACCATATTTCGCTCGCTCAGGAAGCCGACGTGTTTTTGATTGCGCCGTGTACGGCAAACGTCATGGCAAAAATCGCGAACGGCATTGCCGACGACCTCCTTACCACGACCGCGCTTGCGACCACGGCGCCTCTCATGATTGCTCCCGCAATGAACGTGCGCATGTACGAGAACGTTGCAACGATGGCAAATCGCGGCAAGCTCGAACTGCGCGGCGTCGAGTTCGTTGATGCCGGAGAAGGGTATCTTGCCTGCGGAGACGTGGGACAGGGAAGGCTGGCGGACGTGCAGGACATCGTGAACGCCGTCCTTGCAAAACTCGGCATCGTCCAGGACCTTGAAGGCGTGCGCGTGCTCGTGACGGCAGGTCCGACGGTTGAGCCGATCGACCCGGTTCGCTATTTGACGAACGCTTCCAGCGGCAAAATGGGCTATGCCGTGGCCGAAGCGGCGGCCCGTCGCGGGGCCGAGGTCACCTTGGTGAGCGGTCCGGTCGCTATCGAGCCGCCTGCCGACGCCCGCATCGTGAGAGTCACCACTGCGCGGGAAATGATGGAAGCGTGCGAAGAGGCATTCCACACCGCCGATATCGCGATCTGCGCTGCAGCCGTCTCCGACATGCGCCCAGTGGAAGCTGCCCCCTCAAAGCTCAAAAAGGGCGCCGACGACGCACTCCTGGCCGAGATCAAGCTCGTGGAAAACCCTGACATCCTTGCCACGCTCGGAGCGGAAAAGGGGAAGCGAACGGTCGTAGGCTTTGCGGCTGAAACCGACGATGTGGTCGAGAATGCGCGGAAAAAGCTTGAGCGCAAGCATGCCGACCTCATCGTGGCTAACGAGGTGGGCTACGGCAAGACGTTTGGGAAGGATGACGACACGGCCGTCTTTGTCCTGCCGGACGAAGACGTCGCGCTGCCCACGATGACCAAGCGGCAATTGGCCGAACGCATTCTCGACCAAGCGCTTGCCATTCACGAGCGCAAATAAGCGCGTCGGCATAATCTATCGGCGGTCTTGGGCGCAGACGTCCTGCCGACATCCGGCAGAACGTCTGCGCTCGAGGCTGCATGAGCATGCTCTTTCGCACCTCTACAGGCTGCGGTGTGGCCGATGTGCGCAGTAGGCAAAACCTTCATCGGCCCAAGAATGACCCGTCTGTTTACCAGGAACATTTCCTTGCAAGCGTTGTTGCAGAGAACAGATGCATTGCCGTCCTGTTGTGCTCGTGCCAAGCGCCTTGCAGGCTGTACAGATAGCGCGCATACTCCGCACAGGGGAGAGCATCATGACGAAAGAGCGCACAGACCAAAACGCGCTCGACCAAGAGCGCGGTGATTTCGCGCACGGCAGTGTGCGTCGGCACATCGTGCGCATAGCCGCCCCTATGGCGCTTGCTCAGCTGGTGCAGATTCTCTACAGC
>DVGB01000055.1 GCA_018712955.1 Candidatus Aveggerthella stercoripullorum
GCAAGCACAATGAACACAAGCGTCGCAAGCCACGGCTTCCACAGCCAGGCATCCGGCCAGAACGAAAGCCATTCAGGCCACGGGCTCAGCATGGCCACGATGAACAACGGCACGCCGCAAATGCGCACGACAGTCACGATGTTGGCGGGCGTCCAAAGCTTCGTTGCGTTCTCTTGGGATGCGGTCACAGCAACTCGCCTTCCATCTCGTACAAAAGCGTGTCCACAATGCGCACGCGGACGATATCGCCCGGCTGCCCACCATCAAGGTACACTACGCCGTCTACGTCGGGCGCTTGGCAGCGTGCGCGCCCGTAGAGTTGGCCGTCCTCTTCCCTGCCGAGCACAAGCACGTCCATCTCCTGTCCGACACGCTGTGCGACGCGCGCTGTAGAGGACGCATCCGCCAGATCGCGCAGCGTTTGGGCGCGCTCTTGCTTGATGTCGTCGTCGATTTGGCCGTCCATACGGGCAGCGCGCGTACCGTCCTCCTGCGAATACGGGAACACGCCGACATAGTCCAAGTCTGCTTCTTCGACAAAGTCGCACAACGTTTCGAACTGCTCTTCGGTCTCCCCGGGGAACCCGGCAATCAGCGTCGTCCTGACCAGGGCCCCGGGAACCATCTGGCGAATGCGCGCGACCAAGGCCTCGTATTCCTCCCGAGAACCACGGCGGTTCATAGCGCGCAGAATGTCAGCGTCTGCGTGCTGAAGCGGTATGTCGAAGTATGAGGCGATATTCTCGTGGTCGGCTACGCACGACAGCAGCTCGTCGGTGACGCCTTCGGGTTGAATGTACATGACGCGGAACCATGTGTGCGGGAACGCTTCAGCGGCATCGGCCAAAAGCGACGCGAGCGTCGACGGCTTTTCGAAGTCGTCACCCCAACGGCCGGTATCCTGCGCGATGAACACGATCTCGCGCGTTCCTGCAGAGACCTGGCGTGCCACTTCCGCCAAGATTTCCTCCCGCGCGAACGACCGATAGCGTCCGCGAATAAAAGGTATGGTGCAATAGCTGCAAAAACGGTCGCACCCGTCCGAGATCTTCACATAAGCACTTGGCTGGCCGTCGACGTCGCGCACCGGTTCCGCGTCCGCAGCGAGCGCTGTATCATGCATGGCCCCTTCCGCATCCGGCAGGATTTTGCACAAGATGGCGGCAATGTCGTCCTCTTTGCTGCAAGGGACGAATTCGGACGCTTCCGTAAGCTCTGCGGCCAGGTCATCGCCATAGCGCGCAGGCATGCAGCCAGCGACAACGAGCTTCGCGTCCCCGCGCTCGAAGTTCTCAAGGCCTGCGATTTCAAAGATTGCCTCAAGGCTCTCTTCAGTGGCAGCCTGGATAAAAGAGCACGTGTTCACGACCACTGCGTCCGCTTGCGCCGGGTCTTCCTCAAGACAGAAACCGGCAGCAAGGACGCGCCGTTTCATGTTCGCGCTGTCGACTTCGTTTTTCGCGCACCCGAGCGTCACGAAACAGACGCGCGGGCGCGCTTGCGCCGATTGGGCGGGCATGGACAACACCCTTTCTGCCTAGCGATAGTTCACGAACTGGAGCGGCTGGCCGTAGTCGTTGCCCTTCAGGAAGGCAATGACCTCCTGAAGCGTGTCGATGGAAGCCGACGACACGCGCAGCTTGTCGCCTTCAATCTGGACCTTCGCCTTGAACTTCTGCGCCTTGATGTCCTTGTTGATCTTGCCCGCCGTATCGCGGTCGATGCCTTCGACGATCGTGGCCGTCTGGCGAACGTTGCCGCCGGAGGCGGCCTCTACCTTGCCCCACTGCAGAGCGCCCAGGTCGATACCGCGCTTGATGAGCTTCGAAGTGAGGATGTCAATGACCTGCTTAGCGACGAAATCGCTCGGTGCGGACACCGTCAGCGTGCGCTTGGTTTTATCGAGCGCAATGTCGGAGTCCGTGTCCTTGAGGTCATAACGCTGCTTAAGCTCCTTTTTCGCCTGCATGTAAGCATTGTCGACTTCTTGCATGTCGACCGTCGAAACTACGTCGAAGCTGGATTCTTTCGCCATGGGTGGCACCCCTTTCTTTTGCAAAACTTTCGCTTGTCACGGAATCGGCCGTCGCGTCAGCGGCGGCCGATAGGATCGATATGCGGTTATACGGTGCTTGCGCGCACCGCGACGCTACTCCCCTTCGTCAGTGTAGCTATCGTCAGAAGAGGCATCGTCCGCAGACGCATCGTCAGAGGAGCTCGAGCTGGAGCTCGACGAACCCTCCGTCGAGGAAGACCCGTCAGAAGATGACGTGGACTGGGCGGCGTTCGGATGATCAGCGTTCCATTGTGCGAGCACGTCGGCAAAGTCGATGGTCACGGTCATGACGCCGTTGCCGTCGTCGTCGGTAAGCGGCACCTCTTTGCCGTCCTGCGTGATAGTGACTTCGCCTTCGGACGCGACGATGTTGAATTCGATGGTGCCGGTCACGTCGAAGCGCTCCGTCTGCGGTCCGGTGACGTCGTCGGCGACCTCGGTGGCGCCGTCCACGTAGACTTCCAGGTACACCTCTGCGCCGTCGGCCACGGTGTACTCGACGACCGTGCTTGTGGGAGCCGTCTCCTGGGCAGCCTGCTGCTGGGAGGACGAAGAGCTTTCGGTCGAAGCGGAGGACGAACCCTGCTCGTCGATGCCGGTCACCGGCATGACCTGCTGCTCCGTCGGCGTCGAAGGCTGTTTCGGCCCGAAGAGCAAGATGCAGACGATGATGACAAGCACCAAGATCACAACGCCCGCAATGATGAACGGAAGTTTGGAAGCGGGCTTGACCTGGGGAGAGCGCGGACCCGAATAGAAGTTCGTGTACTGAATGTCCTCCACCGCACTACGGGAGGAGCGGCGCGACCTGCCCTGTTCGCGGCTCATACGCTGCATACGGGACGTCTCTTCCGTGCGGTAGCCGTCCGAAAACCGGCGACGGCCCGAGCCGTTGTTGCGCAGCTCGCCCTGCACTGCCCCGCGGCGCGAACCCATATCGAATCCGTGGCTGCGCGAGGTCTGGCGCGCATTGCCGACCTGGTATGCGTACACTTCGTCCAGGTACATGCGCGTGATCTCTGTCGCGTTCAGGCCAAGGAAATGTGCATAGGCGTTCACCATATTGCGCGTGTAACCGCGCGGAGGCATGCGCGTGAAGTCGGCATCCTCGATAGCTTCCAGGATGTCCGGGCGAATGCGCAGGCGCCGTGCGACCATGGTCAGATCGAGACGCTTGCTTTCGCGCGCCTCCCGTAAGATCGAGCCGAAGCTCATCTGATGCGATGCCACGTTCTATACCTCCGAGTCGTTGCCGTCATGGGCTTCGAACGCCTTGAGTGTCTCAAGCTCCATGACGTCCACCAAAACCTCGCGCGGCTTGCTGCCGTTGGGCGGTCCCACGACGCCCTTCTCTTCGAGCATGTCCATTATACGCCCCGCGCGCGAGTATCCGACCTTGAGTCGGCGTTGGATGTTCGAGGTTGAGCCTAGTCCGCTCGAGACCACGATATCGGCCGCTTCCCACAGCAGGGGATCGTCCGCGCTGACCGATCCGCCGGAACCGTCAGGCGCGGAGGCCCCGAGCGTGATGAGGTTCGTGCTGAGAATCTCCTGATGGTATTCAGGCTCGCCCTGAGCTTTGAGCGCTTCGACGACTTCGTTGATCTCATCCTCCGAGACGAAACAGCCCTGAATACGCTGGGGCTTCGCATACTCCGGCTTGGAGAAGAGCAAATCGCCCAAGCCGATAAGGTTCTCAGCGCCGGGCGTGTCGAGGATGACGCGCGAGTCGATGCCCGATGCAACGTTGAACGCGATACGGTTCGTGATGTTCGCCTTGATGAGGCCCGTCACGACGTTGGTGGACGGGCGCTGGGTGGCGACGATCAAGTGGATGCCTGCCGCACGTGCAAGCTGTGCAATGCGACTGATCGAGAACTCGACCTCTTTGCCGACGTTCATCATAAGGTCGGCAAGCTCGTCGATGATGATGACGATGTACGGGAGCTCTTCGGAAAGGTTTTCGGGCAGAACCGGCGGCTCAGGCTCTTCCCCTTCGGCGGCATCCGCCTGTGCGGCCGCAGCCTGCGCTTCCGCCTCAGCACGGGCTGCCTGGACTTTCGCGTTGTACTGGCTGATGTTGCGGGCGCCCACCTTCGAAAAGACTTTCAGGCGGCGTTCCATCTCCGCCACGCCCCAGGACAGCGCGCTTGCGGCCTCCTTCGCTTCCGTGACGACGGGAACGTAGAGATGCGGGATGCCGTTGTAAGGCGTGAACTCGACGCGCTTGGGGTCGACCATGATAAAGCGCACCTCGGAAGGCGTGGCGCGCATGAGAATGGACATGATCATGGCGTTAATGGAGACGGACTTGCCGGAACCGGTCGTACCGCCGATGAGCAGGTGGGGCATCTTCGCCAGGTCCGACACAATCAGCCGTCCTTCGACGTCCTTGCCGATAGCGATCTCGAGCGGACCGCCCTTTGCGCCCGGCAGTACGTCGCCCAACAGGACGTTCTGACGAACGCGGTTCGGGACCTCGATGCCCACGTAGTTCGTGCCAGGAATGGGCGCGAAAATGCGCACGCCCGGCGCTGCGAGCGCAAGCGCGATATCGTCTTCGAGCGCTGTCACGCGGCTCACGCGCACGCCGGCGGGCAGGTCGACCTTGAACAACGTAACCGTCGGACCGGCAACCCAACCGACCACTTCGGCATTGATATGGAAGTCGGCGAGCGTTTCCTGCAACAGGGCGCCCGTTTCCGCAAGCGACGCCTCGCTTTCGCGGTCCTCCTCGGAATCCTTCGAGGTATGCAGAATCGACATCGAAGGAAGTTCGAAGCCTTCGGAAGGATGCGGCATCGCAGTCGGCGCCGGCTCACGGCGCGAAGGCAACGGTGCCGAAGAGGTAGCCTCTTCACGGTGCTTGTGCCCCAGACGGCGCGTCATGGCTTTCGGCTCCTCGGCATCAGGCTCGTCAAAGCTTTCAGGCGCGGAAGTCGCCAGAACGCGCGTACGCGCAGTCGAATGGTCGATGGCGCGCGTCGGCTGCGCAGCCAAAGCTTCCTGGTCGTCGTCTTCGAAACCGTCGTCGAGCGCACGGGTTTCGAATTCTGAAAGATCCGCTTCCCTGCGGACAGGCTGACGCTGCGCACGCTGATGGCGATGTGAGCCCGGACTATGCAAAGACATGCGCCCGTAAGCAGGAGCATCGTAGGCGGTCATGTCGTCATAGCCGTCATCGCCAGGAGCGAACAGGCTCCGCGCGCGTTCGATGACGCCCGACAGAGAAAACCCGATGACAACAAGTCCCGCCACCAGCACACCGACCATGATAACGGTGGACACGACCTGGCCGAACAAGGTCAAGCCGACCCAGGCGATGCCCGCGCCCACATAACCGCCACGGTCTTGGACAACAAAGTCGTTAAAAACCATGTTCGCGTTTTCGGCCGCTTCGGGCGACGTGAGCGCCATGAGCACGAGCACTGCCAGATAGACAAGCCCCAGCCCGATGGCAATACGCGCAGAGGCGTTCGGTTTTTCAAAGCGATAGAGGAAGGCGGCCCCTACGATCAGGAGCACGAACGGCAGAATATAGCAGCCAATGCCAAGCGCGCGGTGAAGGCCGCTCGAGAGCAGGTGCGTGATCACGGCGTCCGACGGAAGCACCACGACGACGAACAGCGCGATGGCCACGACGGCTATGACGACGCCGACGATGTCGCGCCGCGCGCGGTCGTCAAGCAGATGCGGACGCGGTGCGCGCTCTTCTGCGCGCGCCGCGCGCGAGGAAGCCGCCGTTCGCTTTTGCGGCTGGCGCGGCGTGCCCGCTTTCTGGTGCTTTGCCGCGCCTTTTTGACTTTTCGTGCTTGAACTCGAGCTTCGAGCCACGTTGCGTACTCCTTTTATGCTGCGCTTACCTCGTGTTCCCGACCGGATGCAAGCTTACGCTTTCGGCGCCTCCATGACGGTGGCGATAACCATGGGCTTTTGCTTGGTGCGCTCCCAAAGCGCCGTCTGGAGAGACTGACGGCATGCGCGCTCCCAGTCTTTGACGGTGCCGCCCTTCGAAAGCGCCCCGCCAAGCGCGCGCGTGACTGCGAAGGAGAAGTCCTCGACGATCTCAGGGTCATCGCCGCCCGTGATACCGTGCGTCTCCACGCGCACAGATCCCACGACCTGCTTGCGTTTGGCGTCGACCAGCGCGGTCGCGCAGGCAATGCCCTGCGAGCCAAGCGTCGTACGCTCATCGAGCACATCCTGCGAAGTGTCGCCCACGGACAGGCCGTCCACGTAGACGATGCCGCTCTGCACGTAGTCGCCGCGGCGTACGCCCTTCGTGCTGAGTTCGAGCCCCTCGCCGTTTTCGCAAATGAAGACGTTTTCCTTCGGAATGCCGACGTCCTGGGCAAGCTTCGCATGGGCGCGCAGGTGCGTGGCCTCGCCATGGACCGGCATGAAGTTCTTCGGCTGGACGATGGACAGGACCAGCTTGAGCTCTTCTGCGCCGGCATGGCCGGACACGTGCACGCGCGCACGGCTTTTGTCGTAGACGTCCGCGCCGATCTTCGCGAGCGAATTGATGACGCGCGTGACCGCCTTCTCGTTGCCCGGGACCGGCGTGGCGGAAATGATGACCGTGTCGCCCTCTTCGATGTCGATGGTCTTATGGTCGCCGTTGGCAATGCGCGCGAGCGCCGAAAGCGGCTCGCCCTGAGAGCCGGTGCACATAATGACGACTTCGTCGGCCGGAATGCCCTTCAGGTCGTACGCGTCGATGAGATTGTCATCAGAAATATGCAGGTAGCCCAGACGTCGCGCAATGTCGGTGTTCTGAATCATCGAGCGGCCGGTCACGACGACTTTGCGCCCGTTGGCAATGGCTGCATCGCAAATCTGCTGCATACGGTGGATATGGCTGGCGAACGAAGCGATGATCACACGGCCGGTCGCTTGCTTGATGATGTTCGCAAGCACCTTGCCCACTTCCGCCTCGGAAAGCGTGAAGTTCGGGTTCGTGGCGTTCGTCGAGTCGGACATCATCAGGTCGACGCCCGTCTTCGAGAAGCGCGCAAGCGCGCCGAAGTCCGTGTGGACCCCGTCGATAGGACTCTGGTCAAGCTTGAAGTCTCCCGTGTGCAGAACATTGCCCGCTGGGCTCTGGAAAAACACACCTACCGCACCAGGAATGGAATGGTTCACCGCGAAGAATTCGGCGGTAATGCAGCCGAGCTGGATTTGATCCCCCGGCTTAATCTCGACGAGCTTCGCGTTCTTCACGCGATGCTCCGCAAGCTTGCCCTCGATGAGGCCCAGCGTGAGCTTCGTGGCGTAGATGGGCACCTTGCGGTCGAGGTCCTTCAGCAGGTACGGCAGGGTGCCGGTGTGGTCCTCATGGCCGTGCGTGATGACAATGCCGCGCAGCTTGTCCGCGTTCTCGAGCACGTAGGTGTAGTCCGGCAGGATGAGGTCGATGCCGGGATGGTCGTCGTCAGGGAACATGAGGCCGGCGTCGTCGATGATCATGTCGCCTTTGCACTCGAAGACCGTCATGTTCTTGCCGATGGCGTCCAGGCCGCCCAGCGGGATGACCTTGAGACGCGCCTTCGGGTCCTTGCCTGCGGTCGAGGCGTGCTGGGAAGCCGGGCGCTGGCGCTGCTGGCCTTTCTCCTGCGCCGCGCCGTCGCGCGTCAGCTGCGGGCGCTTGCGCTCGAGCTGGACGTGCTTGTACGAGCGCGTCGTGTTCTTGCGTTCCCGTTTGGGCTTCGGCGCTTTCTCGGGCTGCTTCTGCCGTTCGGTCTGGTTCTGCTCTGACATGCATCTCCTTTTCGTCCGCGAGGAGCCGCCGCGGCAGGCGCCGCGTGGGGTCTCCCCTGTTCGTCATGCGTATGTGCTGCGCCGTTCCCGGCGCCTCCGTCCTGATGGAGCGAGCAGGCGAAGCGCCCTGCGCGCTCGCCCGCTTCCGCAACGCCGCGCGTCGCCGCGGCCTGCTTCGGTGCATTCGTGCAATTATAGTGCACCCTGTCTGCAAAACCGGCGCGATGACAAAACGCACAAGGCCAGCGCGGGATGCGGGCAGCCGTGCCCCCCTACGGAAGCGCGAACGCATTCACTCCTGCGTTTGTCGCTTTCGTTCCGTGAAGAGGTTGCCGTGAGCAGACGTTGCTACAATGAAGCCGTCATTTCCAAACGAGGAGGTTTCCTATGAGCGAGCAAAATCACGATACGCGCGAACTGGACGAAGAGGAGCTGCAGGAGGCGAACGGCGGCTTCGCAATCTACCAGCCCGAGAACTGTCAGAACGGCTGCCCGTGGGTCTACTATAAATGCTCGTCCTGCGGATTCGAACAGTTTCAAAACATCAGTCGCGAAGGGAATAAATGCCCTAAATGCGGATCGAAAATGGTGGCGAAAGAGGTATACGGCACCCGACCGGAAGGCGGCGGCTGGGCGCCGACCAACATCATTTATTAGAAACATCCCGCGGCGAGCCGTCCCGTACCCATTGAGGCGACGTTTCGGACCCTTCCCGTTTGCTCTGGCGAGCAGGCTGGAAGGGTCCGTTCGATTTCTTGGCATCGCACGACCGACCGTATGGTTTCGTTCAAAGATAAAGCGCGTCGCGCACGAGCGCGGCGGCCGCCTGCGCACGGCCGCAGAGAAGACGACGCCTCCTGCCGTTCGTTGCGACAGGAGGCGTCGTTCGCTTCAGATAGAGGCGGACGCATGTTTTACAGCACGCCGACCTCGCGCATGATTTGGGCGAGCGTCTCGGACTGCTCGGGCGTTGCGTCGACGAGCGGAAGGCGCACGCCGCCGACCGGGAAGCCCGTAAGCTTCAACGCTTCCTTGACGAGGATGGGGTTCGCCGTAGCAAAAAGGCCCTTCATGAGCGGCAGCAGGCGCTCGTTCGCCTCAGCGGCCTTCTCCCATTCGCCCGCAGCGCACAGATCGACGATTTCCTTCATGCGCGCCGGGGCAACGTTGCCAATGGTGGAGATAACGCCCATGCCGCCCAGCTTCATGATGTCGAACGTCGCAGAGTCGTCGCCCGAGTAGACGGAGAAGCCTTCCTTCGCGCCGTCGACGATGGCTTTGACCTGGTCCATGTCGCCCGACGCTTCCTTCACCGCAATCACGTTGTCGCACGCGTTGGCAATGCGCAGCGTGGTTTCAGCGGTCATGTTCACCGAGCAGCGGCCCGGGATGTTGTAGAGGATGATGGGCAGGTCGACCGAATTCGCAATGGTCGTGAAATGCTGGTAGAGGCCCTCCTGCGGCGGCTTGTTGTAGTACGGGACAACGAGCATGAAGCCGTCAACGCCCAGCTGCTCGACCTCGCGCGCGAAGTCGACCGTGTCCTGGGTGCAGTTGTCGCCGACGTTCGCGATGACCGGCACCTGGCCGTCGATTTCAGCCACGACCGCTTTGAACAGCTCGATCTTCTGGGGATAGAACACCGTCGGGCTTTCACCGGTGGTACCGTTGATGATGAGCGAGTCCGCACCGCCCTCGACCAGACGGCGTGCCAGCTCCGCAGCGCGCTTGAGGTCGAGTTCGCGGTTCTCGTCGAACGGGGTGACCATTGCAGGAATCATGCGCCCGAAACGGGGCTCGGTTGCTGCCGTCATATATTTCTCCTTCTTCACGAGGGCTTGTCTCAAACCATCTTGCCATTGTATGGCAGTGAAATCAGGGGTTCAACCAACGCGGCTGAAACGTTCGCTGAAAGGCGCGCACGAGACCCTAGTCCATGAACGTCTCGAGGCCGACGATGAGGCCTTCTCGCTCCCCTACGCTGCGGATGCCAAGCAGCACGCCAGGCATGTAGCTCTCACGATCCCATGAATCGTGGCGGATGGTAAGCGTCTGGCCGAACGAACCGAAAACGACCTCCTGCGTGGCGACGAAGCCCATCGAGCGAACGGAATGAACCGGCACGCCGGCAACGAGCGCACCCCGCGCGCCTTCCATGCCCGGCATCTCCGTTTCTTT
Source organism: Candidatus Aveggerthella stercoripullorum (assembly GCA_018712955.1). Taxonomy (GTDB): domain Bacteria; phylum Actinomycetota; class Coriobacteriia; order Coriobacteriales; family Eggerthellaceae; genus Aveggerthella; species Aveggerthella stercoripullorum. The sequence goes on from DVGB01000055.1 coordinate 9,995, forward strand.
GCCCGGAGCAGCGCTTTCGAAACCGCGCGCCTCCGCAATCATGCGGGCGGTCTTGACCGCGGTGCCGGAAGGAGCGTCCTTTTTGCGGCAGTGGTGCATTTCGATGACCTCCGCCTCCGGGAAATACGGAGCCGCGGCCTTTGCGAACTGCATCATAAGCACCGCACCGGTCGTGAAATTAGGCGCATAGAACAGGCAGGTGCCCTTCGGAGCGAGCTCAGCAAGCTCCTCGAGCTTTTCTTCGGACAGGCCCGTCGTGCCCACCACGCAGTCCACGCCCGCCGGAAGCGCCGTGCGCAGGTTGCCCTCCACAACGTTGGGCTGCGTGAAGTCCACGAGCACATCGAATTCCTTGTTGGCAAGAGCCTCGTCAAGGGATGCGTACACCGGAATGTCCAGATCGCCTTTCGCGTACGGGTCGATACCACAGACGACCTCCATGTCCTCCGCCGCGCCGACTGCGCTCACGACCGTCTTTCCCATGCGCCCCGCGCACCCGCACACTGCTACCTTGATCATGTTGACCGCCTTCCATGCGATTACGTGTTTTGTTCTACGATACCGCAGAATGCACGCACGGGACGTTTCGAGCGTAAGAAACATGCGGCCTTATCGGATGGCGGCGTTTGGCGCGGCGTTTTGCGTTTGCCCCGGCATTCATCTTGAGCGACGATCGCAGCATTCCGCGGTGCTAGCAGGCAACGGTTTCTGCCTCCAACCGTACCAGCGCGCCGCCCCTCGCCGAACAGCAGCTGGTTAACGAAAGAAGCGTCTCGAACCAACAAGGGTTCGAGACGCTTCTTCTTTCAGGCAATAGCCGATGAACTCGGCCGATTACGCGTCGTGACGGCGGCGCGGAGTGCGGTGTTCACGCTCGCTGCGGCCCGGACGGTTGTCACGGTGCTCGCCGTTGCCGCGGCCGGGGCGGTCGTTGCGGCGTTCGCGACGCGGCTCCTCGGATCCTGCCGGAGCTTCCGGCTTGTCGAGACGGTCAAGAGAGATCTTACCCTTCTCGTCAACCTCGATGACCTCGACCTTCACAACGTCGCCGAGATTCAAGACGTCCTCTACCTTGCCGACGCGGCCGTTGGCCATGCGGGAGATGTGCAGCAGGCCGTCCTTACCGGGCGTGAGCTTGATGAAGGCGCCAAAGTCCTTGATGCCAACGACTTCGCCCTCGTAGATTTCGCCCACTTCGGGCTCTTTGACGATGCCAAGGATGGCAGCTTTCGCGGCAGCGCCTGCAGCGCCCTCGACTGCGGCAATATGGACCGTGCCGTCTTCCTGAATTTCGATGGAAGCGCCCGTCTCGTCCTGGATGCCGCGGATGACCTTGCCGCCCGTGCCGATGACGTCGCGAATCTTGTCGACCGGGATGTGGATGGTCTCGATGCGCGGCGCGAACGGAGAGAGCTCAGGGCGCGGTTCGGCGATCTGCTCGAGCATCGCGTTCAGGATGTACGCACGGCCGTCGTGGGCCTGCTTGAGCGCACGGGCCAGAATCTCGACGGACAGGCCCTTGGCCTTGTTGTCCATCTGCAGGGCCGTAATGCCGCGCTCGGTGCCACAGACCTTGAAGTCCATGTCGCCCAGGAAGTCTTCGATGCCCTGGATGTCGGAGAGGATGACAATGTCGTCGCCCTCTTTGATGAGGCCCATGGCGATGCCGGAGACAGGACGGGAGATCGGCACGCCCGCGTCCATCAGCGCTAGCGTGGAGCCACAGGTGGATGCCATGGACGACGAGCCGTTGGACTCCATGACCTCGGAGACGACACGGATGGCGTACGGGAAGTCGTCCTCGGTGGGCAGCACAGGCAAAAGCGCGCGTTCCGCCAGCGCACCATGGCCGACTTCGCGGCGCTTCGGCGCGCCCATGCGGCCCGTCTCGCCGGTGCAGTACGGCGGGAAGTTGTACTGGTGCATGTAGCGCTTGCCCTCGACCGGCTCGATGGTGTCAAGGCGTTGCCATTCGTTCAGCATGCCGAGAGTGCAAACGGACAGAACCTGCGTCTGGCCGCGCTGGAACAGGCCCGAGCCGTGAACGCGCGGCAGGTAGCCCGGCACGATGTGCAGCGGACGGATTTCCTCCGGCGTACGACCGTCGGCGCGCTCGCCGGTCTCGATGACCATGGCGCGCATGGCATGCTTTTCCAGCAGTTTAAGCTCGGCGGCAATGTCGGAGCCCCAGGCCGCACGCTCGTCCTCGGAGAACTCGCTCTCCTTGATGGAAGCCTTGAGCTCTTCGACCTTGACCAGGCGAGACTGCTTGTCCGCATCTTTGAGTGCTGCAGACATTTGGTCGAAGAACGGCTCGATGCGCTCTTTGATGGAAGGATCGGCCACATGGACCGGGTACTCCTTCGGCTCCGGGTTCACCTTCGCCAAGAACTCCGCCTGCTTTTCGCAGAAAGCAGCGATAGCCTCCTGGCCGAACGCCATGGCGGCGAGCATGTCCTCTTCGGAGATTTCCTTCGCGCCGGCTTCCACCATGGAGATATAGTCCTTCGTGCCGGCGATGGTGAGCTCGACGTCGGAGAGCTCCTGCTCGGCGTACGTCGGGTTCACGATGAATTCGCCCGTCTCCACGTTGCGCGCAATGCGCACGCACGCTGCCGGGCCGTCGAACGGGGTGCCGCCGCACAACAGGGCTGCAGACGCACCGCCAACGCAGATGCAATCAGGCGGGTTCTCACCATCGCAGACGAGCGTCGTGGCAACGACGTGCACTTCCTGCTTGAATCCGTCCGCGAAACCGGGACGGATGGGTCGGTCGATCATGCGAGCCGTGAGGGTACCCTTCTCGGACGGGCGCGCTTCGCGCTTGAGATAACCGCCCGGGATACGGCCGACAGAGTACATCTTCTCGATGAAGTCCACCGTCAGCGGAAAGAAGTCGTAGTCTTTCTGCTCCTTGGACACGACGGCGGTGACGAGGCAGGTGGTGTCACCCTGGGTCACCAGGACAGCGCCGGTCGCCTGCTTGGCCAGCTCGCCCGTTTCGAGACGGTACTGTTTGCCGTACAGCTCGAAGGATTCGACGATTTTTTCCATGTTTTTGTTCTACGCTTTCTCTCACCCTTGCGCCCTATTGCGTCAAGGCTTCTTCGGACGCCAGACCTTACCGGCGCCCCCGAGCAGCACCGCCCACGGCGATGCCGACCGGCCAATCCCCCACCGCAGTGTTAGCGGCGAGCGTTCGCCCTCCTGGATTGGATTTCGGGCGAAACAAACAAAGGCCCGCGCGAGCGGGCCTGAGTTACCGTTAGATGTTGTCGCGGATGCCGAGCTTCTTGATGAGTGCGCGGTACTCTTCGATGTCGCGGTTCTTGATGTAGACCAGCATGCGGCGACGCTTACCGACGAGCATCAGAAGGCCGCGGCGGGTGTGGTGGTCCTTCTTGTGCATCTTGAGATGCTCGGTCAGGTTGCGGATGCGCTCGGTCAGGATAGCAACCTGAACCTCAGCGGAACCGGTGTCCTGCTCGTTCTTGCCGTACTCCTTGACGATTTCGGCAACGCGCTCGCGCGTGACGGAAAGACGATCTGCCATGATGTTCACCTTTCTTCGCGTGTCCGTTTTCAGACACTCTCTTCCTTCCCTTCCTGCTGAGTGCGCATACGGTGGATATGCGGACCAAGCAGAAAGCCGCTGTAAAACACAGCCTGTCTAGTGTAGTGATACGCACCCCGCAGGACAAGAGCGAATTCTCGCAAAGGCAGGAAGTCGCAAAGTCCCCATAAACTGACATATGCCCCATTCTTGCCAAAGGCGGTGCAATGACAAGAACAACTGCCTGAACGCAAGGAACGGCCTCTTTCTTTCGAGAGAAATCGTCAGGAGAAACCAAACCTGACTCTGTCTACGGCCGACCCCGCGTGCAAGACGCATCTTGCTCGCGGGATCGGCCGTTTGCGTTCTCGAATGCATTATTTTTGGCAAAAAGATACCGAAGGCGCACCTCACTCCCAGGCGCCCAGCAAAAACGATACCGACTTCAACCGTGAGCCCACATGCTCCTCTGCTAGATCTTGCACTATGCGCAGCACCCCTTTGACGTGGGATGACGGCGCGCTCAAGGCAACCACGTCCGCGAACGGCCGGTGCAACAGATCTCGCGCGAGCACGCAGACTGCAGCATCGATGCGACGAGAACGCTCTCCTGCCGCCGCGCAGGCATCGCACAGGCAGCCCCCTTCGTACGGCGAGAACGCAGACGACGGCGCAGCGAACGAAAGAGGCTCGCCGCAGACGGCGCAATGTGCAAGCGAAGGACGGAAGCCCGCAAACGCTAGCTCTTTGAGCAGGCAGGCGGCGCACAGGATGCGCGCGCGGTCTGCGCAGCCCACAACGACCGCGTTCTCTGCGCCGACCGTCCCGGCCGCTGCTTTGTCCATAAGCGCAAGCGCGGCGACGGCGCACTGGAACAAACGCGGGTTTTCCAGGCCCACCTCGGCCACCTTGCCCGCAAGCTCGACAAGGGGCAATGCGGCGGCGGAAACGTCGAAATCGGCGCGAACGGCAGCGTTCGGCGCAACAAAACGCGCTTCTTTCGCCACGTCAAGGCTCCGCCCGCGCGCCAGCAGCACATCGACCACAGCGCACGGCTCAAGCCGCGACGCGAACGGGCTTTGCGGCTTGCGCGCGCCGTGGGCAACCGCGCGCACAAGCGAGCCGTCTTCCGCAAGCAGCGTCACGATCAGGTCGGATTCTTTAAGCTTCGTCTTGCGCAGAACAAGCGCTTCGATGCGGTACGCGCCCTGCCCCGTCATCAGAACGCCTCCGCGATCACGATGCCGCCCTGAACGCGTAAAGGCCTATCGCCTGGTCGACAATCCGCTGGGAATCCCATGCTTGGTCGGAGCGCACTGTTGAGTACGGGTCGTTGATAGCAAGCGTGCCGTCCTCGTTCTCGCGCGCAATCACAAAGAAATGCCCCGCCTCCGTGAACTCCCCTGGCCCGACATTGCAGATGACAACTGCGCCATCGCGCAGGGCGATTGAGATGGAGGACGCACGAAGTGGCAGAATCTCACAGGTCAATCCCAGTTCAGGCGCTGCAAATTCGAGAAGCTCCGCAAAAGTCCCCTCGTTCTCGCTCACGTAGCCATGCTCTTCAGCGAAATCGGCCAGATCCGCCGGGGACCGGTCCGTCTTTCCGGTCAATGCGGTGTACGTCATACAAAGCGACGTCGGACAGCATCCGGTCACGCCGAGCGGCCCAGAGCTGTACTCCTGGAACCCCCAGCGAACATCCCATTGGTATAGACGCGGCACCTTGCGAGAAGAACCGTTCGAATCGCCCGACTCTGCAGGCGATCCCTCTCCGGTATCAGCGTCTTCGCTCACATCGGATGCATCAAGGCCGGCAGATGCATCGGACGGGTACTTCTGCAGCATCTGGGCCACGAAAGGACGTGCGGTCGGCTCCTCCGCCGCAAGCTCCAGCAACTGCGCGTAGTATTCGCCATAACGCGCATAGTCGGTCGCGTGCAAGAGCACGAACGCGGCGTCTTCGTCAGAACGTGCCGCCTCGCGCAGCGTCCGGGCAGCAGCAGGATCCATATCGGAGGGCAGGACTGCCGCATCGTAGGCAGCAGCATCGTCCTGGAAAACGTTTCCTTCGACATTCGAGCGAACGCGAGCTTCGATATCCTCCTGCAAAGCGCGCTCTTCTTCGGTCAAACCCGCATCATCCCTGCTGACCATGCTTGGAAATGCAAGCGTCACCACCGTCACGATAGCGGCGATCGCCAGCAGGGTGACTCCGACGAAGAACTTGTCGTGGAGGAATCGGCGCACGAACGCCCGCACGCCGCCCCCAAGCCCGTCGAAAGAGGGCTTGGCACGATGCCGTGCGCGCGCAGCATGCACCCGACCGCTTGTTGGCCGCGCGTGCGCGCCAAGCCGCTTTTGCAGCCGTTCGCGCGCTTCGGCCCGCACTTCCTCGCACGTGCGTTCGGGCGCGTCCTGATCTTTCCGCACGTCGGACAACTAGATGCCCTCTCCGTATCCGAATCGACGAATCTGGTTGAGATCGCGCCGCCAGTTCTTTTTCACCTTGACGCGCAAATCGAGGAACACGCGCGTGCCGAGCAGCTGCTCAAGGTCGGCGCGGGCTTCGCTGCCGATCATCTTGATGGCAGCGCCTCCTTTGCCGATGATAATGCCCTTCTGGCTGTCGCGTTCGACGTAGACGGTGGCGTATATCGTGTTGAGGTTCGCCTTGCGCTTGTATTCCATCTCCTCCACGACCACGCCGATAGCATGCGGAATCTCATCGCGGAAGCTGCGCAGGATCTTCTCGCGCACAAATTCGGCGACGATGACCTCGATCGGCTGATCGGTCTCCATGTCGTCCGGGAACCACTGCGGGCCTTCGGGCAGCTCCGCGGCGACCGCCGCCACGAAACCGTCGACGTTTTCGCCCGTCTTGGAAGACAGCGCCACGTACGCATCCCATTCGCCTAGCTCGTCAGCGGCCTGACGTTGGCGCTCGACCTGCTCGTCGGTTGCCAGGTCAGTCTTTGACAGCACCAGGATCTTCTTCGCGTGCAGTCCTTTGAGGGCGTTGGCGACCCAAGCGTCCCCGCGGCCGACCGGCTTCGATGCGTCCACGAGGAAAGCGACCACGTCGACGTCTTTGAGCGCTTCGAGCGCCGACACGTTGAGCTCTTCGCCGAGCACATCGTGGGGTTTGTGGATGCCGGGAGTGTCCACGATGACCATCTGGAAATCAGGGCGCGTGAGGACCGCGCGGAAACGATGGCGCGTGGTCTGCGCCGTGTTCGATGTAATAGCGATCTTTTTGCCCATGATGGCGTTGAGCAGCGTCGACTTGCCGGCGTTCGGGCGTCCGACCAGCGTGACGAAACCGCTCCTGAAGCCTTCCTCCAACGTCACGGGCGCAGCAGTCTGCCCGTCGGTCGACCCGAGCGCTGCAGCAATCATCTCGTCCAGAGAAAGGCCAGCGTCCTCGTCCTCTTCTTCGTCAAGCCAGTCGGACTCTTCGAGCTCGCTCTCTTCGTATGCGCCTTCGCTTTCCTGAACGTCTGCCCCATCCATATCGGGCAAGGAAAGCTCTTCGTCAGCGGTTTCGATTCGCCGTCCCTGGGACAAGGTCGCATCGTTGCGTTCGAACGTTTCGGTCATCTTCTCGTTCCTTCCGTCGGGCACAAAGCGGTGTCGCACCCATCGGTTTCGTGCGGGATCGGTGAAAGGCGACATGCCTTTGCTTTCCGCCATTGTAGCAACGGGAGCCCGCTGCAAAAGAAAATGCAGACTACCACCCAAGAAGAGACACAACCGCCGGTAGATACACGAAGGCGGCAACGACCACGCTCATGAGCGCAGCGATAAGGGTAGCCCCTGCAGCAGCGTCCTTTGCACGCTTGGCCAGTTCGTGCCATTCGGGCGAAACCAAGTCGACGACCGCCTCGATGGCCGTGTTCACGCACTCAAGCGCCATCACGACCCCAATACAGACCGCGACGATCGGCGGGCCCCAGGCGGGAACAGGCAGCACTATGCACAGCAGCACTGCTGCAAGCGCAACGAGCACGTGAATTTTCATGTTCCGCTCGCGCGCCAGCACAGCCCACACGCCTTCGCCTGCGCACTTGAACGAACGCCAGATCGGAAAGGCCGCGCCTTCCCGTTTGCTCTCTTCCGTGCGGACGAATCGGTCATCCCGGTTCACGGCCGACCGCCTTACGCCTGCGCAGACCAGGCAGCGAGCAAATCCGCCTGCAGCGATTCCATCTCTTCGGCTTCGTCGTCTTCAATATGGTCGTAACCGCACAGATGAAGCAGACCGTGCACGAGCATAAGCTGCACCTCTTGCTCGAACGTATTCCCGTAGCCGCCCGCTTGGCGCTCCACCACATCGACGGCGATGACGATATCCCCCAACTCGAATATCTCAGCTCCGAAGCCTTCGGAATCCTCCATCTCGTCGAACAGGCCGTCGCATTCGAACGACAGCACGTCGGTCGGGCCTTCTTTGCCACGGTACTCTTCGTTGAGGCGCGCAATCTCCTCGTTGTCGACGAACGTCACGGACACCTCCGTGTTCGCGGGCATCTCTTCGTGCTCCAACACCATACGCGCCAGCGCCTCGAGCGGCAGATCCTGCGTCATATCGGATCGATAGTCATGGTTGATAATGATATTCATGCCCTACGCCTCCTTCGAGTCCATACTGCGCGCATGCGCAGGCTTGTGCGCAGACGCCGTCGGCGAAGCGCCGCGCGCGTTCTGACGGTCTGCTTCCTCCGCCTTTGCGTACGCGGAGACGATGGCGGCAACAAGGGAATGGCGAACGACGTCTTTGCCGCTCAGATCGCAAAAGCTGATGCCATCGACGCCCTGCAGAACCCGGCGGACATGTTTGAGCCCCGATATGCCCGATGGCAGGTCAAGCTGCGTCACATCGCCCGTGACGACCATGCGGGAACCGAAACCAAGACGCGTCAGGAACATCTTCATCTGCTCAGGCGTCGTGTTCTGCGCTTCGTCCAGGATAATGAAGCTGTCGTTCAGGGTACGGCCGCGCATGAACGCAAGCGGCGCGATCTCGATGACGCCGTCTTCGATAAGCTTATTGCCGCGCTCCATGTCGGTCATGTCGAAGAGCGCGTCATAGAGCGGGCGGATGTAGGGATCGACCTTTTCCTGCAGGGTGCCGGGCAGAAAGCCCAGATTCTCCCCCGCTTCGACGACAGGACGGGTCAAGATAATGCGGCCGACCTCTTTGCGCTTGAGCGCGGCGACCGCCATGGCCATGGCCAAATACGTTTTGCCGGTGCCGGCCGGTCCGATAGCGAACGTGATCGTGGAAGTGCGGATGGCATCGACATAGCGCTTTTGGCCCGCCGTCTTCGGGCGAATAGCGCGCCCGCGGTACGTGAGCAGGATATCGTCGCGCAACGTCTGGGGAGCGAGCTCTCCTGTGCGCACGAGGTCGATAGCGTGCCGCACGTCGTCTTTCGTCGGCTGGGCACCGCCTTCGACCTGCTTGATAAGGTCGGTGAACAAGGACGTGAGCGCGTGGACTTCGATGGAGTCGCCCGAAAGGTTGATGGCGTTGCCGCGCACGGAAATGCGCGCAGAGTACGCGTCCTCGACCAGGTGCAAAAGTTCGTCAGACGCACCGACGACACGCGCCATGTCCACGGACGGCGGCGCGGTCAAGGTGATGTTAGTGGCACTGCGGTTTTCTTCCATGCGGCGCATTATAGCGCAGCACGCCCGCACACGCCGTCAAGGACACGTAAAGCACCAAGGGCGGCTAGGAGAGGCGGCGCATCTCGCCCGAAAGCTCGAGCGGAACAAGCGCACCGGGCACAAGGCCTTCGGGAAGCGCTACCTCATGGTAGCTTTCTGTCATGCCCCGCCCGTCAGCTTCGACGAGAACGAGCTCGGTCGTGCCCGCCCGCCGTGCGAAGTCCGTCGACCGCAAGTCTTCGGAGAGCGCAAGCAGCTGTGCGGTACGCGCCGCCTTCACGCCGTCGGGGACTTGGTCCGCGCGCGCTGCCGCAGGCGTGCCCTCGCGACGAGAGTAAGGGAACGCGTGGATCTTCGAGAAGCGACAGTGCCTCGCGAGCGCCAGCGTCTCCTCGAACTCGCGGTCGGACTCTCCGGGAAATCCCGCGATAATGTCGGTCGAAAGGGAAAGCGAAGGCACCTGCCGGTAAAGCCGGTCGACCAAAGAGCCGAAAAAAGCAGCATCGTAAGGGCGGCGCATTTCGCGCAGCACCTTCGAAGACCCCGCCTGCAACGGAAGGTGCAGATGGCGACATACGCGTCCGTCCGCTTCGGCAAGCACGGCAATGAGCTCTTCGTCGACATCCCGCGGTTCAATGGACGAAACGCGAAAGCGAACGCCGTCGTCCGCCGTGGCGAAAAGGAGCTTCCGCAACAGCCCTGCAAGGCGCAGTTCCCCTTCGCGGTACGAACCAAGGTTGATGCCAGTAAGCACGATTTCCTTCACGCCCGCGCGTGCGTAGGCGACAGCCTCGGCAAGCACCTGCCCTGCCGGACGGCTCCAGGCGCGACCGCGCGCCACGTGCACGATACAGTACGAGCAAGCGTTGTTGCAGCCGTCCTGGACTTTGATGCCCACGCGCGTGGGAAACGAGTCGCCCATGCGCAACACAGGAACGAAGGCGTTGCCGACGGCATCGAACGCACCGTCTTCAGGTGTCCGAAAGCCCACGCCCTGCAGCGCACCTTCAACCGTCCGCTCGTCAGGCGCGACCGCGTCGAGCGCGGCATCGACGACCTTCGTCTTGTCGGGCTGGACGACCACGCGCGGCGACATCTCCTGGAACTCGCCCGGGTCGATGACGGCAGCGCAGCCAGTCACCACGACCGTCGCGTCCTCGTTCGCCCGGAGCGCACGGCGAACTGCTTTGCGCGTCTTCTTCTCCGCCTCGCCGGTAACCGTGCACGTGTTCACCACCACCACATCGGCGTGCGAAGCGGAAGAAAGCTCGAAACCGCGGCCTTCAAGCTGCGCAAGAAAGCCGTCGGACTCAACCCGGTTCACTTTGCACCCAAGGTTCAGGACCGCGAATTTCGGCCGCACTGTCCGCGCCATCTAGCGACCTTCCAGTTCATAGAGCACAAGCGCGGGCGCAACGATGCCCGCCGTCTCCGTGCGCAGGATCGACGGTCCCAGCGTGACCGGATACGTACGCGGACAAGCGGCCTGGAACTGCTCCACCTCACGCGCGGAAAGGCCGCCCTCAGGGCCGACGACCACCGCAATGCGCGCATCCTTTGCATCAAGGCAGTCGCACGCAGCAAGCGCAGAGGACAATGCCGGGGCAATCTTCGCAGACAACGGCGCCTCTTCCCAGAACACCAGCACGGCCGTCGCGCCCGAAAGCATCTTAGCGGCCTCGCGGACGGACAGCGGGCGGGATACCTCGGGCACCGCCGTCAGGCCCGCCTGCATAGCGGCGCTCTTGGCGATGGCGCTCCAACGCTGGACGCGGGAAGCGGCCTTCTTTGCATCGAGCTTCACGATAGAGCGTTCGCACGAAAGCGGAACGATGCCCGCAATGCCAAGCTCGGTAGCGTGGCGGACCACCTGGTCCATCTTCTCGCCTTTCGCGATGCCCTGCACGAGCACGACCTGCGCACGCTCGGGCGCATCAAGCTTCGCCGCAATACGCGCAATGATGCCGTCGGCACTGCACGAGACGAGCTCGCACTCGAAGAAATCGGAGGCGGCGTCGACGACCGCAATGTGCTCGCCGGGCGCAAGCCGCAGCACGCGTGCGTGCTTTAAGTCTTCTGCGGACAGGCGCAGCGGAAACTCGGCTTCCGACTCTTGCGCAATGACCTGGTCTTCCAGGAAGAAATGATGCAATGACATGGGACCTCGCTACCCCGTGACACCGTGCGCCGCCCGGCGCGTTTCGCCGGTCGACGGCGCCGCGTCGAACCGCACCGTCGACCATGAGCCAACAAAACTAGTTGAACACGTCCCGAAGCTTCTGCAAAGGCGAACGTTCGGCGTTGACCTCTTCGCCCATTTCCTCTGCAAGCTTTTCCAGAAGCTCGCGCTCGCGCTTGGAAAGCTTCTTCGGGATAGTGACGTTCACATGGACGTACATGTCGCCGCGGGCTTCGCTCTTGAAGCGCGGCATGCCGAAACCTCGCACGCGGACGACCTGCTCGTTCTGGCAGCCCTCCGGGATGCGGACCGTGACCTGCTCGTCTTCGAATACGCCTTCGATCTGGATGTCCGCGCCCAATGCCGCCTGCACGAACGAGACGTTCGCGCGCGCATGAAGGTTGTCCCCGTCGCGCTCGAAGAACTCGTGCGGCTGGATGCGGCAGGTCACGATCAGATCGCCCGAAGCAGCTCCGTTCATGCCCGCCTCGCCGAAACCGGACAGGCGCAGCTGCTGGCCGTCGCGAATGCCCACCGGAACTTCCACGGTAACGCGCTGACGGTCGGGCACGCGGCCTTGGCCTTCGCATTCCGGGCACGGATGGTCGATGGTCTTTCCTGTACCGCCGCACGCACGGCAGGTCGTGGCGGTCTGCATGTCGCCCAAGAACGTATGCTGGACCGTGACCACGCGGCCTTGGCCATGGCACACGCTGCACGTGACCTCCTGGCCGCCCTCTCCCAGGCCCGTGCCGTCGCAGTCCGGACAGGGCGCCAGGCGGTCGTAGACGATCTCCTTCTTTGCGCCGGCGGCAACCTCCTCGAGCGTCAAGCGCAGGCCGACGCCCATGTCGCGACCCTCTTTGCGCACTTGCGTCGCTCCAGCGGCAGCACCGCCGAAGAAGGAGCTGAACAGGTCTCCCATGCCGCCGAACCCGCCGCCGAACAGGTCTTCGAAGTCGACGTAGCCGCCCGCGCCACCGCCTGCAGCGCCCGGGATGGTGCCGAAGCGGTCGTACTGGGCACGCTTGTTCGGATCCGACAGAACGTCGTACGCTTCGTTGAGCTCTTTGAAGCGGTCCTCGGCGTCGGGAGCCTTGTTCACGTCAGGATGAAGCTGGCGTGCTTTTTTGCGGAACGCTTTCTTGATTTCGTCGTCCGTCGCATTGCGGTCGACGCCAAGCACTTCATAGAGGTCGTTTGCCATCGAAGGAGGCTCCTCCTCGTCTTGTCCAGCGGCCCGCCCTGACAGGCGAACCGGCTTGATCCCGTTCGTTTCCCCGGAAGCGCCTGAAGGGCAGCCCGGCACGCAAACGCTTTACGGCCCGCATGCCAGGACGACGCATCCAGCGCTTCCTGAAAGCGGTTCGACAGTGTAGCCGAACCGCGCAGAGTTTCAAGCAACGACGTCGAAACGTCGCGTGTTCGCGCGCTTCGCTGCATGCTCAGAGCGCTCCTTCGCGCCAAGCATGCCGCAACAGCCGCACTCCGCGGCCACGCTATTTGCCATCGAGCATACTGCGGGCAGCGCGCACGGCCTTGATCACGTTCGAATAGTCCATGCGCGTCGGGCCGATGACGGCAACGACGCCTGCCGCAGGACCTGCACCGTACTGCGCCGCGACCACCGACACGCCCGACAATGCCTGAGAGCGGTTTTCACTGCCGATCTTCACGACCGTGCCGCCCTGGTAGTCCACGTCGGTCAGGACGTGGAGCAGAACGGTTTCGTCCTCGAGCATTTGAAGCATAGGCAGGAAGCGTTGCGGACTCGCGAACTCAGGCTTGCTGAGCAGCGCGCTCACACCGAGGCTGTGCGCACGGTCAGCGTCGCCTTCCTTCACGCAGGCGAAGAACTCTCCCAACAGCGCCTGGGCAAGCGGGTCGGAAAGCTCTTGGGCCGTCTCGGGCCGGAGCGAATCCTTGATCTCCACGAGCGATTTACCTGCGAACACCTCGTTGAACAGCGTCTGGACGCGCGCAAGGTCTTGCGTGTCGACATCCTCGGAGAATTCGACCGTCCGGTTGAGGACCTGGCCGTCTTCCGTCACGACGACAAGCAGCGTACGGCGCGACGACAGCGACACCAGCGTAATCTGCCTGATGTGCAGCGACATCACCGAAGGCGGCAGCACGACCGAAAGGCAGTCCGTCAGGCGCGTGAGCGCAGCGGACGTCTCTTCGACCAGGTCGTCGAGCTCTTGCGCGCTGTTGCGGATCTGTTCGACCAGCTGCTCGTCAGCGCTTTCGTCCGCCAGCTCGCCCTCCAGCAGTTCGTCGACGAACGCACGGTACCCCGTGTCGGTGGGAATGCGCCCTGCGGACGTATGCGGCTGTGCAATGTAGCCTTCGTCCTCCAGCACGGAAAGCTCGTTGCGCACCGTGGCCGATGAAACACCCAGCCGATAGCGTTCGGTCAACGTGCGCGATCCCACCGGAAGCGCATACGCGACGTATTCTTCGATCAAGGCTGCCAGCACGCGCTGGCGACGGTCCGAGAGCATGCCGATCCTTTCCACGAGTCCTGCCATGTGCGAACAACGTGCCATTTTAGCACCCGAATTCGCCGAGTGCTAAAAAAGACGGCACCCGTCACGAACACGTCAACGAGAGGACGATCACAGGTCCATCAACGCTCCGTACAGCTCGTTGCCGCACAGCCATCCCTTTCGCGTGGGACGCCAGCGGCCATCCCGATGCTCAACAAGCCCGCACGTCTCCAGTTCGGTCAAGGTTTCGAAGACGCTGGGGGCAAACTCCGCCACACGCTCCACCTGTCCGTCGGACACGCCGCGCACCAAGCGCATGCCCAGCATAAGGTCTTCCGCCGCCATCTGGCGCGCGTCAAGATCGTCGGTCACATGTCCGTCCTGGACGCGCATGCGCCGCTCGGCATTCTGCGTCATCGTGGCGGCCGAATCGCCGAGGCCCAGGTACGGCACGCCTGTCCAGTAGGCGATGTTATGGCGGCATTCGCAGCCGGGCAGCGCGTAGCTCGCCACTTCGTAGCGCTCGAAACCATGGAAAGAAAGCACCGACTCCGCCGCCTCCATCATCTCGGCTTCGAGGTCTTCGTCCACTTCGTCGATCTGGCCTTTCAGGAGCATGCGGTAGAAGGGAGTGTGCTCTTCGATCGTAAGCGGATAGACGCTCACGTGCGTCACGCCAAGCGCGACCGCCTCTTCTACGCTCTGCACGAACTGCGCAGTCGTCTGCCCGGGAAGCCCGCACATCAAATCGACGCTCACGTTTTCGAAACGTTCGTGCGCCGCCTCGATGGCGCGGCGTGCACCGTCGGCGTCGTGAGCGCGCCCGAGCATGCGCAGAAGCCCGTCGTCGAAGCTCTGCACGCCGATGGAAAGGCGGTTCACGCCAAGCGCCCAAACGTCGCGCACCAAGCGCTCGTCCAAGCTTTCAGGGTTTGCCTCCATGCTGACCTCGACTTCGTCGGTCAGATGCATGGAAAGCCCCAGCGTATAGAACAGCATGGACAGGTTCTTCGCGCCTGCAAAACTCGGCGTGCCACCGCCCACGTAGACGGTCTTCACATCCACCAGGTCGTCTTTTTTCGCAGCGCGGCGAATGTCCATCACCAAGCGCTCGAAGTATTCGTCTATCTGAGCGCTTCCCCGCTCGACGGCGCGCGTGGCAAAATCGCAATAACCACAGCGCGACGCACAAAACGGAACATGGAGGTAAAGCGCCTCGTAGGGATCGTGCATAGCTATGACTCCTTACGCGCCTGCGCGCTCCCAGGGCACGGGATACCCATGGTCACGCTGCCACTGTTCGTACTCCGCCACGTTGTCGAGCACCGCGTCGAAAGCCGCGTCGAACTCTTCCACGGTCGAACAATGGTTGAACCGTTCGCGAACCTCCGCAGCACGCGGCATGCCCGTTGTATACCACATCGCATGCTTGCGCATGCGCACGACCGCGCGCGCATCGCGAGCGGCAAGCAGCCGCGCATGACGTCGCGCCATGGCGATGCGCTCGGAGGGAGTTGGCAGCGCGGGTTCGGAATCGCCCGCGAGCGCGGCGCGCGCCTGCGCAAAAATCCACGGGTTGCCCTCTGCCCCCCGGCCGATCATGACGGCAGCGCATCCGGTCTCTTCCCGCATGCGCACTGCATCGGCGCCGGACGCGACGTCCCCGTTGCCGACGACCGGAATATCCACCGCCTCGCAAACGCGCGCGATGACGCCCCAGTCAGCACGACCGCGGTAGAACTGCTGCGCATAACGCCCGTGCACCGTGACGGCGGAAGCGCCCGCACGCTCCATCTCGCGCGCGAACGCGACCGCGGTCTCTTCCCCTTCCGTCCAGCCGCGACGGAACTTGACCGTGACCGGCCCGCGCGCAGCTTTGTTCACCGCGCGCACGATCGCCGCGGCAAGCTCCGGATTCTTCATAAGCGCCGAGCCGTCGCCTTTGCCAGCGATCTTGCGGGCCGGACAACCCATGTTGATGTCGAGATACGCTAGACGCTCTCCTAGGACCTCTTCGACCCAGGCCGCCTGCTGCGCCATAGTGTCAGGCTCATGGCCGAACAACTGCACGGCAACCAGCTCTTCTCCGGGCGCAAGCGCCAGCAGATGACGCGTTTTTTCGTTCGCGTAGGAAAGAGCCTTCGAGGACACCATCTCCGTGTAGCAGAGGCAGGCGCCCTGCTCAGCGCACAGCGTGCGGAATGCCTCGTCGGTCACGCCCGCCATGGGCGCCAGCAGCACAGGGTGGTCGGCGAAGAACGGGTGCAGGTCGTGAAACATTACGCCCAGACCACCTGGCTCGTGCGTTCGTGGGCAGTGCCGTCCGCTGTCGCATAGCCGAGCGCGCAGATGCCGTGCACTTCGGCGTCCTCGGGCACGCCCAGCGCCGTGAGCTCGGCGCGAACAGCGGGCTCGTCGCAGATTCCCTGCAGCTGGTTGATCCATACGCTGCCGATGCCCAGGCTCCACGCAGCAAGGAACATAGACTGCAGAGCGCAACCGTCATCCTCGCGGCCGAACGCCGCGCCCTTCTTGTGCGCGACCAAAATCGCGGCGGCGGGACGGTACATGTCGTAGTCCTCCCTACCGAGCGCCGTCGCCATAACGCTTGCCAGGCGCGCCGTCTTTTCAGCGTCCGAAAGAACGACGAATGTCCACTCTTGGCGATTCATGGCAGAAGGCGCCCATTGCCCGCAGGTCACGATAGCCTCAAGGTCTTCGCGCGCCACCGGGCGCTCTTCGAACGCGCGGATAGAGCGGCGCTCCAGGATGTTCTCGATAACAGCATTGGTCTTCATGCGTGCCTTCTTTCTTCCATGCCCTTTGAGGCTCAGGTCTTTCGTGCACGATTATAGTTCGTTGCCGCGCTCGAGCGCTTGACGTTGATTTTACTTGCCCGACCGCAGCTCTTCACGGGACAATGGCCTCACGCAGCGAATGCGCGCGGAACCGTGCGAAAAGACTGCGCTCTTGCAGGGAGCATCGCAGCCTGTCCGCTGGATACACGCCGCATCCGCACGTATCTGCCAAACAGCCCGCGAACACAGCAATCGAGAAACTGGAGGGCCATGCATCCCGTCATCGTTTTCACGTCCCAGACCGGCTTCACACGCCGCTACGCCGAATACATCGCGAACCGGCTCGATTGCCCCCTCGTGAACCTCGCCGATAATCCCCGCTTCGACCCAGAAGGCTATGATGCGGTCGTCTTCTGCGGCTGGTTCCATGCCGCATCGCTCAAGGGAGCCGACTGGGCGAGACGCGCTATGGCAGCCCGCCCGGAGATTTCCTTCGCTGTCGTCGGGGTGGGCGCCACGCCCATGCCGTGCAACCTGTGGCCCGAAAGCGAGCACATCGCGGCGTTCAGGCGTTCGTTCCCTGAAAAGGACTATTCAGACCTTGCGTTCTTCTACGCGCAAGGTGGCTTCGACTTCGACCGCCTAGGACTGCCGGACAAGCTGGCCATGCGCCTGTTCTTTAAAATGCAGCGCAAGCAGGCAGAGACCGATCCGCAAGCTGCCGACATGCTGCGACACATGGAGCCCGGGTATTTTGACGCGGTCAACTTCGCCTGCCTCGAGAAGCTGTTTGCATATCTTTCGGACAGCATGGGATAGGCCGCATTCGCACATGGCACTGGCCCACTGCTTTGGCGACGGCGCTGCAAAGGCATTCCGGGCATGCTCCGAACGCGTAGCTTTCCGCCGGACGCCCTGCTAAATCAGCGACGGCGATAGGGGCACTTTGCTGTTTCGATAACACCGCCGCACCGCGCGGTCTCGTTTCGGGGTATTATGCGAAGACACAACGACGCAGTGCGCGGTGCGTCCCGCGCGATTCCGCTACGGCGGGATGGGCACCCGGCACCCGACCAGAGAGGCCAGCATGTTCGACGAAAATTTGGACGGCATCGTCAAGGCGATGGCCGAAAACTATGAATCCCCTGAGATCTTCTTCACCGACCCCGATCGCCATTTCCCTAGCCAGCAGGCGGTCATCGACATCATTCACGACCTGCGTCGCGTTATGTTCCCGCGCTACTTCGGCGACGAGACGCCCACGGGCGCGAACCCGGAGTATTTCATCGGCGAGACGCTCATCCGCATCCAGGATTCGCTGTGCCGCCAGCTGCGCGAAGCGTTCCTGTTCCGTGATGCCGACCTGAGCGCGGAAGAGCTCGATGCACGCGTCGAGGACACGTGCGACCACTTCTTCGGCCGCCTGCCCGAACTGCACCGCATGCTCCTGAAGGACGTGCAGGCTGCCTTCGACGGCGACCCCGCCGCGCAAAGCAAGGCGGAGATTATCTTCTCGTATCCGGGCTTCTACGCCATTTTCGTGCACCGTATCGCGCACGAGCTGTACGTGAAGGAAGTCCCCATGATTCCGCGCATTATGAGCGAGTACGCGCACGGGCGCACAGGCGTCGACATCAATCCAGGCGCCACGATCGACGAGTACTTCTTCATCGACCACGCTACCGGCGTCGTCATCGGCGAGACCACGACCATCGGCAAGCACGTGAAGATTTATCAAGGCGTCACGCTCGGTGCGCTCTCCACGCGTGCCGGCCAGCAGCTTTCCGGCGTGAAGCGCCATCCCACTATCGAGGACAACGTGACCATCTACTCTAACGCAAGCGTCCTGGGCGGCGAAACCGTCGTCGGCGAAGGCTCGGTGATCGCAGGCAGCACCTTCGTGACCGAATCCGTTCCGCCGAACTCCCGCGTGAGCTTGGAAGGCCAGAAAGTCAACGTCCGCCAAGCCCGCAAGCGCCCGACCGACTGGGAGGTATAAGCTGCCCCCCTGGTCTGCTCTTTGGCAAGATACCAGGTTGCTCTTTTTGACCGTCGCTGCTTTGACCAGATTGAGAACCGCTCCTTGAGCTGTCTTGATTTCGCCAAATGCCAATTATTTTGCAAAGCCTATCAGTCCTTATAGGCTTTGCAAAAATATCGCGCAAACCCTCACTTTTTCCCTCATTTTCACGCAGGAAACGAGGAGAAAGTGAGGGTTTATCTTTCCGGAGGGGTTTGCCCTTGAGGTCCTCTCGCATCGCGAAGCTCACTTAATCTTGCGAAGGCACTTCCATCCTTCGAGCGTTCGCTCATCCTTTTAACGCCTGCCTGCTCGCTCTTCTTCTGCCCCTCCGTCGTCCGATTCCCCGCAAACGATAAACAATCATTGCTCGAAAACCTCGAACGTTACAGCAGAGACAGACTGCGTACGCGAAAGCCAGCCTTCAAGGGCAGCAATGCCGTCGCTCTGCGGTACGCCGAACTGCTTCAACAGCCTGCAGAATCTCTGTTCGTTCAGCACATCCGAGAACGCGAAGCGCACGATAGGCGCACCGTAAAGAGAAAGCATGGATTCTCGTTTGCGCTCGTCCGCGAAAACACGAATAGAGGGACCGACTGCCACATGGCATGATCCTTGGTATTTCCCCATGCCGTCCAGTTCGCCGAACACGAGACTCCCGTCTTCCCTTGTCCACACGTAATCAACCCGGTAGGTCACTCTTGTATCTGCGGGATGGGGAAAAGGCACCTGAAGCCGAGGTAGAGCGAATCCATGCTTAATCATGACGCCACGAGCATAGGACTCTCCACCATTGTCACTTTGCGCATTCGCGTACAGCAGCGTTCGAGCCGCATGCCGAACCCCTTTAGCGCCTCGATGGTTTTTGAGGAATCGGTAGCATAGATCCGTGCTCGACCTGCCAGAAAGCTTCACGAGCGCATCGGCAATGGCAAGAGCGCGCGGAAACTCTGCGGTCCTCATACAATCGAATGCCGTTTGCTCAAGTGACGTAACGTTGAGACCCTCTCTTCGAACAGAGCTGACGTCGTCCACGCGATGACGTCGCACGCCGCTTGCGCGCGAGGAATCATGCGTTTGCCCGCTCACCATAAGATGGATGCTGTCGAGCGAAAGCACATCGACGGGCAAGCCATGGGCAATTCCTGCAGACTCATGGCAGAACACCCATTCCGGGTGCGCATCCTGGAGCGTACGCATGATTGCGAGCGCTTGAAACTGCCGAGAAAGCGAATTCCACCACTGCGTACGTGCGTACATGCCATGGAACACTCTGCGAAAACCACCTGCAGGCAGGCGGCGCGACAAAGCTCCCGCAAGACGTTTGGTAGCAGGACGCACACAACGGCCTCGGCGTTCGGCCGCAGTAAACAACGTTTCAAGCTCTTTGTCGATTATCCGGCTCACCGTGCTCCTTCGCCCGTAACGCTTTCGCAAGAGAAAACGAAACGCTGATACGCGCTGATCGCGAAACCTCTTGCATTGACTGCCACCGTCCTCTTGGAAGCCCTCTCTGCCTGAATCTATACCAACCGCTCAAACGCCCTTTCGACGCATGGTACTCTACGGGTTTTGCCAATAGCATCGAATGCATGCGAAACAGTACTTTCTCTGCATCATGCAACCTCTAAACCCTCACAAATTACCTAATTCCGTACGCAAAAAAGAAGGAAAATGTGAGGGTCTGGGCAAAATATGAAAATATGCGGGACTTTAGGCCCTCCCTGGCGTTCTGGCCGCCCGCCGAGCGGGCGGCATTTTTCTGGCGGCTTATTTCTGGCTGCTTTCTTCTGGCGGCGTTCTTCTTTTCTCTACTCCAAATACGCGCCGGTCTGACGGGCCCAAAGGTGGGCGTATTCGCCTCCTGCCTCGATGAGCTCAGCGTGCGGGCCGTCCTCTACGACTTTGCCGTCCGCCAGGACAACGATGCGGTCAAGGCTTGCAACTGTCGAAAGCCGATGCGCGACCACGATGCACGTACGCCCGCGCATGAGCGTCGCGAGCGCATCCTGCACCATCTTTTCGCTTTCGGAATCAAGAGCGCTCGTCGCCTCGTCAAGCACGAGCACCGGACAGTCCGCCAGCATAGCGCGGGCAATCGCAATGCGCTGGCGCTGCCCGCCGGAAAGCTTCACGCCGCGTTCACCCGTCACCGTCTGAAATCCCTGCGGCAACCGCTCGATAAACTCAAGGGCGTTCGCCTGCCGTGCTGCTTCGCGAATTTCCTCCATCGTCGCATCCGGACGCCCGTACGCGATGTTTTCGGCAATCGTGCGATGGAACAGCAAGGGTTCTTGCGGAACGTAGGCAATCTGACGCCGCAGCGACTGCTGCGTCGTGTCCGCAATGTTCTGCCCGTCGACAAGGATGCGCCCCTCTTGAATGTCGGAAAGACGCAGCAGAAGTTTGGTGAGCGTGGTCTTCCCCGCGCCGCTCATGCCCACCAACCCCACACGCTGACCTGCAGGAATATGCAGGTTGAAACGGTCGAAGACCTGTGTGCGCACGCCACCGTCCGTGTAGAAGAAGTCGATGTCCTCAAAGTCGATCGCGCCTTCGCGCACCACAAGCTCTGGCGCGCCCGGCTTGTCCGCCACCAAGCGCGGCTCGTCCAAAACCTCGGTCATGCCGGACGCATCGCCGAACGCGCGGTTGAAACGCTGCAGGCCGTTGTTGATGAAGTTGAACTGGTTCGTGATGGTGTACGTGTACGTGAACATCATGACAAGCGTGCCCGGCGTGATCCCGAACCACGCGTTGCCGCCCGCAATGAAGACCGTCACGATGGCCATGATGACGATGGTGATGCACGCCGTGATGATCCCGCGCGCAAGCGAGGACATCATGCGCGTCGTGTCGCGCTTGACGACTTCGCGGTTCGCTTCGTCGAACAGGCTGCGCTCGTAGTCTTCGCGCCCGTACGTCTTCACGGCGAGAATGTTCGCGACGGAATCCGAAAGCTCACCGGACAGCTGGTTTTGAGCGCCTGCCGCCTTCTCGTTCAAGCCAAGGATGCGCTTGTACATGAGGTAAGAAACCGTCGCGTAGACAGCGAGCAGTACCAGCAGGATGCAGACGTAAGCGGGCACGCGCGGCATGAGCAGTCCGCACGTGCAGACGATAGAGATAAGCACGGGCATGAACGGGAAGTTCACCGTCTCGATAAGCTGGTTGTACGCATTCATGAACTTCGTGGTCTGGCTCACGAGCGTACCTCCGAAACGGTTGGAATGAAAGCTCATGGACTGGTTGCACAGCGCATCGAAGCTCTGCGTGGCCAGGTCGTACGAGACGGCAATCTCCAGCTTGAACAGGAAAAAATCCTGCAGTTTACTGCACGCCTGGCCAAACAGGTTGATAAGGATAAGCGCGACGATGTACGGCCCAAAGACCGCAAACACCTGGTCCGCAGCAACCGTCTCCGCGCTCACGCGGTCGACGATAAGGCTCATCACGAAGGGGTTGCCGTAGGAAAGCAGCGCCGAAAACCCGATGTCGGCGCACATGAGCCCGATGAACAGCCCCTTATGCCGCTTCGTGGCCGCCCAGTAGTAATGCAGCGTACGACGAGTAGTGGAAGGAGCGCCCGCGCGCGGTCGAGATGCCATGTGCCTGCCTTTCGTGATTTCCGGACTGATTAAAGCCCAAAGCCTCGGACGGCGCAACCGGCACGACGCAAGCTTGACCGCAAAATACGGCCGCGCCCTCCCCTTGACGCAGGCGACGAGCTGGATAAAAGGTAGGATGGAGGCGAACGGTGCGCGGACGAAATCGTGACACGTGCGGGCATGCGCGCTTTTGCCACCGTGCACTCCCTACGGTAAGGAGAACACTTCCATGGCACAATCCACGTCCCTGCCGCACAGAGCGCTCCGCGGCGCTTTCGCGGCCCTGCTGGCAGTCGGCATGCTGCCAACCGCCGCCTTCGCAGTACCGGGCGAAAACCTCGCAGAGCCATCCGACGAGATTGCCCCTGCAAACGAAGCGTCAAACCTGAAAGCCGTCGAAGGGCAAGCGCTCGTGCTTTACCGCGCCGACACCTTAGTGAGCTCGCGCTCGTCCCAGGAAACGGACGCGGACACGCTCCGCGCAAACGGCTTTTCGGTCGCTCAAGAATGGGATCTCTCCGCCGTCGATACGGCCGTAAACCAAGGAATCGTTCCGCGCGCTGCGGAAGAAGATGCCGAAAATACGGTGACCTCGGGCGAGAATCTGCGCATAGCGCTCGTCGAGCGCGAAGGCGCACGCGCTGAAGAGCTCGTGAACGAGCTGGAAATGCTCGATTTCGTCGAAGCAGCCCAACCGAACTACCTGATATCCACGGACAGTGCCGCGGTCAACGACACGCTGTACGACGCATGGCAGTACAGCCTGACGAGCGAGTCGGCAGGAATCGACCTGGAAGCCGCGCTCGCCGCCCGCAAGAGCGCTCCTTCGGGAGAGAAGAACGTCGTCGCCGTCATCGACACGGGCGTCGACGGCAGCAACCCCGACCTCGTGGACGTTATGTGGCGCAACCCTGGCATCGACGGGCTTCCGGGCAACCCCGGATCGCACGGCTATGATTTCGCCGAGAACGACGACGACCCATCACCGAGCGCAGTCAAGCCCAACTCCCACGGCACGCATTGCGCAGGAATCATCGCAGGAGCGGTGAACAACGACGAGGGCATTGCAGGCGCCAGCTCCGATACCGAGATCATGGCGCTCAAGGCCACTGCCGACGAAGGCGACGGCATTATGTACTTAAACAGCATCGTTTCTGCCTACGAGTACGTAATCGGCGCTGCACTGGCCGGCGAGAACGTCGTGGCGATCAACGACTCTTGGGCTATCAGCAGTTACCTTCCCGTGCTCGACTACGTGGTGAACCAGGCGGGCAAAATGGGAATCCTGTCCTTGTTTGCCGCCGGCAACGACGGGTCCGATACTGCCGAACTCGCAAGCGCTGGCGCTACGGCAGGGCTCCAAAGCCCGTACGCTGTCATTGTGGCATCGAGCAACCAGGCCAACGCGCTTTCTTCCTTCTCGAACTACAACGAGACCGAAGTCGACGTAGCACTCCCTGGATCGAACATCATGTCCACGGTCAGTACCAAAGCTGCACGTGAATACTTTGCCCCAAGCGTTTCGCTCGCAGCAGGGAAAGAGCTCGTGTACGCAAACGACTTTTCCGACTTCGGAAAAGAGCCAGAATGCTACACGGTGACCGTGCAGAATTCAGATGGCACCCCTGCCTCGGACGAAGTGGCCGCGGCATTCGCTCTGGAGGCTGTCGAGGACGCCGGCCATGGCCAACCAGGGCTTAAGGTGACCTTCGACCCCACCGGCCTTGATGCGGCCAAAAGGTACCGGGTCGTCATTGAGTGGGAAATCGACAACCCCTTCCTTGGCTCTGCTTATGCGGCCGAGGACTACGCGCTCGGCGTCACCGGGTCTCTCGGCGAGAACACCGCAACCGACATGCTCGCCCAGTTCGGCGCCAGGCTCTCCGCGGTACGCGGCGAAGAACTTCTCCCCCTTCACGCAAACGGGGTCGGCAGCATTGCGCTCTCCGACAACTTCCAGATCAACGCAACGTCCCTTTCGGCCATCGACACCGAGTCACCGCAGCTGAGGGCAGGCCTCCTTGTCGCGTTCGCGACCACTCAAAGCACAAGTCCGGACGAAAAGGCCGTCGCATACGTAGAGCCCTACGGCGTTGGCCTGGTATCGGGCGACAGCGCGACCGAAGCGGCAAGCGACTACGCACCATACGCTTTCATGAGCGGAACATCCATGGCAACTCCCCTGGCGTCAGGCACCGTCGCCCAAATGGCCGCGCTCGACGAAGACGCAAGCGCCCTTGAACTGCGCGGGCGCTTCGTCGGCTCTACGGTGCCGGTCGAGACACCTACGGCGGCGTCGAAAAGCACACGGCAACCGACGGCCGTTTCGACTGGGACGTCGCACTCGACGAGAACGCCGTCAGCGCGAACACCTGGGCGGTGGATGCAGACCTTTCGACACGCACGCTTGTCGTGCACGGATACGGGCTTTCCGATGCAAGCGTAACGTTCGACGGCGCGCCTGCTACCGTCAAAGAGCAAACGAACGACCGTCTGGCCATAACGTTTCCTGCCGATGCATTCGACGGCGGAGCCCACCGCATAGACGTGACCGACACGTCGACAGGGCGTACGCACCGTGCTTCCTATCAACTGCCTCTGCAGGACGCCTCGTACGACCTGGCCTTCGCAAGCGAGCTCCCTTGCTCCCCGGAAGAAGCGGGAAACGGCGCGCTCGTGAGCGCAGAGGGCACCTTGTATTTTGCCGACAAGAACGGTCGCTACCTGTACCGCACTGCATACCCTACGTCCGAAGCATGGAGCCGCTGCGCAGCGGCAGGAATGCCACAGTACGGCACCGACAGCACCGCACGCACGCAGATTGCATACGCCGCAGACGGCAACGATCTGTGCGCATTCGCCACGGACAAGGACGAGAACGGCACACTGGCCGTGTACGCCTCCGTGTACCAGGCGGAAACGGACCGGTGGAGTTCGTACGAGCGCGTCGCCACCATCGAGTCGTCTTTAAGCACGTATGCTTACGCTGGCGCATCCGTTAACGCCGGCACGGTCGACGGCACCGCGTGCGCTGTCGTGAACGGCATGTTCCAAGACGAGAACGAAGAGGTGTCGTCGACCTGCCTTCTCGTCAATCGGGACCACAACACCGCGTCCTTCGCAATCGAAAAGCTGGAGAGCGCGGAATTGGACGATGCTTCCCTCGTGAGCGGCACGATCATCTCGCATGACAGCAAAGCAACCGTCTTCGGCATCGCGGAAACGCCCATCGAAGACGGCGAGTCTGCCATCGCGCTCCGGGCATACGACATCGACCTGACGACCGGCACGGTGACAGACCGTGGCGCATTCGAAGGGGCGTCCCTCTACGACAAGCAATCCGCGCCCAGCCTGCTGCACACCGCGATCGTTCCCTTCGGGCACGGAGCGCTTATGCTCTCGCGGGAGCAGGAGCAGGCAGGAGACACGCTTTACCTGAACCTTCAGGACATGAGCTGCGAGCACGCTATCTGGATTGGCGCGAACAGCTCTTCGGGCATGGTCGTCGCTTCGGGTGCTATCTACGAAGGCACGGTCTATCTGAACGCGATTGAGGCGAATAGTTCGTCAACCTCCCAAACGGGCGCGCTCTGGACGCTGCCTTACAGCGCTGCGGAGCAGCTTGCGGGAAACGTTTGCCCGACTGCCCACTACCACGACCTCGACCACGCTGCCTGGTACCATGGAGCGGTCGACTGGGCAGTTTCTTCCCACGTCATGACCGGCATCGACGCCGAGGCAGGGCTTTTCGCTCCTGCCAGCGTGCTCACCCGCGCCCAGATGGCACAGGTGCTCTACAACATGGCCGGCGCTCCCGCCGTCGAAGGCGCCGTACCGCACGCGGACTGCCCGGCAGACGCCTGGTATGCAGATGCCGTCACCTGGACCGCTCAGCAAGGCATGTTCCAAGGCTATGGGGACACCGGCATGTTCGGGCCCGACGATGCGCTTACGCGTGAGCAGATTGCCCAGGTCATGTGGCGTTTGGCGGGCAATCCTGAAACAGGGTCTGACCTCTCCCGCTTCGAAGACGCGTCGTCTGTTTCAAAGTGGGCTCAGGATGCGGTGGAATGGGCGATCGCGGAAGGGTACCTGCGCGGTATCGGCGGCACGACAGAGCTGCAACCGCAAGGCGGCCTCGAGCGCGCTCAAGCGGCAACGGTGCTCATGCGCGCAGACCGCAACGGCTTCCCGTTCCCTCAGCCGATTGACTAACGCCCTTCTTGCGGCGCGGTCGTTGCAAGACGCTGCGCCGCAGGCTGTTTAGGGCAGACAACGCCATGCAGGAAGCGATAGCGCATGCTCACTGTCCTTCTTCGCAGCTAGCACGAAAAAGCGGCCCTGCTTCCGGAACGGTACACGTCCGAAAGCAGGGCCGCTTCGCATCCTACGTCGTCTCTCCGCACAGAATGCGAGAGCGACGTGCGCCGAACGGGCGAAGCCGCTAGCCCACGCCCGCAAGTGCCGCAAGCGCAAGGACAAGGCATACGAGAACGAGCAGGATTACCACAAGGCACCCACAGCCGATTCCCAGCTTCGCGCCGCCGCCCATGTGTGCTTGCTCGCGTTCTGCGGCTGCCTTCTTCTCGTCGAACGGGTCGTTGAGCCAGTCGTAGCCGTCGTTCTTCTTCGACATAGCGGCCTCCTTCCCTGCTCGCTAATCGTCCACCTTAAGAATCGCCATGAACGCCTCTTGCGGCACTTCCACGTTGCCGATGGCCTTCATGCGCTTTTTGCCGGCCTTCTGCTTCTCAAGCAGCTTGCGCTTACGCGAAATGTCGCCGCCATAGCATTTCGCAAGGACGTCCTTGCGCTTCGCCTTGACGGTCTGACGCGCCAGCACACGACCGCCGATAGCCGCCTGAATAGGCACTTCGAACAACTGGCGCGGAATGATCTCTTTGAGCTTCTCGCAAAGCACGCGGCCGCGGTCGTACGCTTTGTCGCGATGCACGATGAACGAGAGCGCGTCAATCGGCTTGCCTGAAAGCAGGATGTCCAGCTTCACAAGGTTCGAGGGTTTGTACCCGTCGAACTCGTAGTCGAGGCTCGCGTAGCCCTTCGTGTGGGATTTGAGCTTGTCGAAGTAATCCAAGATGAGCTCAGAGAGCGGAATCTCCCAAATCATCTCGACCGTAGTCGGCGACAGGTAGTTCATGGTGACGAACGTACCGCGGCGTCCGACCGTCAAGTCCATGACAGCGCCCACGTAGTCCGGCGGAATGAGAATCTTCGCCTTCAGGTACGGCTCTTCCACCCGCTCGATCTCGCCCGCGTCGGGCATTTCCTGCGGCGAATGAAGGGAGACCATCTCGCCGCCGCGCTTGAACACGTGGTATTCCACCGACGGCGCGGTGGCCAGCAGATCAAGGCCGAACTCGCGCTCAAGGCGCTCTTTGATGACCTCCATGTGCAGCAAGCCCAAAAAGCCCACGCGAAAGCCAAAACCGAGCGCGTGAGATTTCTCGGGCTCCCAGATAAGCGCCGGGTCGTTGAGCGAAAGCTTCTCGAGCGCTTCTTTAAGCGGCTCATACTGGTCGCCGTCGATCGGGAACAGACCGGTGTAGACCATCGGCTTGACCTCGCGGTAGCCCGGCAGCGGCGTATCCACCCCGTCAACAAGGTTCGTGACGGTGTCGCCC
The DNA here is from genome assembly GCA_018712955.1 of Candidatus Aveggerthella stercoripullorum. Classification (GTDB taxonomy): domain Bacteria; phylum Actinomycetota; class Coriobacteriia; order Coriobacteriales; family Eggerthellaceae; genus Aveggerthella; species Aveggerthella stercoripullorum. Next base: position 37,957 of record DVGB01000055.1, read on the forward strand.
ACCTTGACCTCGGCAACGTCTTTAAGACCGGTGACCAGGTAGCCGACTTCGCCGACGCCCAATTCGGGCATGGCGATTTCGGCAGGACGACGGACGCCGACCTCTTCTACGAGCACCTCAGCGCCCGTGGCCATGAGCTTGACGCGGTCGCCCTTCTTGATATGGCCGTCAACTACACGGATGAGCGCGACCACACCACGGTAGGCGTCGAAATACGAGTCGAAAATGAGCGCGCGCAGCGGGGCGTTCGCGTCTCCGACCGGCGCCGGAATGTTGTAGACGACCGCTTCCAGAAGGTCGTGGACGCCTTCGCCCGTTTTACCGGACGCAAGCACCGCGTCGTCAGCCGGGATGGCAAGGCCGTCCTCGATCTCAGTGCGCACGCGGTCCGGCTCGGCGGCAGGCAGGTCGATCTTGTTGATGAGCGGGATAATCTCCAGATTCGCGTTCATGGCCATCATGGCGTTCGCGACCGTCTGCGCCTCGACGCCCTGCGTGGCGTCGACCACCAAGACCGCCCCCTCGCACGCCGCGAGACTGCGACTGACTTCGTAGGTGAAGTCGACATGACCCGGCGTGTCAATCAGGTTGAACTGGTACGCTTGGCCGTCGTCGGCGGTATAGTCCACGCGAACCGCCTGGCTTTTGATAGTGATGCCGCGCTCGCGCTCGATGTCCATGGAGTCGAGCAGCTGCTCCTGCATATCGCGCTTCGAGACCGTGCCCGTCTGCTCGAGGATGCGGTCGGAAAGCGTGGACTTGCCGTGGTCGATATGCGCGATGATCGAGAAATTGCGGATATACTGCGGGTCTTGGCTCACGTGAGGCCTTTCATGTCGTACAGCGCGCGGCGCGGCGCGCGGGATAGTTCGTTCGCACGCAAGACCCCGCCGCGTTCGTCCGGCGAGGCCTTGCCGTCAATGCAAACTCTTATTGTAAACGCATTAGGCAGAATCGGCCAATGCGCGCAAATCCTCCAAGAGCGAACTGCTAAAGGTCGATGTGCTCTGCGCCGCCTTCGGCAACCGTCACGAGCTTCGAAGTGGCCGTGTCGCCCTGGTCGAGCGAAAGCACCCAGGTGCCCGCTTCGAGCTCCACGGTCGCGCTGCCGTCCGATACCGGGACCGTGCGCACGACGCGCGGCACGAAGTATGAGCCGTCCTCTTCGGTAAAGATCGGCTCGCATACCGAAACCGTGTCGGCAGAAGTGCCCACCGCGACCGTGGGCGCAACCTGCTCGGCGCCCTCCGGCACGACTTCTTCGTACGTAGGCTTATCGTCGCTGTGGCAAGAAGAGCACTCTTCGGTCGCGTCGATAACCTGGTGCGGCCCTGCCGCACAACCGACCAGTAGTGCGGACAGCGCCAACAGGGCTGCGCACAAGATTCCGAAACGACCTTTCGACACGATGATCTCCTTGCTCCCAACCTGCTCCTTCCACCATGCGTCCCTGCGCATGCGAGCGGGCATCCGACAGGTCTATACTAGCGGAATTCTTTTCTCACCTGCAAAAATGCGCACATTGCAGAAAAAGCGCACAGAAATACGTTCACAGGCGCCCCGGACGCTTCATCGTGTCGAGCGCCCACAGTAAAAATGCCTCATGCGGGTCAGAGCCGCTTTTCATGGCGCGCTCCGTTCGGCAGGCGCCTTTCAGCGCCGCACGCAGCTCTGCTGCCGTATAGCCGCGCGCCCAGCCTGCATGGTTCTTCACACGCCAGTCAGGCACTTTCAGCACACGTGCGAGCTCGTTCGGCGTGCCGCGCTCAAGGAGAGCGCGTGCGCATAGCAGTTCCCGGATACGGGTCGTGCACATGGCCAAAAGCGCATGGGGAGACACGCTTTCCATGCGGCCAAGGCACCAGAGCGCTTTTTCGGAATTCCGAGCAGAGAATGCGTCCACGAAATCCCACGGCTTTACCTCTGCCGTCCGCGCGACCAGGCCTAATACCTCATGCTCGGTCACCGGGTCGTTGCCGCGATGCGCGACTGCGAGCTTGCGCAGCTCGTTGTCGAGCGCGACCGTGCTCTCCCCCACCTGCTCGACAAGCGCCCGGGCAGCGCCTTCGGTCAACGCGATACCGTGGGTGACCGCCATCGCGCGCACGGTGCGCGGCAGCTCGTAGCGCTTGACGGGCGCACAGTCGATGACAGCGCTCTTGCCGTGTTTTGCGACCGCTTTGTACAGACGGGTGTTCTTTGCAAGCTTGACGGCCGTCAGCGCAAGCACGGTCGTTTCGCACGGGTTGTCCAGGTACGCAACGAGCGCTTCGGAATCCGCTTTTTTGAGCTTGTCCGCGTCGTCGACCTGCACCAACCGCACATCGCTTGCGAAGGGCACGGTATTGCACGCCGCAACGACGTCGTCCCCCGTTGCGGCATCTCCTGCAAAGCGGTCAGTGTTGAACGCAATGTCGCCCGATGCCTCCAAACGACGATGGAGCCGCTCCATTACCGTGCGGCGTTTGAGCTCGTCTTCGCCTACGACCAGGTAGACGGGAAGCAACGTGTCTGTCTTTTTTGCGGTAGCCATAGCGCCCATTCTACCTTGTCCCCTCACCCACTGAGACAGAGGCGGGAAATTCGCGCAAAACGCGTGGAAGCTACGTGGACGACCTGCAAGATTCATGGCGAAAAGCGGATAGGTCTGCCCGCTAAGGTCGGGGCGGCACCAGAGTTGCAGGCGGAAGGTTTTACCATGGGCTTTTTGGACGAAGTAGACAGCATCCGCACGAAAGCGCATATGACAAGCGTGCCGAAGCCGGTTCTCGTCGGCGTCGTCGCCCTTGCGGTCGTCATCGCACTGCTTGCGTGCGGAAGCGTCGCGACCGCAGTGCGCACCGCAGGCGATGCCGCGTTCGAAATCACGAAAGCAAGCGAGCATGCCGACGATTCGAAGGCAGACGGCGCGAGCACTGCACAGGATGCGACCGAAGGCGGCGACAATACGGCAACCCCCGCTGCAGGCAAGACTGCGCGTGCGGTCGTGCACGTTTCTGGAGCGGTCGTCTCCCCTGGCGTTTACGAGCTGGACGCTACGGCACGGGTGCAGGCAGCCATTGATGCTGCCGGAGGATTCGCCGAGCATGCGGCGCGCGATGCCGTGAACTGCGCACGCGTCATCCAAGACGGAGAGCAGATTCTCGTGCCGACGCTCGAACAGGCACAGGGAGCCCCCTCAGGAGGAGCGGCAGGCGCCAGCGGAGCTGTCGCGTCCAGCACCGCTTCCCCGAAGGTGAACATCAACCAGGCGAGCGCTGAGGAGCTTGATACGCTGCCGGGCGTGGGACCTTCCACCGCACAGAAGATTATCGCCGACCGGGAAGCGAACGGGCCTTTCGCCACCATCGAGGACCTGAAGCGCGTTTCGGGCATAGGGGACAAAAAATACGAGCAGATGGCAGCTTTAATCTGCGTATGAGCGAGCATGCGCGAATATCGTGCGGCCGCCTGCGCGCCGCATGGCGCGCGTTTGCAACCGAAGGCGCCGACGAGCTTTCGAACGCAGACGGAGCGATGCCCGCACGCCCGGCCGTACCTCCCGTGTTCTTTATCGCCGTGTCGCTCTGGACGACGCTCCTTGCCTGCGCAGGGCATATGCCCTCGAACATTCCCGACGTCGGCATGGCAGCGCTCGCTTTGATGTTCGGTGCCCTCGCCGTCACCGCGACGCTCAGCGTTTTCAGGCGGAAAACCGCCGGACCTCGTGCAGGACGAACCATTGGAAAGTTCCTTGCGGCGGGGCTTGCTTTGGGCATCGCGCTTTCATGCGCCTGCGAACTTTCATTGCGATCGGAAGAGCGTGCCCTTTGCGCAGACCCAGCAGGCCCCCACGCTTTCACCGCGCTTGCGGATGCGTCCCAGTCAGAATTCGGGTCGTCCTGTCTCGTGCGCATGGACCTTTCGACCGGGCAGACTGCACGCGTGCGCATCCTCTTGGACAGTCGCGAACGCCTCCTGTGCGGCGAACGATTCCTCGCTTCCACCGTTGTGCACGCAACCGACGAGGAGATCGCCGCACGATATCGCGCCCAAGGCGTAGTAGCGACGCTTTCGGCCTACACGGACCCCGAACGTTTGACCCCGCAAGATCCCCTGGGTGCGATCGTGCGCGCACGCCATGCCTGCATTGCGCTCTTTGACCAGTTCGAAGGACCGGGGGCAGCACTCTGTCAGGCAGTCCTCTTTGGAGAGCGCAATGGGCTTACCGCGGATGCGCAGGAATTTTACGAAGACGCGAAAACGACGGGGCTTGCGCACCTTGTCGCGGTATCAGGCAGTCATCTCGTCATCATCGTTGGCATGGTCGAGATGCTACTGCGCACGGTGCGCGTTCCGCGCGGCCTCAGAATCGTGCTTGCCGCATTGTTCATGGGCATCTACGTGGTACTGACCGGAATCGCCGTTTCCGCCGTGCGGGCAGCCATCATGGGCATCGTTGGCCTCCTCACGCCCCTTGCGCGCAGGCGCGGCGGAGGATTGTCGGGCGTTTCGGTATGCGCGATCGCCATGCTTACGGCAGACCCGACCTCCGCAACTTCGCTTTCGCTGCAGCTTTCCGCCCTCTCCACCGTAGGCATTGTCGCATTTATGCCGCTTGCCGCCAGCTGGATTGCGCATGCAGCGCCCATCGTGCCCCGTTGCGTTCGAGACGTGGTTGCCATGACGTGCGCTGCCACCTTCGTCACGCTACCGCTCACCGCTCCTGTCTTTGCACAGATTCCGCTCGTCTCGCTGCTGGCGAACGTGCTTGCTGCACCGTTCTTCACAGCGCTCTGCCTCCTTGGCCTTGCCGCCTCTTTCGTCGCGTGCGCCCTTCCTGGCACCGCAGTGACCGTTCTGACGCCCGTTGTGCTCCTCGCGGACGCTTTTACCGCTCTCACGACGCTTCTCGCGGGCCTTCCGTTCGCAGCGGTACCGTTCTCGGGAAATGCCCTGCTCTGCGCAGGGGCAGGCGCGATAGCAGCGCTGCTCGCCTGGCTGACATGGCCGCGCGCAACGCCCGCACGAGCCCGATTTGCACTTGTCTGCGCAAGCCTCATGTCCATCGCAATGCTCGCATCGCCTTTTCTGCCCCTTCCCGTCCCCTTAGCCACCTCTGCAAGCGAAATCAGGGCGCTCGACGTCGGACAGGGAGACGCTCTTCTCGTGCGCAGCGAACGGTCGGCGCTGCTCGTGGACACAGGAATGGACGACACCGCGCTCTTGAAAGGCCTGGCAGAGCTCGGGGTCCGAAAGCTGGACGCGGTGCTCGTCACTCATCCGGACGCGGACCATTGCGGATCCCTCGAGGCGCTGCGCGGAGCGGTCGAGGTCGGACGCGTGTTGGTCGCACAGGACGGCCTTACCTGCACGTGTGAAAACTGCACAGGCCTGCGTCGTGCTGCCGAGCGCGTCTCCCCCGGCACGCTCGAGGGAGTCTCGCCAGGAGATGTGATAGAAATCGGCGCGTTCACCGCTCGCGTTGTGGGACCGGACGAATACCAAGACGAAGGCGGCAATGACGATTCGGTTTGCCTTGTGGTGGAATACGCCCCTCGGGAAGCGAAAGGCGAAAACGGTGCGTGGACAGCGCTGTTGTGCGGTGACGCAGAAGCGGAGCAGCTGGAAGCCTACCTGGAAGAAGGGCGCATCAGCGACATCGACCTGCTGAAAGTGCCCCACCACGGCGCGAAAGCAGGCCTGACCGAGGACGTGGTCTCCGCGCTCTCTCCCGACATTGCAGTCGTAAGCGTCGGCGCAGACAATTCTTACGGGCATCCCGCACCTGAAATCGTAGGCATGCTGGAGGCAGCCGGAACCTCGGTCCTGCGCACGGACCAGCAGGGTGCCATCTCCGTTCGCTTCGAGGCGGACCGCCTGGCTGTCGCGACCGACCGTTGAACGCATGGCGCCGCCCGACGAAAAAGACCCCTTGACGGGGTCTTTTTCGTTCCTTGATATGCGGACGGACCGGGAAATCCTGGTCCGGAGAAAGCAAGGCTATTCGGCAGCCTCTTCGCCTTCGCCCTCAGCCTCGGCAGCCTCGGCCTCAGCAGCAGCCGCGGCGGCAGCGGCAGCCTCTTCGGCAGCCTTGCGCTCATGAGCGGCCTTCTCAGCCTTCAGGGTAGCCTCGCGACGGACAGCCTTCTCCTCGGAAGCCTTCTTCATGGCCTCAAGGCGCTCAGCCTTGCGAGCAGCCTTCTTGGAGCCCGTCTTCTGCTCCTTCTTCGGAGCCGGCTGATAAGCGGAGCGGTCAGCGTCGGTCACGACGGTGTTCGCAAGCTTCATGATACCGGACTTGCGGTTCGCAGCCTGGTTCTTGTGGATAATGCCCTTGCCAGCGGCCTTGTCCATGAGACGGCAGGCGGCAAGCGCAGCGGCGTAGGCCTCGGCGCCGTTGCCAGCAGCGACAGCGTCCTTGACGTGACGGGTGGCGGTCTTCAGCTGGGACTTGATGGCGCGATTGCGCATGCGAGCTTTCTCGTTGGTGATGATGCGCTTCTTCTGGCTCTTGATGTTGGCCATGTCGTTTCCTCCTTCGGAAAGGGTGCTTTGCCTTCATCCAACGCTGCCGCACGTAAGCGCTCGATTCGAGTTGCGGGATGACCGACCAAAGCAAGCGCGCGCACAAAAGCGCACAGTAGTGCGCACGCTGAGAACGAGCAGGTTTTCTTCGTTCTGGACCTTGTCCGGTCATCCAGCAACTCAACCATGAAAGCAGCCTTGTCTGCGGTTGCGCGGTACATTCCGCGCGCAGTGCTGGACACGGCTGTATAGGATACCAGAGTAAACGTCTAGGTGCATGGAAAAAATATGGAGCGCTGAACCCGCGCGCAATTGGCGAGAGCGAAAGGCTATTCGGCAGGCTTGTCCGTTTTCGCGCGCTTTTTCGGCTTGTAAGCCGGGCAGCGATAGTCCGTCGCCTCGGCCGCATCCGCAAGCTGCGCCGCCCACTCATCCAGCGGAAGGCCCGCTTCCGCCGCCTCCACCGTCTCGAGCTTCGCATGCGTCTCAGGGCTGCGGGGCATGAAAAGCGTGCAACAGTCCGGCGCATCCTGAGAAGAGATCTCGTACGTGCCCAACGATTCAGCCTGCTCGATGATCTCGAGCTTATCTGACCCGATGAGCGGACGAAACACCGGCAGCTTTACTGCAGCGTTCGTTGCCATGATGTTCTCGAGCGTCTGCGAAGCAACCTGTCCCAGACTTTCGCCCGTCACGAGCGCTTTAGCCCCTTCCTTGCGGGCAAGCGCCTCTGCGACGCGGAACATGAGCCTTCGATAGCAGATTACGCGCAACGACGGCGGAACCGTTCCCGCAATCTGGCGTTGGACGTCTCCGAACGGCACCACGTACACACGTGCCATGCATCCAGTCTGCTCGAGCACGTGCGCAATCTCGTCGACAAGGTATTCGCTCGTTGCCGAGGTTTGGGGACGGCCTGAAAAGTGAACGCCGATGCACACCGCCCCACGCCGCGCAACCCGCCACGCTGCCACCGGCGAGTCGATGCCGGACGAAAGCAGGCAGACGACCTTGCCCGCACTGCCCACCGGCAGGCCGCCAATGCCGCGCAGGCTGTGCGCATACACATACACCGACCCCTGCACGACCTCGACGCATACCGTCAGGTCCTGCCCTTTCATCTGGACTTTCTTGTCAGGGAACTTTTCGCACAAATACGCGCCCACCAGCTGGTTCATTTCCATGGAATCGACCGGGAAGTCGGTGTGGTTGCGGCGTGCTTTCACTTTGAACGTCTCGAAGGCACCCGCATCGTTGACGGCGCGCTCGGCCGCCACGTACATTTCGTCCAAATCGCGGTCGCACACATAGCCGCAGGAAACGCGCGCTACGCCCGGCACACGAGAGATGACGTCCGCAATGCGGCACGCCGTGTCGTAGTCGGTCCCCTCTTTGATGAACACGCACAGACGACCGGAAATGCGAATGATGGTGACGACGGGAAAATCGGCTACGTGCGCCTCGAGATTGCGCAGAAGGCGCATCTCGAAGGTGGAGCGATTATGCCCCTTCAGGCCGATCTCATGGTAGTGGACCAGGCACATGCGCTGGAATTCCCTCATCGATGATCCTTTCTTGGTTCAGGAAGGCGGCTCAGCTCCGATGGTGCGCTTGCGTTGAACCGACGAGGCGCCAAAGCACGCCAACGAACAGAGGAGCCGCTTCGCAGCGCACACTGCACGAACAGGCTCACCCGGCACTCTCAATCCGCCCCAACGCACAGCCGACAACTTGACGTCAGGCAGCCGAGGCGCGTCTTCACGGAGGCGTCTTTGTCGCCTATGTCGTTCGCGAAGCCAGCGAAAAGCGCTCTGGTGCCGAAAAAGGGCAAGAACGCGAATAGCGACTTACGGTCCGTCGCCGTTCGCGTTCGTGGCCAGATTCGGTGCCAGAGCGCTTCGCAGTGTCAGGCAATCGTGATAGCGACAGGCCGTCGCAATCTTAATGGTTCTTGACGTCGATGGAATCCGGGTCGTAGGAAACCTCATCGCGGGCGATTTCCGCAAACGCCATGGACAGCGGCTTCTTTTCTGCAGCACGCGCAATTTCGACCGCAGTCTGCAGCTGGATGGCGCGGTCGCGCTGGCCGCGCATCATGTCGTTGATGTCGTGTGCGCGCTTGGCCGCCAGCGAGCAAAGCAGGAAGCGGTCGTTGTCGGTCTTCTCAAGAAGCGTGTCGATTTTCGGTTCGATAATGCTCATAGGATAATCCTTCAGTCTTGTTCCGCATAAGTGTTCACCAGCGCGACCAGCGTGTCGGTCGCCTGGTCAAGGTCATCGTTCACAAGCTGGACATCATACTCCATTTTGCGGGAAAGCTCCACTTCAGCGGTCTTCATCCGTCGAATCACCTCATCTTCCGCTTCGGTGCCGCGCCCGCGCAACCGGGCTTCCAACACTTCAAGGGAAGGAGGCTCGATAAAAATCAGCTTTGCCTGAGGTATCATCTCCCGCACCTGGAACGCGCCTTGGACGTCGATTTCCAGGACCACCTGACGGCCTTCGGCCATTTTCTGCTCGACCGTCGCCCGCGGCGTCCCGTAGCGATGCCCATGCACATGAGCCCACTCGAGCATGCCCCCCTCCGCAACAGCACGGTCGAACTGAGCGTCGTCATAGAAGAAATAGTGGACGCCGTCCTCTTCCCCCGGGCGCGGCGCGCGCGTCGTGGCGGAAACGGAGACCCACACGTCAGAAACACGGTCCGACAGGCGCGAGACAAGGGTGCCCTTGCCCGCTCCTGCCGGACCGGAAACGACCAGAAGGTTACCGCAGCGCATTAGCGCAGACGCTCCAAGAGCGCTGCTTCCTGGCGCTCGCCCAGACCGCGCAGACGGCGGCTTTCGGCGATATGCAGCTCTGCCATGACCTTTTCGGCCTTTGCCTTGCCGTAGCCAGGCATGGTCTCGATAAGCGTGGATACGCGCATGCGGCCGACGACCGGGTCGTCCTTCATGTCAAGGACTTCCTTAAGCGTCAGCTTGCCGGCCTTCAGGTCCTCACGCACCTCAGCACGCTTGATTCGGGCAGCTTTCGCCTTTTCGAGCGCCGCCTTGCGCTCTTCAGGGCTCAACTGAGGAATAGCCATTACATCTCTCCTTCGTCTCCAAACGCAATGGCCAGATAGTAGCACACGGCGCTTGCGCATAGCCAGTGTTCTTGCTGAGCGTTTCCTTTAATCACACGTTGACTTCAGACGCGATGGCCTCGAATGCAGCCACAGGGTCTTCAGCCTGCGTAATAGGACGTCCGACCACGATGTGGCTTGCGCCGTCGGCGAACGCTTTTGCAGGCGTCGCCACGCGCGTCTGGTCGCCAAGCGCCGCACCCGCCGGCCGAACGCCCGGCGTGACGATAGCAGCATCAGGCCCCAGAAGTTCGCGCAGCATGGCAGCTTCTTGCGGAGAGGCGACAACGCCGGACAGCCCGGCTTCCCGCGCCTGCTGCGCAAGCGCACGGACCTGGTCGACGACCGGCCGCTCGACGCCCGTTGCGCGCAACGTGTCGGCATCCATGGACGTGAGCACCGTCACGCCCAGCGTGATCGGGCAGGGAACGTTAAGCAGCCCTGCGCGGTCTTCCACGGCATGCTGGCCTGCCGCCATCATGGGAACGCCGCCGACCGTATGGAACGTGACCATGTCGGCACCGCATTCCACCAGGCTCGCTGCCGCACCGGCCACCTGGTGGGGAATGTCGTGCAGCTTCAGGTCGACGAAGACGTTGAATCCGCGCTTTTTGAACGCCGAGACGATGGCAGGGCCTTCGGCATACAACAGCGTCATGCCTATCTTCACCCATTTTGCGCGCCCGCGCAGGCGTTCTGCCAGGGCGTATGCCTCGAAGGCGTCCATGTCGAGCGCCACGATGATGCGCTCGGAGGCGGGAATGGAATCGAAGCGGGTTAGCATTGCAGACCTCCGATCAGCTCGTTCACGTCGTCTACGCCCTGCTCTTCGCAGTATGTGCGGATGCCTTCGACCACATCGCGCCCGGCAGCAGGGTTCATGAAGTTCGCCGTGCCCACGGCCACGGCCGTCGCGCCCGCCAGCATGAACTCGACGGCGTCGATGCCCGTGCAAATGCCGCCCATGCCGAGCAAAGGCACTTTCACGGCTTTATGGCATTCCCACACCATGCGCAGCGCGACCGGCTTCACGCACGGGCCGGACAGGCCGCCTACCACGCGAGAAAGCAGCGGCTTGCGCGTGCGAACGTCGATCGCCATACCGAGCAGCGTGTTAATGAGCGACAGCGCGTCCGCCCCGGCAGCCTCCGCGGCACGGGCGATCTCCGTCACGTCGGCCACATTGGGCGTGAGCTTTACGATCAGAGGCTTCTTCGTGGCAGCACGGCAACGGGAGACGACGGTCTCCACGCTTGGTGCGTGGGTGCCGAAGGTCATGCCGCCTTCGTCGACGTTCGGGCAAGAAATGTTGACTTCGTAGGCGTCCACGCGCGAGTCGTCGTCCAACGCTTCAATGACCTGGACGTATTCGTCGAAGCTATGGCCGGACACGTTCACGATGACCGGCACGTCCTTGCCCTCAAGCCAGGTGAGGTCCTTTTCCTTGAGCGCCGCCACGCCCGGGTTCTGCAAGCCGATAGAATTCAGCATGCCCGACGGCGTTTCGGCAATACGCGGACTGGCGTTTCCCTGCCAGCCGTTCAAGGAGACGCCCTTCGTGGTGACGGCGCCCAAAAGCGAGATGTCGTAGAAATCATCGTATTCGCGACCCGCCGCGAATGTTCCGGACGCGGTCGTGACGGGGTTCTTCATGAGAAGCCCGCCCAGGTTAACCTGCATCGAGACCATTACCACACCACCTCTTCACGCCAGAAGACCGGACCGTCAACGCACGCGCGCTTTTTGCCGTCCACCGTGTCCACGACACAGGACAGGCACGCGCCCACGCCGCATGCCATACGACGTTCGAGCGAGACCTGGCACGGCAAGCTTGCGTCTGCCGTCTGTTGGGCAACGATCTTCATCAAAGGCTCCGGACCGCAGACGGCAGCATAGTCGTACTCCCCTGCCGCGAGCAGCTCCTCCACCACGCCAGTGCAGAAGCCTACATGGCCGAACGTGCCGTCGTCGGTCGCGCAGCGCACCTGACGCGCGCCGAGCGCCTCGTAGCGCGGAAGGCACACGAGCGCGTCCTTCGTGCGAGCGCCAAGGACCACGTCGACCTCACGTTCCGCCTCGACTGCTTGCTTTGCCAGCAAATACACGGGAGCAGCGCCCACGCCGCCGCCCACGATGAGCACGCGGCGTGCGTCTTCAGGGAGCGTCCAGCCATGGCCTACCGGGCCGATGTTCTCCACCTGCTGGCCTGGTACAAGCGTTGTCATATGGTCGGAGCCGAAGCCCACCACTTGGTAGAGAATTTCCATCCGGCCCGTCACGGCGTCCGCCGTGTACACCGAAAACGGGCGACGCAGGATGTGCCCCTCCATGCCCGGAAGCCGCGTGTGGACGAACTGGCCAGGCGCAACACGCCCGGCGATGTCCGGCGATTCCACCTCCATCACGTACAGGTTCGGACCGACCTGCTCGTTGCGCAGGATCGTGCCCGTTTCATTGGTCAGCGCCATGCGAATCCTCTCGTCGAACGCGGCATGCGCCGCACGGCATACATTGCGCACTATGATACCGCAGCTCGCTGACGGTGTGCGCCTGAAAGGACAGTCCTGGAAACGGCCCTGGCATGCGTAATCTTGCAAAAAAAACGCCGGTCAAAAGGGCCGGCGTTCAAAGCGTATAGGCAGCTCGGCAGAGCAGTGCGGCTATTCGACGATCTGGCCGTCCTCCAGGGTGGCATAGCCGCCCACGTAGACGTCGGTCGCACGGCCCTTGAGCTGGGCGCCTGCGAAGCCCGAGTTCTGCGCCTTGGAGGCGAACTCCGCAGGGTCGACCGTCCATTCGACGTCCGGGTCGATGACCGTGAGGTCAGCGGTCATGCCAGGCTGGATGGAAACCTGCTCCACGTTCAGCACGCGACGTGGGTTCACGGCCATGAGCTCGACCAGCTGCGACCAGGTGAGAGCACCCGTGGACACGAGATTCGTGACCATGAGGCCGAGCGAAGTTTCCAAACCCACCATGCCGAACGGCGCAAGCTCGAATTCGCGCGCCTTCTCGTAGGCGGTATGCGGTGCATGGTCGGTCACGATGCAGTCCACCGAACCGTCCTTCACGCCCTCGACGAGCGCCGCGGCGTCTTCCGCCGTACGCAGCGGCGGGTTCACCTTGAGGCTCGTGTTGTAGGTGGAGTCGATGTCGTCCTCGCAGAGGAACAGGTGATGAGGCGTGACCTCGCAGGTAACCGGCAAGCCTTCAGCCTTTGCAGCGCGCACCAGGTCAAGGCCGCGCTTGGTGGAAATATGCTGGATATGCAGCGGGCATCCGGTCAAGCGGCAGAGCATGATGTCACGCGCGATCTCCACTTCCTCGCCTTCGGCAGGCCAGCCGAGCATGCCAAGGCGCGTGGAAACGACGCCTTCGTTCACCTGGCCTTCGCCAACGAGCGCTTCGTCCTGGCAGTGCACCATGACCGCCTTGCCGAACATGGAGGCGTAGTCCAGAACGCGGCGCATCATGCCGGCATCCTGGATACCGCGGCCATCGTCGGTGAAGGCAACGGCGCCGTGAGCCACCATGTCGCCCATCTCAGAGAGCGTTTCGCCCTTCAGTCCCTGGCTGCAAGCACCTGCCACGTGCACGCGGCACTTGCCCACGGCCGCGGCGCGCGCCTGGACGTACTCGACGCCGAGCGCGTTGTCGATGACCGGCGTGGTGTTCGGCATGCAGCAGACCGCCGTAAAGCCGCCCTTGGCAGCCGCGCGGGTGCCGGAGGCAATGTCTTCCTTCTGCTCCTGGCCGGGCTCGCGCAGGTGGACATGCATGTCGACCAAACCAGGGGTGACGATCTTGCCCGTCAGGTCGCGCTCGACGCCCTTCTCGATGGAAAGCCCCTGCCCCACTTCGGCAATCTTGCCATCGCGGATCACGATGTCGGCCACTTCGTCCAGGCCGACCTGCGGGTCGATAACGCGCGCGTTCTTAAGCAACAGAGCCATCTTCGCTCCCTCCAAGCAGCAGGTACAGGGCGGCCATACGGGTCAGGATGCCCGCATAGACCTGGTCAAGGATGACCGAACGCTCCGGGTGGTCGGCCATATAGTCGTCAAGCTCGACACCGCGGTTGATCGGGCCGGGGTGGCACACGATGGCATCGGGCTTCATGAGGCGCTCGCGCTCCTGCGTGAGACCGAAGAGCTGGTTGTATTCGCGCAGGCTGGGGTACGGTGCGCCCTCCAGGCGTTCGCGCTGGATACGGAGCATGTAGACCACGTCGAGGTCGCCCAGGCATTCATCAATGTTGTGGCAGACATGGTCAGCGCCCAGAATGTCCGGACGCGCAGGCATGAGCGTCGGCGGCGCGATGACGGTGACTTCGGCGCCCATGATCTTCAGCGCCGGGATGAGCGAGCCGCACACGCGGGAGTGCCCGATGTCGCCCACGACGCCCACGTGCAGTTTGTCAAGGTCGCCCTTGTGCTGCCAGATGGAGTACAGGTCCAAAAGCGCCTGGGTCGGATGCTGATGTTTGCCGTCGCCCGCGTCGATGACATGGGCGTTCGTCTTCTGGGTGATCTTGTACGGCACGCCTGCGCGCTTGTCGCGCACGATGATCATGTCGATCTTGTACGAGGAGAGCGTCTCCACCGTGTCGTCGAGGGATTCGCCCTTGACCGAACTGGTGGAAGAGCCGCCGAAGTTCAGGCTGTCGCAGGACAGACGCTTTTCGGCGATCTCGAAGGACGAGCGCGTACGGGTGGACGGCTCGTTGAACATGTTCACGACCGTGAAGCCTTTGAGCGTCGGGAGCTTTTTGATCTTGCGCTCGTTGACTTCCTTGAACTTGGTGGCTGTCTCGAGGATCAGCATGATGTCGTCGGCCGAATATTCGGTGATGTCGATCAGATGCTTGTGGTTGAACGCCATCCCTTATTCACCTCCCAGCGGTGCCGAGCCCGCACGGGAACCCGGCTTGACTTCCAGAATCTCCACGGCAGAGACGCCGTCGACCTCTTCCAGGAAGAGGCGCACGTTCTCGTCGGAGGACGAGGGGACGTTCTTGCCCACGTAGTCGGCGCGGATAGGCAGCTCGCGATGGCCGCGGTCGACGAGGACCGCAAGCTGGACGGTGGCCGGACGGCCAAGGTCCATGAGCGCATCGAGCGCGGCGCGGATGGTGCGACCGGTGTAGAGGACGTCGTCCACCAGGACGATATCCTTACCGTCGACGTTGAAGTCCACTTCCGTGCCCAGGACTTCCGGTGCGAAATGGGTAGCGTAGTCGTCACGGTAGAAGCTGATGTCGAGACGGCCATAGGGCACCTTCGTGCCTTCGATGGACTCGATCTTCTCGACGAGCTTCTTCGCAAGCAGATCCCCGCGGGTGACGATGCCGACCAAGGCGATGTTGGCAGCCCCCTTGTTGCTCTCCAGGATCTGATGTGCGATGCGCGTGAGCGAACGTTCGATTTCCTCTGCGTCCATGCAGATGGATTTGACCTTGCTCGTGTCGTTCATACACACTCCTTTCTGCGGTTCGAGTGCGTACAGACAACCGGCTTGCAGGCGCCTTTCCTGCAAGCCGTCCGCGGGCATAAAAAAAGCCCGTCGGACAGACGAAGGCTTCGGTTGGTTGCATCTTTTCGTGCTGATGCTGACGTGTCGCCTTGTCGGTCTCTCTGTACCGCCCTTAAAGGACCTTGAGCATCATAGCGCGATTTGAGGGCCATGGGAACCCCCGACTTTATGCAAAATACTGCATGCCCGCAGATGAAAGGGCACACGACGCGCTGCACGGCACAGCGTGAATGCAGGAAACGGGACAACGCCTAGAACCCGCAGACCCAGCAGACTGCCAGAAGCACGGCCAAAAACCCGAACCCCCAGGCAGTGGACTGAAGGAAGAAACGGCCGACGGACTGACGCTCGAACCCGGGCGCCCCTGCATGCACGTCGAGCGCAAGACGATAATGCGCCAACGTAATGAGCGTGGCAAGCGAGGCAACTGGCGTGCCGGCACCGCCCACGTTCACACCGACCAACAGCGAAGGCCAGTCTCCCGTCAAATGCGAAAGCAGGATCGCGGCAGGCACGTTGCTGATAATCTGGCTAAGGCCCGCGCTGGCCGCCAGGACGCTTTGGTCGAGAAGCCAGCTGAGCGCGCCGACAACTTCGGGAATACGCGCCATATTGCCAGAGAACACGAAAAAGCATGCGAACGTGAGAATGAGGCTGTAATCGACCGACCGCAGTGCCGAACGGTCCGCGAACAGCAGGACGCCGAAAACGGCTACCGGAGCCAGCGCGTAGGGAACCACGCGGAATACGGCCAGCACGACCAGCACCAGCAAAGCGGCATAGAGCAACGCCCTCATCCGTCGCTCGCCAGGATGCAGTACGAGCGCACCGGCCTTGCGGCGAAGCTGCCCTGTCGCATTCCGCACCGAAGCCGACCGCACGCGTGCGCGATCGTTGCGGCGGTCGAACGCACGTCGGCGCGCCTCTCTGTGCGCACGCACGGCATTCTCGTCCTCCGCCGTCGGTTTCACCAGCACGAAACAGCATGCGAATATAAGCGCGCAGCTTGTCGCGAACGGGACGAGCATGGTCGAAAGGAAGTCGCCGAGCGAGACGGAATACTCCGCGAACAGATACAAGTTCTGCGGATTGCCGAAAGGCACGATCATGCCGCCGAGATTCGCCGCCATGTTCTGCATGATGAACGCGAACGGAATCTGCCTGCCCCACCCTGCCTTCAGAAGCGTCACGGTCGACAAAGGCAGCATCATGATAAGCGCCATGTCGTTCGTCACCACCATGGACAGGACCAACGTTACCGCCACGAGCATCATCACCGCTGTACGGCAGCTGGACAAATGGGCGACCAACCGTCGCGCAAGCGCGTCAAACGCCCCTACGTTGCGCAACGCTGACACAATGGCAAGGATGGACAGAAGGCATGCGAGCACTTTAAGGTCGAAGTAGCCGATATAGGCGGCATCAGGCGGCACGAAGCACATCGTGACAAGCGCGCACCCGGCCGAAACCGCCAGCACGGTCTTTTCCCGGAGAAAACGCGTCACTACCGCGCGCAATCCCTTGGAAGACGAGGCGGGCGCAGAGATCTCGTCTACCTGCCGATGCGTGATCTTTGCCATGCTCAAGCACCTGCGACCAGCACGTCCAGCACCTTTTCTTCCACGCGAACGTCGAACACCGTTCCGTGCGCGGGCTCACCGTCTATCTGCACAGGAGGTTCTCGGTCGAACGAAATGCGCAGCGCAGGAGCGCGAAAGAACGCCAGATGACTCGAAACGCCCCGATGATGACCGCCCTTCGCAAGCAGGAACAGCGACGCAGCCCGCGCAAAACCCAAAGTTGCACGACACAGGCAGACATCGAACAGCCCGTCGTCGGGCGCCGCGTCAGGACAGATGGCAAAACCACCGCCGTACGTCGGCCCCAACTGCACTGCCATGAGATGAACGTCCTCATGGCGCACTGCGGACACGCTGCTGCCAACAGACTGCGCTTCTATAGAAACATGGAATACGTCGCGGTGATGGAGCAGCTGATCGACCCCTTCCTCAAGGAACAGGCGAGTGCCCTGGTGCCCCGTCCTGACGCGACGTTCCTGCGTGCCCAGCGCAATAGCCGCATCCAGGCCGAAGCTCAATGTCTGAAGGAAAAACTCGCCATTGCAGGCGCCTATGTCATATGGAGCAAGACGAGCATTCGAAAGCGCCTGCCAAGCAGAGGGCACATCGCCAAAGGGCATGCCGACCGTCCGCGCAAAGTCGTTGCCGTTACCGCACGGAAGCACGCCGAAAAGCGGCCGGTCAGCACGCGACAAGCGCATGAGACCTTGCAAGAGCTCATGCAACAGACCGTCGCCGCCGCATGCGACAAGCGCATCGTAGCCCGCCGATGCCAGCGCAAGCTCTACCGCATGCCCGCGCGCTGCAGTCTCGACCACGTCGAACGACCGCGGAAACCCTGGTCTTCCCGCCTGCCCGCGCAGCCATGCTGCCGCTTGGGCGCCCTGGCCGTTGCGGGCGGCAGGGTTCGCCACGAACAGGACACGTAGGCTCTCGAAAGAACGCGCAGGGATGTCAGGGTTTCGATGCATGCTGAGAGTATACCTTTGAAAGGGACGGCTGCCGGACACAAGCAACAGCACCCGGACGAAACAGGTAGTGCAAAACCCGTGAAATGCAGTCTCTTGACTATCATTTTCAACTAAGCATGCGTACACTGTGCGAGTGCCGGAACAGGGTGCGGCATCTCTAGCGCGCCAGCCCTGCTCGCAAGGCCCCTATCTGCCAGACGACCCGAACGCGAGGAGCGAACCCCATGCTGCGAAAGATCATCCATATCGACGAGGATGCCTGCACCGGCTGCGGCCTGTGCGTGGACGCCTGCCACGAAGGCGCCATCCAGCTTGTCGGCGGCAAGGCGAAGTTGGTGCGCGACGACTACTGCGACGGCCTCGGAGACTGTCTGCCGAGCTGCCCAGTGGATGCCATCTCCTTCGTCGTCCGCGAAGCGACGGCCTACGATGAAGCCGCCGTCATCCGCGCCCAGATGGAGCGTGCAAAAGCAGAGTCGCACGCGACCATGCCCGCAGGCGGCTGCCCTGGCAGTATGGCGAAAGCGATCGAACGGCCGAGCGCCGAACGAAGCGAACCCAAAGCGCCGAACGCACCCTCTCCGACCGAGCGTACGGTTATGGAGGCCGGGCGCCCGGGCGCTACCGCCTTCGCCGGAGAACGCGCCGCCGCGCCTTCCTGGCTTTCTAACTGGCCCTGCCAGATAAAGCTTGCACCCGTGAACGCGCCGTATTTCGCGGAGTGCGACCTGTTGGTAGCGGCGGACTGCTGCGCTTTCGCCTACGGTGACTTCCACGACCGCTTCATCAGAGGCCGCGTCTGCCTTATCGGCTGCCCGAAGCTCGACGGTGTGAGCTACGCAGAGAAGCTGACCGAAATCGCCGTGACGAACAAGGTGCGCAGCGTCACTGTCGTCCGCATGGAGGTTCCCTGCTGCGGCGGCATCGAGCATGCTGCCCGCACGGCGGCTGACGCGGCGGGCGCAACGTTCCAAAGCGTCACCATCTCCACCGACGGCCGCATTGTCGGATAGAAGAGCAGGACTGCCCGTCAGAACGCCAGTGGTAGCATGCCCACCGCAAGCAAGCACGCCACCGTGCCGATGACGCATTTGCGGACTGCGTGCTCGAACGGCCATTTCGGCAAGCGCGGGTACCGCTCTTCAAGGTAGCGCCGATCGAAGGCGACCCACCCGACGAGCACGCCAACCACCGCGAGCAGGATGTACTGAGCCGCCACGACCGCGCGCGGAAGGCCCTGCTCGTGCATCTGCGGCAGGTAATACTGCGGATCGAGCGCGCACATAATGCATGCCGTAACCCAGAGCAGCATGCACGAAAGCGCCAGCAACCCGCGCGCTATGGCGGCTACGGTCCGACGCGACGAGCGCCGGGCCGTTCCATTGACCGGATCAATCCACGCCACATCGCCCTGAATAATCGCGCTCGTCACTTCCTCGTGTGCGCTGCGCATCCCTTCAGGAACCAGCGCCGCGCTTGCGACGAGCGGCGCGCCGTAGCCTCCCGCTGCCGCCAGGAACGACTCCTTGAGCTCCCGCGCGCTGGCGAAACGCCCCGCCGGATCGAACGCCGTCGCCTTCGCAAGCACTGGACGCAGGTTCGCAGGAATGCGCTCGTCAACGAACCCGCCTTCGCGAACCTTCGCATCCGGCGTCTGCTCGGTCAGGCAGTAGCACAAAAGCATGCCGAGCGCGTACACGTCGCTTCGCACCGAGGTTTGCCCGAAACCAAACTGTTCTGGCGGCGCATACGCGCGCGTGCCGAAATGGCGCGTGTCATCGTCCGCCCCTTCCCTGTACGTACGCGCAATACCGAAGTCGATGAGCGTGAGGGCGTCTGCCGTCACGATGATGTTCGAGGGTTTTAAGTCGCGGTGAACGATCGGCGGGTCGAATCGCTCATGCAGCTCAGCGACCGCATCGCACAGGCGCGGAAACAAGTCGGCCGCCAGCA
The DNA here is from genome assembly GCA_018712955.1 of Candidatus Aveggerthella stercoripullorum. Lineage (GTDB taxonomy): Bacteria > Actinomycetota > Coriobacteriia > Coriobacteriales > Eggerthellaceae > Aveggerthella > Aveggerthella stercoripullorum. The sequence continues at coordinate 57,627 of DVGB01000055.1, forward strand.
CAAGAGACGGGTCGCATCGGTACACGACATCGGCAAGCGTCTCCCCCGCGACGTACTCCATGACGACAGCCCGCTCGCGGCCCAGCTCATAGCAGTCGAACACGCGCGGAAGATGAAGGAAGCGCGATCCTGCACGCTGGGCGTCCATAATGCGCGCATACACCGCCCCTAAGCCCGCTTCGGCATCAAAGCGCTTACGCACGTACGGACCTTGCTTTGCGCCGTTCGCGCCGACGAAGGATACCAACTCCGTCGTTTCGAGCGGGGATTCCTTCAGCACGCTTTCGACGCGATAGCACGCATCGCGGTCGATCGCCTCAAGGTACGCGATGATATCGTCCGCCATGCGTCACCTGCTAATGGTGATCTCGCCGAGGCGGTAGAGCTCTTCGTCCGCCTCTTGCAGCGTCAGCCCGCGCGTCAGGCAGAAGATGATGATGGCGTCGCGGCGGTTCTTGCAATACAGCTCGTTCACGCCTGCTGCCTGCATAAGCCGATCTGCTTCTTTGAGCGTCAGGCGCATGGCGAAGCAAAGCGCGAGCAAATAGTCGCGCGAAGGGTTGCGTTGACCCATGAATATCTGGTAGCCGAATGTGTCGTTAATTCCTGCCGCGCGGACGACTTCAGCGCGGATAAGCCCTTTTTCCTGTAGAAGCTGGGAAAGGTACTCGGGAAGAGTCCGTTCGCTCAGCCGATTGTCCGCAACGAAGGAGCGCACGTCAGGTGCGTCCATGAGCTCTGCAAGCAATTCGTCTGTCAAAGGTTCTTCCACGCGCTTCTTTCTTCTCCGGGCCACGTCTGCTCCATTGTACCTGCGAAAACGTCCTTGCAAGCAAACATGGTAAGGAAAGCCGTCTAGCGCGGCATTAGCTCGCGGCTAACTTGGAACCGGAAGAGCACGCAAACGATCCCGGTGAAAGCGATGCGCCCTCACCGCTGTCGAAAGAAAAATGGTGCACGCACCGATGGTGAATGCACCATAAGAAACAAAGGCGATTCCTGCGCGACGCACCTGTTCGCCTGCGCGCCCCATTGCGTGTTCGCGCTTACGGCGTGAAATGGGGATTGCCGCATTCGCCCACGCTGGGATCGTCATCGTGCGGAGCGTAGAATCGGCACGTGTCGAAGCAAGCGCAAAACCCATGCCCGCATTTATCGACCCCAGGACGGACGGTTCGCGTCCCCTTGCAGGCGCCGCCCGCGACGGAGTCGAGCTCCTCGTCGACAATCTCCTCCGCACCTTTGCCATGAAGGCGCTCGAACAGGTGCTCGGCCTCTCCCTCTGCGAGCTCGATGCCCGCACCCTCGGCAAGCCCGGCAATCTCCTCGGCGCTCTGGGCGCCCAAAGCCAGCTCGTAGAGCTTGTTCGAAATCTCAGACATGGTCGACCTCCTTCTGGTTCGCGTTTCTCCCCCTGTTGCTGTCATCATAGAATGGTCGACGCAGCGCCGTTACACCCGCTCCACCTCGAAAACGGGTGATGCGATTAGGGTCCCAGATTATCTCCAGGACCCTTTCGAACGCGCTCTTGCAGGAGCGTTCGCACCTCCCTCGCTCTTGAATGTCAGTTGCCGTGCCATCGGGCACGGTTTCGGTCACTTTCCAGCCCGCCACCTCGTAGCCGTCCATTGGGATTGCGAAGAACCGCAGGTCAGCGTTCTAAAGCACCGACGCGCCGTCCGTAAGGCTCGACTTCCATCCGGTCTCGCCGTCTATCATCGACGCCGCGACGAAGCTCCATAGACCGGGAGTCGTCGCCGCGCCCGTCTCGTCCACCTGTGCCGGCGAGCCGCGTCCATTTTCCAAACCTAGTTTTTCCCTCATTTCGCAGACAAGTCGATACGT